>DATGMB010000041.1:0-26664 GCA_035293845.1 Bryobacteraceae bacterium
GGCCGGGCTGTCCGCCGCCGTTATAAATCCGTGGGCGCCGAGCCCAGCTTCACCCGCAACTGCATCTTCCGGCCGTCGCGATAGAGTGTCAAATCCATCCAATCGCCGCCGCGCTTCCGGGCGAGGGCGCGCTGCAGGAAATTGTCGCCCTCTACGTGCTGGCCGTCGATGGCCACCAGATAATCGCCACCGATAAAGATCGGATAATTGCCCCAAAACACGCGGCGCGTGCCGCCGCGAATGCCGTATTCGGCCGCGGCCGAGCGCGGCTCGACGCGTTGCACCAGCAGCCCGCTTTCCGCTGGCAGATTCAGCATCTCGGCCAGATCGCTGGTGATCGGCAAGGCGCTCAGGCCTAGGTATGGCTGCGAGACATGGCCGGTTTTGGCGACTTCGTCCAGCATCGCCTTGGCGCGGTTGATGGGCAGCGCGAAGCCCAGCCCGATATTGCCCTGCGGGCCGTAGATCGCGGTGTTGATGCCGATGACGTTGCCGTGCGAATCGAGCAGCGGGCCGCCGCTGTTGCCGGGGTTGATGGCAGCGTCGGTCTGGATCATGCCCTCCAGGCTCTCGTCTTCCGTTTTGATCGAACGGTCGAGCGAGCTCACGATTCCGGTAGTCAAGGTGCCGCCGAAGCCGAAAGGATTGCCGATGGCGAGCACCTTCTGCCCGACTGCCAGACCGTCGGAATCGCCGAGCCGCAGCGCCGGAAGCTTGCGGCCGGCATCGATCTTGATCAGCGCCAGGTCGTCGCGGCGGTCGCGGGCCAGGATGCGCGCCTTGTAGGTCTTCTTATCGGCCAGCGTGACGGTCAACTGGGCGCTGCCGCGGACCACATGGAAGTTGGTCAGAATCTCGCCATCGGGATTGACGATGAATCCCGAGCCGGCCCCTTCACCCTGGTAGGTGCCCCAGAACCAGTCCTCCTGCACCACGATGGACGTGATGTTGACCGTGGCTTCGCGGGAGGCGCGGTAGATATCGATATTGTTCTGTTCATCGGCGGTGTAGGTGCCGCCGGCCGCGGCCGCGGCTGGCTCGGCCCACAGCCGGCCGGCGCTGCGTACGGGCTGGAAGACGCGCGAGATATTCCAATGCGCCACCGAGGTGACGTACAAAAACGAGGCCGCCAGAACGGCGGCGCCCACAAACGGTCGCAGCACTCTCATGATTCGATTCTCCGTAACGCCTCGTAAACCGCCCGGGTCTGGCGCAGCGTATCCTCTTTTTCACCCGATGTATCTATGACGAAATCAGCGAATTTTCGTTTCTCGGCGAGCGGCATCTGCCGCCGCAGCCGGGCCTCGATATCCGCCAGCACGGCCCCCTCGCGGCGGCTCGCGCGCTCCACCTGCTGTTCTGGGCGGCAGGTCACCAGGATGATGCGGTCGAAGCGCTTGTAGCTGCCGGTTTCGATCAGGATGGCGGCCTCCACCACGGCGATGCCGTGCGGCTGCCGCGCCGCGAATTCGGCGATGATCTGCTCTTCGCGTTTGACTACCGGCGGGTGCACCAGCGCATTGAGGCGTTCGAGGCGCTCGGGCGCGCCGAAAACACGGGCCGCCAGGGCGCGGCGATCGATTTCGCCATTGGCCATCACGATCTCCCCGCCAAATTCACGCACCACCGGGCCGTACGCCTCCCCGCCGGGGGCCAGCACTTCGTGGCCGAGTTCGTCGGCCCGCACCAGCAGGCACCCGTAGCCGGCCAGCGCCTCCCCCACGAAACTCTTGCCGGAGGCCAGGCCGCCGGTAAGTCCGACCTTCAGCATACTCCTGTCCGGCGTTCGGCCGAAGCCACGGTGTTGGCCATCAGCATGGCGATGGTGAGCGGCCCCACGCCTCCCGGGACCGGTGTGTAGGCGCCCGCCACGGCAGGGATCTCGATCGGATGCACGTCGCCCAGCAAAATGCTGCCCTTTTTCTCGAAAGCGGCCAGCTTCTCCGGCGCATCGCGGAAGAGGCGTTTCGCCAGCGCCGCGTCCTCGACGCGCGTGGTGCCGACGTCGATCACGGTAGCGCCCGGTTTGACGTATTGGCCCGTAATCATCGCCGGCCGGCCCAGGGCCGCGACCAGGAGATCGGCTTCGCGGCAAACCGCCGCGAGATCCGGCGTTTTCGAATGGCAGATCGTGACCGTGGCATGCTCGTGGAGCAGCAGCATGGCGACCGGCTTGCCCACGATGTCGCTGCGGCCCACCACCACCGCGCGCCGGCCGGCGATCGGAACGCGGTATCGCTTCAAGAGCTCGATGATGCCGGCCGGCGTGCAGGCGCGCGGCCCGGGCAGTCCCGCCACGAGGTTGCCGACGTTGCAGGGATGAAAGCCGTCCACATCCTTGGCCGGCGCGATCGCCAGCAGGATGCGCTTGGCGTCGACCTGCGGCGGCAGGGGAAGCTGCACCAGGATGCCGTCTATATCGTGGCGCGCGTTGAGCTGTTCGACGATGGCCAGCAGTTCCTCGGTGGCGATCGTCTCCGGCGGCGTCAGCGATTCGGAATAGATCCCGAGATCCTGGCACGCTTTGATCTTATTGCGGACGTAGATTTCGGACGCCGGATTGTGGCCTACGAGCACGACAGCCAACCCCGGCGGACGCCCGTGCGCGGCCACCCGCTCCACGCGCGGCTTCAACTCGGCCTTAATCTCGTCCCGAACGCGGTTGCCGTCCAGCAATAGCGCCATGTATCTTCATGATAACGTGGCGCGGGCCGTTTTCTGGCGAGCAGGCGAGTCGCATGGCTGCTGCCGCGGGATGATCCCGTTGGCGATGCGTGGCACTACAACGTGGTGGCGCGGCTTGACCGGGCCGGGCAGCCGCTGGCTGCTCCGCAGGGACTGAGTATTGGCGCGATAGGTGGCGCTATAACGTCGCGCGGGGCGAGAGCTCAGCCGGGCCGACTGGCCGCCGCTGCTCCGGCGGGAGCTTCGGTATCGCGGCCGGTGGCGCTGCCGGGTGGCGCGAGGCGAGGGCCCAGCCGGGCTGGCAGGTTGCGGCTGCTGCACCGGGGCTTCGGTATCGCGGTCGTGGCGCTGTCACCGGACGGCGGGAGATGCCCAGTAAGGCGGACAGGCCGCGGCTGCTGCGACCGGGCTCCGTCAAGTGGCGCGGGCCGAGAGCTCAGCCGATTCGGACCGGCTCCGGCCCGCTCCGCTGCGAGCTACGCTTTGGCACGCTGCGTGGCGCTGGCCGGGACCATTTCATAGGTCGCCGACCGCGTGTTGCCCTGCGCGTCCAGCTCGAACTGGAACACGCCGGCAACGCCGTTCAGCCGGATAAACTTCTGCGAGGACGTCGTATAGCTGATGGTCCCGCAGTAATTCACGGCCCCGCCTTCGGCGAAACGCCCCACGCCAGTGCCTTTCCAGGTGACGATCTGGCCGTCCGGCGTGGCGAAGACGCCCTCGCCTTCGCCCTCCAGGCTGCCATCGGGCTTATTCGTGGCGGTATAGGTGATGAGGTTGGTGCCCTGGATTCCAATGAGCGTCGTGGTTTCTTCAACCGACGCTTCGATCTTCAATTGCGGCTCCGTCGCGATGACGCGCCGGCCGGTGCGTTTGCCTCTTCCTTCTGCAATTTGCGGACCGAGCATGGTGCCGCTCCTTTCTGGTTGTCCGGATCGAAATCCGGCTGGCACGATGCTATGCGGACCGTCCGCCCGTTGCAATCGGACAATTGGATGCGGACGTTGGGGAAGGAACGCTCGGCGATGCGGGCGACGGCTTGCGCGTCATCCAGTCCGGCGCCTGCGCCCGCGCGCTTCGGAAGCGAGCGGCCGCCGGGTCTCGACCTGAGCGCGCAAGGACTCCGCGATGGCGTGCGCATCGCCGGCCTGGAGCTGCGCCTCCAGCTCGGCCGCGATGCCCAGGAATTTGCGGTAGCGCGGCTCCCAGATGCGCAGGAACGGGCGCGGGTCGAGCCGTCCGGCCACGGGGCCGCGGCGGTACAGGCGCTCTTCAAAAGCCTGACTGACGAGGTTCTTTTCCAGCCGCTCGCGGCAGGCGTCCTTCAGAATGCCGGCGAGCCACAGCAGTTCCTGCCTGTCCAGTCGGGCCAGTGGATTCTTGGGGTCGAACATGGGGGCAGATAGGAATATAACATGCGAAGGCCCGCGTTAATGACGCATTTTGTCTGCGCGCACGATGCCCGCGCCCTCCCGGATTACGACCAGCCGATCCGCCGCGACGCCCGCCACCTTTTCGACGCCGCCGTTCGGCCAGCGGATTTCGAGATCGGCGGCCGTCGCGGCCCCCAGCCCGAAGTGCAGGCGGCGGTCGCTCGCCGAAAGATATCCGCTCTGCGCCAGCACCGCCTGCGCCTGCCGCCGATCGCCGTAGCTTGCCACCACCGTCGCGCCGATCGCCGAGCGGTTCGACTTCGTGCCCTCCAGCAGCACTTTCAACCAATGGCCGGAGCCTCGCAGATCATTGCGCAGCAGCGAGGGCGGCTCGTTCATGTTCATGATCAGGATGTCGAGGTCGCCGTCGTTATCGAAATCGCCGAAAGCGACGCCACGGCTCGAGTGCGGCTCGGCGATGCCCGGCCCGGCCTCCTCCAGCAGTTCTTCGAACTTGCCGGCGCCGAGATTGCGAAAGACCACGCACGGCGTCTTGTACGGGACCTCGGGCAGCTTGTGCTCGACTTCCGGATAGACCATGCCGGTGGCGTAGAACAGATCGGGCAGGCCGTCGTTATCCAGGTCCACAATGCCGGCGCCCCAGCCGACGAACCGCGTCTCGACGCCCAGCCCGGCGCGGCGCGTCACATCCAGAAACACGCCCTTGCCGTTGTTGCGGTAGAGCACGGGCAGATCGTCCTGGAAGTGGGTCTTGAGAATGTCGAGGTAACCGTCGGTGTTGTAGTCGCCGATGCCCAGCCCCATGCCCGCCTGCAGTTCGCCATCCTCGCCCAGTGAGACGCCGCTTTCGAGACCGCATTCGGTGAACGTGCCGTCGCGGTTGTTGCGGAGCAGCAGGCTGGGGGAAAGGTCGCAGGCCACGTAGAGGTCGCACCAGCCGTCGCCATCGAAATCGGCCGCGGCGGCGGTGAGCGCGTAGCCCGGCTTCACCGCCAGGATGCCGGATTTTTCGCTGACATCGGTAAAGGTTCCGTCGCCGTTATTGCGGTACAGCCGGCAGGGATCCTGCGGCATTCCGGGCGGACGGCAATAGACTGGCACATCGCGATAGTTGCAGGCGGGGTCCTGTCCGCGCGCGGGCATCCTGGCTTGGTCGAACACCATGTAGTGCGCGACGAACAGGTCGAGCCGGCCGTCGCGGTCGTAATCGATCCACGTGCAGCCGCTGCCGTAGCGGACGCCAGGGTGCAGCAGGCCGGCGCGTTCGGTCACATCGGTGAAGGTGCCGTCGCCGTTGTTGTGGAACAGCAGGTTCTGGCCCCAGCAGGTGATGAAAAGATCGTCGAAGCCGTCGTTATCGTAATCCCCGACGGTGATGCCGGTGGCCCACACGGAGCGGCCCAGGCCGGATTTTTCGGTGACATCGGTGAACGTGCCGTCGCGATGGTTGCGGTAGAGCCGGATCGTCGCGCCCGGCGGCGTGTTCTGCCAGCGCCGGCCGGTGAGCAGAACGATATCCTGCCAGCCGTCGTTGTCATAATCGATGAAGGCGACGCCGCAGCCCATCGAATCCACGATGTAGTCGTTGACCTCCGCGCCGCCATAGATGACCGGCGCGCGCAGGCCGGCGGCGGCAGCTACGTTCACGAATTGGGCATTGAAGGGCAGCCCGGAGGGTTTGCCGCGCGGCATGGGACGCTCGTGGCGCGAACCCATTCCGAGGTTCTGGGCTCCGGCCCGGCGCCCGCCCGAGCCGAGCGCCAGAGCCCCCATCGCCAGAAGGTCCCTACGGGTCATGAGTTTCAGGATAACGCCGCGCCGGAAGCGGCTTGGGCCCGCGCGGGGAATCGTGTTACTCTCGCCGCTATGCGCAAGAATCTGATGGCCGGGCTCGCTGCCGCGTCCGGCCTCTGCCTGCTTCTGGCGGCCGACGGGCCGGAGAAGATCGACCTCGCGGTATTGCACCGCATCAAAGCCGAAGCATTCGGGACCAATTCCAAGGTGATGGACACGTCGTTCTATTTGACGGATGTCCACGGTCCGCGGCTCACCGGCTCGCCGCAGGCCAAGGCCGCGGGGGAATGGGCGGTGAAGCGGCTGCAGGAATGGGGCCTCTCGAACGTGAAGATGGAGGCCTGGGGTCCGTTCGGGCGCGGCTGGAGTTGCACGCATTTCGCGGCGGAGATGAAGGAGCCCGAGTTTCAGCCGCTGATCGGATTCGCGCAGCCGTGGTCGCCGGGCACCGATGGGCCGGTGAGCGGGCAGGCCATGATGGCGGTCATAACCGGGCCCGACGATCTCGAAAAGTTTAAGGGCAAGTTGAAGGGGAAGATCGTCCTGACGGCGGCGCCGCACCCATCGGAAATGGTGACCAGCCCGTATGCGCATCGCCTGACGGATGCCGAGCTTGCTGAGGCTGCCGAGGCGCCGGAGCCAACCGGCGGCAATCCGGCGGCGCTGCCGCTCGGCTTCTTCCGCCCCACGTCCGGCGCTCCGGCCGCAGCGGGCGGACGCGGAGGACGCGGCGCTGCCGGAGGACGCGGCGGGGCGGCCGGCCGCGGCTTCCGCTCGCAACTGAACCAGTTCCTGAAGGATGAGGGCGTGCTGGTCGTCCTGACGCCCGGCAACGGGCCGGACGGCGGCACGGTGATGGGCTCGGCCGCCGGTTCGCAGGACCCGTCCCAACCGCTGCCGCCGCCGTCCGTGATCGTCACCAACGAGCATTACAACCGGATCGCCCGGCTGCTGGAGAAGAACATCCCGGTCACGCTGGCGTTCGACATTCAGGCGAAGTTCACCGAGCCGGCGGATTCCTTCAACATCACGGCGGAAATCCCCGGCACCGACCCCAATCCTGGTCTGGTCATGCTCGGCGGCCATTTCGATTCCTGGACCGGAGGCACGGGCGCGACCGACAACGCGGCGGGTTCGGCGGTCGCCATGGAAGCCATCCGCATCCTCAAGACTCTCGACCTCAAAATGCGGCGCACCGTGCGGCTGGCGCTATGGACCGGCGAAGAGCAGGGGATTCTGGGCTCGCGGGCTTACGTGAAGGAGCATTTCGCCGATCCCGCGGATATGAAGCTCAAGCCGGAGCACGCGAAGCTTTCCGCGTATTACAACCTGGACAACGGCAGCGGCAAGATCCGGGGCGTCTATATTCAGGACAACGACGAAGTGCGGCCGATATTCGAGGCGTGGATGGCGCCCCTCAAGGACCTCGGAGCGGCCACGCTGACCATCCGGAATACCGGCAGCACGGACCACATGTCGTTCGATGCGGTCGGGCTGCCCGGCTTCCAGTTCATCCAGGACCCGCTCGAATACGGCACGCGCACGCACCATTCCAACATGGACGTCTACGACCGGCTGCAGGGGGACGACATGGAGCAAGCGTCGGCGATCATGGCATGGTTCGTCTACAACACGGCGGCGCGACCGGAAATGCTGCCTCGGAAGCCGCTGCCGAAGCCGCGTCCGGAGGGTGCGGGGCGGGGCGGGCGGTAGGGATCAGGCACGGGGCAGGCGAGGCGCCTGCCCTATCCGTGCGCGAAGTACATCAGCCAGCCGAGGCCGAAGAGCGCGACGAGGAAGCAGACGAACGTGTAGACGCCGTAGTGCAGGCGGTCGCGGTCGCTGTTCTTGGTGACCACGCCCAGCACGACCGAGGTCAGCAGCGCAAATAAAAACGCGGCCTCGAAGTGATCCAGGGTCATTTTGGGCATTACTCTTTCCTCCCGGCCGCGATCTCGAAAGCATCCACCATGGCAAGCAGGTTCAGCAGGCCGGCGGTTACCAGGAACTTGGTGCCGTAGTCGTGCACCGGAGGCGTGTGGATGAGGAAATCGGGGCCCGCGCCGTCGGCGTAGTTGTAGCCGAACATGCGGGCGAGCAGATAGAGAACGCCGGCGCAGAGATTGCCGATGAATCCGCCGGTGTTGATCAGCGTGGTGAGCAGGTCGCCGGTCTGCGGCTCGAACAGGGACCCGCGCATCATCAGGCCGAACAGGAACATCAGGGTGATGGAAACGAGCAGGAGCGCGCCGCGGCCGCTGCGCTTGAGCAGGAAATGACCGCCGCCGGGAATCAGCCAGCCGAGCGCCACGGCCGGGGCCCAGGCGCTAACGGGCGGCATCGGTTGCCGCTGCTCTTTCTCTTTGGGCATTTAGTTTGAGTTTAGCAGAGGAACAATGCAGGGACGCGGAGAGGCTGAGGAAAGAAGGAGTTAAGAGGAGGGGCCGGGCGGGCCGGCCCCTCGGATGCGGAGGATCTACCAGTGAATGCGGAGGCCGAACTGCATTTGCCGCGGAGTGTTGGCCTGGCCGCCATTGGGGTTGTTGGTGCCGAGGACGCCGAAATCGGCAGGATCGCTGATGTCCAGGTACGGGTCGTTCAACTGTACGTGATTCAGCAGGTTGTAGAACTGGAACATCAGGGTGGCGCCGACGCGGCCTTCCTTCCAGACGCCGAGATCCTTGGACACGGTCGCGTCCAGGTTCCAGGTAGGCATGCCGCGGATGTTGCCGTTCGATCCGCAGTTCGTGTCAAACCCGAGGACGCAGGGCCGGAACTTGCTGTAAGCAGCGTCCGGATTCGAGAACATGTTGATGCTGTTCCCGCCGTTGTCCGGGTTGGAATTGACGCCGGCGCCGCTGGCCGTCGTCTCCGATACGTTGACCTTGTAATGAGCGGAGTTGCCGTAGCCGAACGGCCCGGTGAGTACTGCGCCGTCCAGCGTGCTGCCGGTATTGCAGTTCATCTCGCCGAACGATTCGCAGTCGCCGTTGAAGTTGTTGACCGCGAGCGGGGCTCCGCTGCGCGCGGTAAACAGGGGAGCGACGGTCCAGCCGCCGAGCAGGTGGCCCACCACGCCCTTCTGCGTCTTGTACCAGGGATCCTGCCACAGGAACGTCAGGTTGTAGATGAACCTGTAGTCGAAGAACTGCGGGCCGTACATGGCGTGGATGTTCCAGGGGTCGACCACGCTGTAGGAGCTGGTGGCCTGCGACTGATTGCCGGTGCCCAGCGCCCGCGCCCAGGTGAAGTTGGATTTGGTCGTGATCCCATGCCAGTCATGCAGGGTCAGCGTGAAATACGCGGCGTTGTAGTTGCCGAAGCCGAGCGAGCCGTCGGAGTAAACGGCCGAGACCTGGCCCGCGGGAATGCCCGGACCGGGGCTCGATGGCATGGTGCGCCCCAGGGTCCAGGAGGGAGCCCCGTTGAGCGCCGCCCAGAGCTGGTAGACCTGGCTGTTCTGGATCAGCCCGTTCATCGTCCCGTTGTTGGCCACCGCCGCCGTGCAGCTCGCGTAGCCCTTGCAGAACGCGGAATTCGCGCCGCCCAGCGCGCTTTCGAAGAACGGTTGCGGAGCGACGTTCACAGTGGCAGCGTTGTTCTGGGCCGCGAACCATACCGGCCAGAAGACGTTGGCGTAGGCTTGGGCGAAGGTCTGGCCGCTCAGCGTGGTCATGTACGGCACGGCATCGAGGTCCACCTGCTGCCACTCGTTCCGGATGATCCGGCCGATATAGCCGACCTCGAGGATCGCGTGCGAGGAAATTTCCCGCTGAATGCTCAGGTTGAAGTTGTCGGTGCGGGCCGGCCGGAAATTCGGGTCGAGCACCGAGCCCGAACCGGAGGCCGCGTTGCCGTTGACGCCTGGAATGTAGGGCTGGGGCAGCGTCTGGCTGAGTGTGGGCAGCGGCGCCGCCAGACCGTCGGTTCCGATGCGGAAGGCGTTTGACGGATTGACCTGGGCGTTGCCGACGCACTGGCCGGTCATGGTGGGGTAGCAGGAAACCGCCTGGCCCAGGCCGGTGCCCAGCAGCGGAACCAGCACCAGGTCGACGCCGTTCAGCCGCGCGAATACCCGGCTGTAGCCGCCGCGGATGACGGTCTTTCCGTTCCCCAGAAGATGGCCCATGAGGCCGTCGCTATAGTGCGGATTCCAGGCTACGGCCACGTGCGGGCTGAGGCCGCGGTAGAACGGGTTGTACGGGTACTTGGTGCTGGCGCCGGTCACATTCTTAACGGTCGCCCACGCCACTGTCGGGTTGTAGACCTGGCCCTGCAGAGCAGCGGACTTCCGGGCGGCCAGGTAACTGGAGAGGTCGAACGGATGCCCGTTGGTATCCGTCAACTCCACCTGCTTGCCGTTCGCTTCGACAGGCGGCATCTCCACCGTATAACCGAGGCCGTAACTCAGCGTGACGCTCGGCTTCAGATGCCATGTGTCGGTGGCGTACAGGTTATACGAGGGGATGGTGCTCTGGTCGAACATGTACGACCCCGGCGGCTGCAGCGTGAGTTGCGCGCCGCTCCGTGTGAACAGATCCTGCGACTGGTCGACAATGCCGAGCACTTCCGTGTACAACCTCCGGTAGGTGCTCACCTGGCTCGAAGGCACGCCCGCCGGCACGATGGACGAAGGATAGGTCATGCCGCCGCCGCTCGTGATCTGGTACACCGGCGCGTTCATGATGCCCTGGCCGTTGTCGTTGCGCAGGTGGTAATCGAACTGGTGCATGTACAGGCCGCCGACCTGGATCAGGTGGTTGCCCTTGATTTTCGTCAGGTCGTCCTTGATCTGCTTGTCCTGGCCGTCCCAGAAGCGCTGGCGGACGTTCTGCGTGTTGACGTTGTAGGGGATCAACGCGCCGGAGGTTTCGCCGCCGATTTCGAGCGCGCCGGCGAGTCCCGGCAACTGCGGCGGCGCCGCGGAGGTGCCCCATTGCCAGAAATTCCGCAGATAGCTGAAGGTGAAATTGTTGGTCGTGGTGGCGGAGATGTTCGTGGTCATGCCAGTGACCCAGTAGCTCGGCTGCTGCGGGCGCACGGCGCGCGCGGCCGGAGTGCCGAGCGTATCGCCGGGAAGAGCGCCGCCGATATCCACTTGTTGCGTGCCCAGCCGAACGAATTTATAGTCGCGATAGCTGGCCATCCAGTGCCACTTGTCATTGAAATCGTGGTCGATGCGGCCGACATAGGAATTCGACGTAATCGGTTCCGCCACGATGCCCTGGAAATTCAGCGTGTTGTAATGGTCGCCGCCGGTGTTGGTATTCGGCAGCGGCATGTACTTGTTCCAGAGCTGGGAAATCAGCGGATTGAATCCGAGACCGCGGGGGTCGCAGGAGCCGCCACCGCAAGTCGTCGGCTGATACGTGACGCCGTTGACGGTCACCGGATTCGAGTTCAGATTGATGGGCACATACCCGGCGGCGCCTTCGTTAATGAAGAACACGCCGGCCCGCAGGGTGGCCGTGGGGACGGCGCGAGTGTAGATGGCGGACTGCGGGAAGCGGAAGCCTTCATAGTTGAAGAAGGCGTACCACTTGCCGCCCAAGACATTCTTCGGCACGATCGGACCGCCGATGGCCGCGCCGAAGCGGTTGTCATGCGTGATCGGCAGCGGGGTATACGGAAGGCCTTTGGAAGGCGTGTGATTGTTATCCCACGAATTGGCCGCGCCCACGTCGGTGGCGAAGTAATATTCGTATGCCGAACCGTGGATGGAGTTGGTGCCGCGTTTGGTCACCATCTGGATCTGGCTGCCGGAGGAACCGTTGAAATCGGCCGTCTGGCCGCTGGTCGATACCTTGAACTCCTCGATGCTCTCGACCGAAGTCGGCATCACGCCCGAGGGGGGCCCGCCGCCGGCGGTCGGCACGTTATTCGCGAAACTGCCGGTGTAATCGCGCATCGAGCCGTCCATGTCGTTGGAGTTATTGCCGCCATCGAGCTGGAAGGTGTTCTGGTCGTACATCGCGCCGGCCACCGAACCCTCCGGCGTGACGCCTGGCTGGAAGATCGCGAAGGTCGAGGCGTCGCGGCCGATGTTCGGCAACTGGATCAGCGAGGGCCCGGTCAGCGTGGTGCCGACGGTGGCATTCGTGGTTTGCAGTTCGGCGCCCGCGACGGCGGCCACTTCGACCGTGGTGGCGGTCGTGCCGACCTCCAGCCGCGGATTGATCGTGAGCACGATGCCGACCTCGACGCTCTGCTTCGCCGCCTTGTAGGCCGAAAATCCCGTCTTGCTGACGGTCAGATCGTAAGTGCCGGGCGGCACGTTGACGAAGATATAGCGACCAGCATCATTGGTTTGGGTGACCAGAGAATTGTTGGTTGCGGTATCGGTCAACTTAACCGACGCGCCTGGGATGGCGGCGTTGGTTGCGTCCGTAACCTGCCCGGAAACCGTGCCGGTTGCGGCCTGAGACCAGACTGGCAGACTGCTCCCCGTGAGCAGTATCCCGACTGCCAACCCGGTGAAAAGGGATGATCCTACCCACCGTTTGAAGTTCATAACCTCTCCTCAGTTACGTGGGCGCTCTTGGCGAGCGCTTTTTAAAAAGCCGGCTTCCGATCATCCGGAAGCGGACCTAAATGTATTGGGGGGATTCTATGCCATAAGTGGCTTGTTGTCAAGATGTTTGCTTCGCTATGGGAGCCGATCGAAAAATTTTTGGCAGAACGCCGGGCGCGGTAATATCGGCGCGAATTCAGCCTCTTCTCTGCCAGTGGGGCGATCACCGTCCGGTTGCGGTGTGAAAACACACAGAGGTTTGCGGGAAATCCGCGGGACCGCCCTACAGGAGGAGCATTGATACGGAACTTTAGTCGCACGATGGGCAGTCGCACGATGGGCGCGTGCGCCCTGCTTGCGCTCGCGCCGATTCTTTTGCAGGGCCAGAGCATCTCGATAGCCCCCGCTACGCCTTCTGTCGGGCTGAACCGGTCGGTGCAGTTCACGGCGACGGCAAGCGGGCTCGCCAATTCCGGAGTTACCTGGGCCGCGGGAGGGCAGATCGGCGGAAGCGCCACGGCGGGCACGATCAGCGCGAGCGGGCTCTACACCGCTCCGGCCGCGATGCCGGGCCAGAACCCGGTGCTGATCACGGCAACCAGCACCGCCGACGGTAAAACGGCCGGGACGGCTTATGTGTATCTGATGGGCCCCGGGCCAACGATCGGCTCGGTCAGCCCGAATCCGCTTCCCTCAGGCACTTTCACCGTCACCATCACGGGCCAGGGCTTCCAGCATGGCGCCGTGGTGATGGATGGCGCGGTGCAGCTTGTAACCCTCTCCGTCACGTCGAACGCCGTGCAGGCGACCGGATACCAGGCGCCGGCGGCCTCTGCGACATTCTTTGTGCGGAATCCGGGAACCGAAGGCAGCAACCAGATCACGGTCCCGGTGACCACGTCCGGCAGCAACGCCGGCGGCAGCGGCGGCTCGGGCGGCGGCACGACGCCGGCCCCGGCGGTGGCGCCGGCCAGCGCGACCGTCGCGCTGGGCGGCACGCAACAGTTCAGCGCCAGCAACGTCACCGCCTGGAGCGCCACGGCTGGGACGGTCACCTCGGCGGGCCTCTACACCGCGCCGTCCACGATGCCGGCCGGCGGAACCGATACCGTCACGGCAACCGGACCGGGCGGGAAGAGCAGCGCTACCGTGACGCTGGTCCCCAGCACGCCGCCTGTGATCCAGTCGGTCGTGCCCGGCTCGCTGCCGCTCGGCGTCTTCAGCGTCACGATCGCGGGCACGGGCTTCCTGCCGCAATCGGTCGCCAAATTGAACGGAACGCCGCTCAATACGGTGCTCGCGGGAGGCTCGCTGACGGTGACGGGGTTTGCGGGAACGGCAGGGCAGGCGAACCTGACGGTGGCCAACGGGCCGGTGGTTTCGGCGCCGTATCCGGTGCAGGTGGGAGTGGCGAACCCGGTGGTTTCAGCGGCTGCGGCGCGGCGCTTCCTCGAGCAGGCGGCATTCGGCCCGACGCCTAAGGATGCGGACCACGTGCAGCAGATCGGCTTCCAGGCATGGATCAACGAGCAGTTCAACATGCCTGCGGTATCGAGCTACAGCGCGATCACCGGCAGCCAGGGAGGGATGCCGGCGTACTTTCTGGCGAACGCGGTCACCAACCCCGACCAGTTGCGGCAGCGCGTGGCCTTCGCGCTCAGCCAGATCTTCGTGACCTCCCTGACGAAGCTGATCTGGAACAGCTTCATGGTCCCCTACCAGGACATGCTGCTGAACGATGCGTTCACCAACTACCCGCAGATCCTGAGCGATGTGACCCTGAGCCCCGCGATGGGCTACTACCTCGATATGGGCAATAATGCCAAGGCCAACCCGGCCGCGGGCACGGCGCCCAACGAAAACTATGCGCGCGAAGTGCTGCAACTGTTCAGCATCGGGACCGTGCGGTTGAACCCGGACGGAACCACGCAGAACGATCCCTCGACGAACCTTCCGCTTCCCGCCTACGACCAATCGATCATTACGGAATTCGCGCGCGAATTCACGGGTTGGACGTACGCGCCGCCTCCCGGCGGCCAGCCGGCGTGGGGCGCGTACCCGAGCAATACGAACTCGCCCATGGTGCCGATCCCGGCCATGCACGACACGGGCTCGAAAGACCTGCTCAACGGCTATGTGGCGCCGGCGATCGCGCCGGGGCAGAATGCCACCGCGTATCAGATCCAGGATCTGCAGAACGCGCTGCAGAACATTGCCACGCACCCGAACGTGGCGCCGTTCATCTCGCGGCAGTTGATCCAGCACCTGGTCAAGAGCAATCCGACGCCGCAGTATGTGGCGCGTGTTGCGGGGACATTCGCGCAGACGAACGGCGATATGAAGTCCGTCATCAGCGCCATCCTGCTCGACCCGGAAGCGCGGGCCAATGACGACACCTTCGGCACGGGCGACCAGCCCACCGATGGCCACCTGCAAGAGCCGGCGCTGTTCCTGCCGGCCATGATCCGCGCGTTCGGCGGCACCATGACAACGGCGAATTATTATGCCAACGTGCTGGCCTCGATGGGCGAGGATATCTACAACCCCGCCAGCGTGTTCAATTACTTCTCGCCCTTCTACGGCGTCGCGGGAACCGGTGGCCTGCAGGGGCCGGAGTTCCAGATCGACAACGCGAATAACGCCATCCTGCGGGAGAACCTGATCGCCAGCTTCTTCAACCAGTATTCCAACCCGATCCAAAGCTACGGGCCCGGCACTACCGTCGACCTGACGCCGTTCCTGGCGCTCGCGCCGGCGCCTGCCATGCTGGTGGACGCGATCGACCTTTCGCTGACGCACGGCAAGATGCCGCAGGCGATGAAAACAATCATCGTCAACGCGGTGACCGCCGATGCCGGCGGCAACCTGCACCGCGTGGAGACGGCGATCTATCTGACGCTCCAATCGAGCTATTACAACGTGTGGCACTAGCGGACTCGGAGGAGGGCGGGACGGATTCGGAGGCGTCCCGCCCCCGGAGGGGGATCGAGGATCGGGGATTCGGGGAATCGGAGGACGAAACGCGTCCGCGGCTGAGTCAAAGCCGTGGTTCGGCCCCGATCCCCGACCCCCCTCCAGTAGTTCCGAAGAGTGCGAGGAATTTGACGAGAATCTGAGGAGACATTTCATGCTCATTCGAACGAGGCGGGAATTTTTCAGAACGGTGTTGGGCAGTCTGGGGGCGGCCGGGGCACTTGGGAAATTCGGTGAAATGGCCGCTCTGGCGAACAACCCCAGCAACAACTATCCGTATCAGGCGTTGGTATGCATCTTTCTGGCCGGCGGCAACGATGGCCACAACACCGTCTTCCCGGTATCCACAATTGCCAAGTATGAAACATCGTACTTGAAGTACCGCGGACCGCTGGCGCTGCCCAGCCCCGGCGTCTCTACGACGATCCATAACGCCGGCGACGTCTACGGCGTCCACCCCAACATGCCGGAAATCGCGGCGTTGTACAACCAGGGCGTGGCGGCCGTGATCGCGAATGTGGGCAACCTGGTGCAGCCGATCACCAAGGCGCAGTACCAGAGCCCTGGGGCGGTGGTGCCGTTGCAATTGTTCTCGCACGCCGACCAGGTCAACCAGTGGCAGAGCGCCATTCCGGACAAGCCCGCCAATACGGGATGGGGCGGCCGCGCCGAAGACCTCATGGCGCAGAGCGCCAATGCCGGCGCGCAGTTTTCGCCGATCACATCGACCTCCGGCTGCGGGCTGTTCTGCACCGGCACACAGACGTTCGCTTCGACCGTGCCGGTCGGCGGCGCGTCGCTGCTCCAGGGGGCCACGAGCGGGCCGCGGTTGAACGCCGTGAATGCGCTGATGCAGTTCGATAACGGCCTGAAACTGGTCTCCGCCGCGAATCAAAATTACCTGCGCGGCGTCGGCTTCTCGCAGGCGCTGAACGCGGCGCTGGCATCCGCCAAGGTCACTACACCGTTTCCATCGACTCTGCTGGGGCAGCAGCTACTGACGGTGGCCAAAATCATCAGCATCCATCAGGTGCTGGGCATCACCCGCCAGGTGTTTTTCTGCCAACTGGGCGGCTTCGATACCCACAGCGACGAATTGAACGGCCAGGCTCCGCTGCTGCAGCAGCTCAGCCAGGCGGTCTCCGCCTTCTATACGGCGACCTGCAACATCGCCGCGCCGCAGGGCTCGCCCGTGCCCATGCAGAACCTCGTGACCACGTTCACGGCATCGGAATTCGGCCGGACGCTGCAACCCAACGGCAACGGCGGAACCGATCACGCCTGGGGAAGCCACCACTTCGTCATCGGAGGCGATGTGCTCGGCGGCAAATTCTACGGCCAGTTCCCCGATTTGTCGCTGGGCGGACCGGACGATGCCAACACGCGGGGCACCCTGATCCCCACGACGTCGATCGCGCAGTATGCCGCTACGCTGGCCTCCTGGTTCGGCGTGGACCAGGCGAGCCTGCCGGGCGTTTCCCCGAAAATCGTCAACTTCACGGTGCAGAATCTGGGATTCCTGGCATAGGCGCGGGACGCGCTCATTTCGCGCCTGGTTCGGGCTCGATCGAGCTGACCTTGATGGTCTGCGTCTTTTCGTTCAGGGTTCCGGTGACCTTTACGCGCTGTGCGGCGAATCGGGCGGGCGTCTTTTGATCGCTCAACTTGAGCACGGATTTGCCGTCGTAGAGCGCGTACTGGCTGCTGGAGCCCTTGACGCACATGGCCACGCATTGGTCGTCCGGCTGCCCGGCGAGCATGCCATGGGCTTTACCGCACATGGTGTCCGTGATGACCCCGGTGAAGGTCTGTGGATCCGCCGCGCCGAGAATTCCGGCGAGCGCCGCGGCGAGGATGACGATTCGTTTCATGTTCTCTCCTGTGAGGTTTACTTCTGATTCGGTTTGAGGCGAAGGCGCAGGTAGACGTTCACGCCCCACGGCCGCGAGCCGTAGAACGGCTGGATCGCGGCTGGAAGCGTGTAAACCGTTGCGTTCGCCCCGACTCCCGTTTCGATATCCTGGAACACGCCGATATCCCGCGTGTAACCGGCCGTGTAGGCGCCGATCCGGAACGTACTGCCCGCGGTGCGGTCGAGTTGCGCTTCGAGATCCGGCGTATCGGCGAATAGCTCGTCTTTGTCGACCAGCTCCCATCTTCCGGTCAGAAAATTCCTCCTGCTCACGGGGTAAACCGTTTCCGCGAGATAAGAATTCAGATTGCGATGGGTAAACGTATCGTGGTTGCGGCCCCAGATCAGGCTCGTCGACCACGCGTTTCCGTAGTCGAACGGCCGCGTGTACTGCAGCGACGCGGTCGTCCTCGTCACGTCTCCGGGCGCCTGGCGTTCCGGATGGGCCAGCCTCCCCGCCGAGACCTGGAACAGCCAGTTCTTCGAGGGCAGGATGGAAAGCCGCCCGGAGTAGGAGTTCATCGGCCCCCAGTCGATGGTCCACCGGTTCTCGCCGGGCTCGGTGCCGTAGAAGCCGCTCGCCTCCAGCCGCAGCCACCGGCGCTTGACCGTTACCGTCGCGACGTTAGCCGCAATGTGCGTGGAATCCTGCCAGTGATGGCTGATCGGAGCCTGCGGCAATTCGGCAGCGGAGGCGCGATGCGGATACGCCACCGGCCCGAGCGCGGGATCTCCCACCGGCGCGTAGTAGAACTGCAGCATGATGTCGTCTCCGATGGGATGCGCATATTGAATGCCGAGCGCCATCACGAAATTGTGCGGGTGCTGCGCATCCACCAGCGGCCGTCCATACGCCGTTTCGCCGGTCTGGAACAGGAGCGGGTAGCTCCGGTTCGTGAGGGTCGCCGGCTCCAGGCTCAGCATCGATTGCAGCATCAGGCTGCCGCTGCCCAGACCGTGCTCCGCCGAGAACATGAACGCATTCGGCGAATACAGCTTGTCCCCGCCGCGCGGGCCGGACTGCTGCGTATCCACCAGGAACGCCTGGCCCATCACCATCAGATTCCACGCGCCGATCCGCGGCATGAGCATCGGCATCGGCCAGGACTGCGGATTCATGCTGGTGCCGGACGCCATGTTCATCAGATACATTCCGGCGGCATTCATCTGCATTCCGTGATGCATCTCCGCCTGCATGCCCGGCATTTGGCTGCGGGCGCACGGCGTCCATAGGCATAGGCTCAATACGGCGGAAAGCCGGAGCCATTTTGGCATCGAAATTCCTCCTGTCCTCGCAAAATGAATCGGCCTCGCCCGGCGCGAAAAGGCGCACGGACGCGGGCTGGAGCGAACGCGGACAGGAAGCTAGATTCTCAGGATGAGAGGGGAGCAGCCGCCCAGAGTGGGAGGCGATGTCGCAACCAGCGCCGACGCCGCCCATACCGCAATCGGCGGATGATTGCCCGCTGCGGACGGGGCGAGGGCCGACCCCGCGCTATGCCGCTCGATTGGCGGCTTCGGGGAACGGAGACTTACGGCAGCTACCGAATCGATGCAGGATTTGACGACCGTGGACTGCTTCGGCTGATGATGGCGGTGGCAGGGTGGCAGTTTGGCCGGTTGCTGCGATTGAGGCTCAGGCCGGCTGCATGGCATCGCGGCGCAGGCCGCTACACACTGCGCATTGAGAATGACCAATAGCGCCGCGGCGAAAATCAGGCCTCGGCGCACGGCTACGGTCAAACCCATCTCCAATTTCATTTGCCTCCGCACGCGGCGTTCCGCACTCCGCTCTCCAGCATATCGCGTATCGCGCAATTTTACATCCGCTTCCGCGGTCCGTGCGCGTGCGTCTGCGGATGCGTGAGGAGCGCCTGGAGCTGGTCCGAGGGCATGCTGAGGGAAATATTCACCGTGGTTCCCGTCGCGGTCGCGGTCAGGGACTGCGCCAGCGTTTGAATGGTGGGATTATCCTTGGCCTGCAACTGCGCCACGGAGGCGAGCAGTTTCACCGTGTTGGCGAGGTTCTGTGCGTCCTGCGCATTGTCCGATTGCGCCTGCGCGGTCACCACGACGTTGTTGCCGAATTTCACGCCCGCGGCGGCGGATTGGATCGTCTGGAGCGCGTTGTTGCCGCCGGAAGCGCCAAGCCCAGGGATCGTGGGCACGCCCGCCTTCGGCTGCAGCGAGCTGGGCGGCACCGTGGTGATCACCCAGGCGTCCTCCTGGCCGCTCCACTGGCTCACCTCGGTCAGGACGGCGGCAGGGAGGGAGGACGGCGTCTTCAGACGGTCGAGAGCGGCTTTGACGCTGGCTACATCGCCCGCCACCGCGATGGTGGAATTTACGAAGGTGACGCCGTGCGTCTGCTTCTGGTCCTCTACAATCGTGTAGCCATCATACGTTTCGGTGGTGGTGCCGCCGTGGGCGGCCGCGGCGGCGGCGATCTGCGCCGGGTTGAACGTGCCGCGCGCCAGCGCCAGACCCGTCTTGCTGCCCGCAGCGCCCGCGGCGACGAGCACTTCGCTCACGTCCCGCGTCGGGTCGAACCCGGTGGCGGCGATCAGCTTCTGCAACTCGGGATTCTGCATCTGCTGGAGCACGTACTGCCCGAAGCTGCTGGTCTTGGCCTGATCGACATTCACTCCGGCCAGCACGGTGGCATCCGGCATCACCAGGTTGAGCAATTGCGAATCGGCCGCCTTGGCGGGAAGGGCGACGACCGTCAGGCCGGCCAGGATCGGGAGGGAAAGCAAGCGTGCGTTCATAACACTCAGGACGGGGTCCTTTCCTCATTGTTAACGGCCGCCGCGAACGGGCGCCCGCGGAGCGGAATCTGATCCACGATTTCGATGCCAAATCCTTCCAGCGCCACGATTTTGCGCGGGTGATTCGTGAGTAGCCGGATGGTGTGGAGGCCGAGATCGCGCAGGATTTGGGCGCCGATGCCGTGCTCGTGCTGAAGCTGGCGCTGCCCGGCCGGCCCCTGATAATGCAGAAATTCCCGGCCGTGCGATGTCAGCCGGCCGCCCTCCACCCGGAAGCCCGGTCCATTTTCGTGCAGGTAGACGAGCACCCCCGCGCCTTCTTCCGCAATGGCTTCGAGTGCAGCCCGCACCGACAGGCCGCACTCGCACCGCCGATCGCCGAAGACATCCCCGTACACACACCGGGAATGCATCCGCACCAGCACGTTCTCGCGGCCGGCGACCTCGCCGCGCACCAGAGCCAGGTGGTATTCCGGATTCAGGTCGCTCGTGTAGGCGACCGTGCGGAACTCGCCGAATTCCGTCTCGATGCAGCCCTCCGCGGCGCGGCGGATGAACCGCTCGTGCTTCATGCGGTACCGGATCAGCTCCGCGACCGAAATCATCTTCAATCCGTGGCGCTCGCAGAACTCCTCGAGCTGCGGAACCCGCGCCATGGTGCCGTCCGGGTTCATGATCTCGCAGATCACGCCGGCCGGCTTGAGCCCGGCGAGGCGGGCCAGATCGACGGACGCCTCGGTCTGCCCGGCGCGCACCAGCACGCCGCCTTCCCGCGCGCGCAGGGGAAAGATGTGGCCGGGGCGGGCCAGGTCCGCCGGGCGGCAATCGGGGTCGATCGCCTGCAGGATGGTGCGGGTGCGGTCGGCGGCCGAAATACCGGTCGTCACGCCGTCGCGCGCGTCGATCGATTCGCAGAAGGCGGTGCCGAAATTGGACGTATTCGTCGGACTCATCAACGGCAGGCGGAGGGAATCGCACCGCTCCGGCGTGAGCGCCAGGCAGATGAGCCCGCGGCCGTGGGTCGCCATGAAGTTGATGATCTCCGGCGTGACCTTCTCGGCCGCGATGGTGAGGTCGCCCTCGTTTTCGCGGTCCTCGTCGTCCACGACCACGAGGATGCGGCCGGCGCGGATCTCCTCGATGGCTTCGGAAACGGGGACGAAGGGCATAGCTCAATTGTACCGGGTATGCCGCAACGGGAATGTCAATCGGCCCTCGAATGTCGCATTCCTGACAAAACCGCGCCAGGGTTCGCTTGATCGCGCCGGAGCCGTTTTGCGATTCTTGCGGCATGGTGCGGGAGAACCACAATATCGACAGCATACGCTCGATCTACTCCGCATTCACCCGGGGCGACATCCCCGGCATCCTGAGCTGCATGGATGAAAGCATCGTATTCATCGTTCCCGGGGCTCCGTCGGTGCCGCTCGCGGGAGTTCGCCGCGGACTGGAGCAGGTAGAGCAGTATTACCGGGAATTGGCGCATTGCATCGAATACACGCTCTTCGAGCAGCGGGAGCTGATCGCGCAGGGCAATCGCGTGGTCGCGCTGATCCATTACGAGGGCCGCTACAAGCCCGGCGGCGGATCGTTCGCCGTCGATTCCGCCATGTTGTGGACGCTGGGCAACGGCAAGGCGCTGCGCTTCCAGGAGTTCACGGACACCGCGGCGCTGGTCCGGGCGGCCGGGGCCACCGGCGCCGTTTCGGACGGACGGTAGGCGGCGCGGTGCGGAGGGCTTATTGTGCCAAGGATTTCGTCCTTGCTATGGTAAGGATAGAGAGCCGCATGTCCAAGGTAACCTCGAAATATCAGGTCACGCTCCCCAAAGCGATTGCGCAGCAATACCGCATTCGTCCGGGCGACGATATTGAGTGGACGCCGGCGGGCGACGCGATTCGAGTGACTCCATCGGCCGGCCGTGCCTCGCCGGACGACCGAGAGTCGCGGCTCCGTCTATTCGATCAGGCGACTGAGCGCCACCGGCAACGCATGCGCGGCCGAAAGCTGGCGCGTCCCGCGAAGCGCGGCTGGACCAGGGAGGACCTGTACGGCCGTGGCCGCTCTCGTTGACACCAATGTCCTGGTTTACCGGTTCGACAACCGGTTTCCCGCCAAGCAAGAGATCGCAAATGAGATCCTCCGCCGCGGCATAGCCGAGGATTCGGTGCGCGTTCCGCATCAGGCCGTGGTGGAATTCGTGGCTGCCGTGACGCGTTCCATTCGCGGCCACGTCATTCTACGGCAGGCTGATGCTCTCAGGGAGGCCGAAGAGATGCTCCGGATGTTTCCGGTGTTGTACCCCAATGAAGCGATCCTGCGGACTGCTGTCCGCGGCTGTGCGGCATATCAGCTAAGCTGGTTCGACGCGCACCTCTGGTCCTATGCGGAACACTACGGGTTGGACGAAATTCTCTCGGAAGATCTGCAGCATGATCGGCTGTACGGGACAGTTCGAGTAGTGAACCCGTTCTTCGGCGCAAGCTAGCGTTGCCGATTGCGCCAGCCCCGCCGCAACTCACGGCAGCGGCGCTTCCGTATCCCACGCCGGCGGCGCGTCCTCGGCGGGCGGCAGCGGCACTTCCGCTCCTGCGATGGCATCCTCCGCCGCCGCGGGCGCCATCTCCTGCGCCGGTTGAAGCGCCTTCCACATGGCCGCCTGGGCTGGGAAGAAAAGCAGCCACGCCCATGTCTTCGCCAGCACCGCGGCCTGCCGCACCACAAACAGCACGGCTACTGCCGCGATCGAGGTCTGCGCGGCCGCGCGCGAAATCACAAAGCCGGCCAGCACCGGAACCAGCAGGATCAACGTCAGCGCGGCATACAGGCCCAGCGTCCGCACGGGACGCCGCAGCAACAGGCGGAATGCCCCGAGCAGAGCGCGCAGCGAGCGGCGCGAATCGTCGATGGCCATGCGGAGGGCCGCATAATCGAATGCCGCATTGACCACCGCCAGTCCGCCGAGCGCCACAGCCAGGCGGAACCAGCCCCAATAAATGAGCGGCGCGGCTTCCGACCCATTCCCCCAGATTTTCCGGCCAATGCCGCCCACCGCGCCCGCAACCGCCAGCGCCAGGACGCAGGCGATGCCGCTCCAAACGGAGAGCCGCGCCAGCCGCCAGAAATTCTTGCCGCAGCCCGCAAAGAAATCGCGACGCCCCGCGCCCAGCACTTCGACCACGCCGCCCAGCAAGAAGAGATACAGCACCGCAAACAGCGCGCATCCGGCCACAATCGCGGCCGGCCACGGCGCGGCGAGCAGGCCGCCGTGCGCCGCGATCAGCTCGGAAACCCACTCGATATCGAAGCTGCCCGCCATCTTCGCGGCCAGCGTGCTGTGCGCCAGCGAAGCCGCCGCGATGCCAATCGCCATGCCGGCCGCGGCCAAAGCGAACGCCGTGGTCACGGCATACAGCAGGAGCACGATCCAAAGTTCCGCCGCCAGGCGCCGCGCGCCCTCCCGCATTGCATTCGCGATCGTCATGGCAGCACCATCTGAATCCAATACAGCAGGTTCGATGACCACTTGCTCAGCGGCAGCCAGGCCGTTTCCGCCGTGTAGCTGTTGTCCGCCAGGTTCATATCGAGCAGGACCTTGCGCTCCGGATCGATCTCTACCGTTTTCAGCCGCGCGGGCTTCGTGTATTCGTACTTCACCCACCGGTCCCGCCCGTCCCACTGCTCCCGGACGGTTTCGCCATTGGCGAGCGTCATCTTCATCTCGACCGGGAAAACCGCTTCGCCGTCGCGCACCAGTTTGACCGCAATATGGTATTGGTCCGGCGTGTGTTTGCGCTCGCGCTCTTTTTCGATCCGGTCCGCCTCTTCTTCGGTGACCGTGACGCGCCGGCCGTTTTCGAGATAAGACCCGAGCATGGTCCCGATGCGGTCGCACGCGACACTGCCGACGCGATAATTCACGGCATTCGTGCCGAACACGAACTGATCGAAGAACCAAGTCATGTCACGGCCCGAGACTTCGTTGACGGTTCTTTCGAAGTCGATGGAGGTCGGATGATGGAAGCGGTAGCGCTCGAACCACGCGCGCATGATGCGCGCCATCGCCGGCGCCCCCAGGTGATTTTCGAGTGTCCGGAGCAGCACGCCGGGCCGCATGTAGGAATTGATGCCGTAGCGAAATTGATCGTAATATTGCCAGCCGTTGCGGACCACCGGATCGTATTTGCCGTACTGCACGTAGACGCTGCGATTGATGATGTCGGAATCGACCTGCGGCAGTCCGAGCAGGCGGCCGAGCGGGATGCCGAAGGCGCTCAGCGGAAGGTCCCGCATTCCGTAAGCAGCGTCCATCACTTTGCCCGTGGAGTACGTGTTGAAGCCCTCGTCGAGCCAGGACTCCTCGAATTCGTTCGTCCCCACCATGCCGTACCAGTATTGGTGCCCGAACTCGTGGACCACGACCTCCTCCGAACCGTCGTTGGGGCCCGGCCACCAGTTCGTTCCGCCGGTAATCAGCGTCGGGTATTCCATGCCGCCCGCGCCGGACGCGCCGTACGGCGGATCGACTAGGGTGATGGTCTGGTAGGGATAAGCGCCGTACCAGAGGCCGAACCACTGGATCGCGTTTTCGAGCGCGCGGAACTGCCGCTCCGCCTGCCCGCGGTGCTCCGGCTGCAGCAGCAGGATCATGCGTACCCGCGGCAGCGCCAGATCCGCGGGCGGCCGTCCCAGAAGCCTTGCCGTTTGCGCCACCTCCGCCGGCTTTACGGCGCGGGCAGGATCGAACTCCCGCTCCATCGCGAGGAAATGCGGCGAAGCCGTCCAGGAGAAATCGTGCACGTCCTCCTGGTAGTAGCGATACGTCGTGATGTGGTGCTGGGCATCCTGGACAGCGCTCTGCCGCACGCCGGTAGCGCCGACCACGTAGCTCGAGGGCACTGTCAGGCTGACGTCATAGACGCCGTAATCGGCGAAGAACTCCGTCGTGGCGTGGAACTGATGGCAGTTCCACGCGCCGGTCTTGGCATACCGGTCGCCGGCCTTCTCATACACGCCGATCTTCGGAAACCACTGCCCCACCATGTAGAAATCGTTGTGGTATCCGGTGCGGGCGAAGACCTTCGGCATCCGGGAAACGAAAAGGATATCGAGCGCGATCGCGCCGCCCGGCGCCACAGGGCGGGGAAGCGCGACCGCAATCACGGTGCGGTCGTCCGCGTTATCGTCGTCCGGATGGAGGTAGCGGATCGCGCCGGTCAGGTCCGCGCCGTCCACGATCCGCATTCGCTTGACGTCGATCCATCCCCAGGAATCCTTCGATGCCCGATCGCCGCGCAGTTGCCCGCCGGACTCGCGCATGAACGAGCTTTTCTCATTCTGGAAAGCGTTGAGGTAAAGATGGAACCGGAGCTCGCCGACCGTGTCCGGCGAATCGTTGCGCCAGGTGAGGGTCTCATGCCCAGTGACGGTGTGGATCGCGGGATCGAGCTGCGCCTGGATGCGGTAGCTGACGATGCGGTTGCTCAACGGCGCTGCGCCAGCCCCGGCCGGCAACAGTAGAGCCGCGAGCGCGAGCGCGCGGCCGGACGAAGACATGCAGCCATTGTACTCTCCGCCAATTACCGCGTCTCATTTGACGGCTGCCGGGGTTTTCGCGAGGGCTTTGGCCTCGTAGGACTGAGCCAGCCGCGTCCAATGTTCTTCGAGACCGCGATGATGGTCGATTTCAGCCTGAAGATGCTCGGGCGTCGGCGGATGCTTCGGCCCGAACTGGCCGGCCGGCCGGCGGGCATAGTTGGCGAGTTCCGCCTCGTACGCCGCCCGGCGGCTGCGGTACATGGCGGCCTGGCTGCGGCACCATGCCGCGCACTTCTGAAATTCTTCGGCGGTCCTGGCGTGGCGCCGCAATTGTTTCCACTCACGTGCAGTTACTGCCGGCGCCTGGCTTTGCGCGAACGCCCCGAGGCAGAGGGCGAGTAGCAGCGCAGGTCCGCGTGGATTGCGTGACATGCATTTCAGCTTGCGTTTGCGCGCGTGAAAAACGCATGAAAAGGAGCCGCCGCAGCGGCCGGAAAATGCCTTGCCGGCTCAAAATGAGCCGCCCGCGCACGTAAGCGCTTTGATTGCAATGCGCCTTTCATTCCGGCGGCTCATTTTGAGCCGCGGAGGGCTCAGGCGGGTTTGCACCGGAGTGGCTACCCGGCCGCTTCCGGCGTGCAAAACCGGTACCCCAGCCACGGCTCCGTCAGAATGTAACGCGGCCGCGCCGGCTCATCCTCGATTTTTTTCCGCAGCATCCGGACATACGATCGCAAATATTCCAGCTCGTTGCCGTATTCCGGTCCCCAGACGGCGCGCAGGAGCTGCGCGTGTGTAACCGGAGTGCCGGGGTGCTGGAAGAAATAAGCGATCAGGTCGAACTCGATAGGCGAAAGATGCACTTCGGCGCCGTTTTTCCGCAGGATGCGGCGTCCGAGGTCGAGTTCCAGATCGCCGGCGCGGAGGACGGCAGCGGCCGCGGGCGCCGCCGCCCGCATTCGCCGCAGCACGGCGCGCATCCTCGCCAGCAGCTCGCGCAGCAGGTACGGCTTGGTGATGAAATCGTCGGCGCCGGCATCGAGCGCGCGCACCTTGTCGTCCTCGGCGTCGCGAACCGTCACCATCAGG
>DATGMB010000042.1:0-43182 GCA_035293845.1 Bryobacteraceae bacterium
GCGATGCGGTTCAGAATATCGCGGATCGCCTGCGGGCCGAGCGCCAGATGGCTGTTCTGCTCGCCGTGCTCGGTAGCCTTTTCGACCGCCTGCTCGATCGCCGGATCGAGGAACCACGCCGCCAGGTCGCCGGACCGGTTCAAATACGGCTTGATCACGGTGCGGCGGATGGCTTGGCGCACATACTCGGTCAGCAGCACCGGATTGCGCGTCGCCGTCGCAGCTTCGCCCAGCGCCTCCAGAATGGATACGGCGTCGCGGATCGAAACCCGCTCCCGCAGCAGGTTCTGCAGCACCCGCTGCACCATCGCGAGCGGCATCAGCTTGGGCACCAGATCCTCGACCACCTTCGGATTATCGGCGCTGACACGGTCCAGCAGCTTCTTGGCGTCCTGCCGCGAGAACAGCTCGTGCGCATGGCGGCGGATCAGCTCCGCCAGGTGCGTGCCCATCACGCTCACCGCATCCACGACCGTGTAGCCGGCATTCCGCGCGCGCTCGGCGCGGTCGGCCGGGATCCACAGGGCGTTCATGCCAAAGGCCGGCTCGCGAGTCGGCGTGCCCTCGATCGCGCCTTCGGTCGCGCCGGTGGGGATCGCCAGCTCGCATCCCTGCGCCAGCTCATAGCGCGCAATCTCCGCCCCCTTCACCGCGACCGCGTATTCCCGGCTGCGCAGCCGCAGATTATCCGCCACTTTCACCGGCGGCAGCAGGTAGCCGAGCTCGGTCGCAAGCTGCCGCCGGATGGCTGCGATGCGCCGCAGCAGCGCGGAATCCTGCCCGCCTTCCACCAGCGAGACCAGCCCCAGCCCCACTTCGATGGCGAGCGGCTCGACGCGCAGCAGCGCTTCGGGATTCTCCTGGGCCGCGGCCCCCGCCGCGGTGGAGGCGGCCGCCGGCGCGGCGGCCTCTGTCAACGCCCGCCGCCGCATCCGCCATCCGGCCGTGCCCGCTGCGCCCCCCAGCAGCAGGAACGGCAGGCGCGGCATGGCCGGCAGCAGCGCCAGCGCGCCCAACACGCCCGCCGCCAGCAGCACCGGCTGCCAGTTGCCGAAAATCTGCCGCTGGAACTCCGTCCCCAGCCGCGCATCGGAGCTGGCGCGGGTAACGATCAGACCGCCCGAGATCGAAATCATCAGCGCCGGAATCACCGTCACGAGCCCGTCTCCTATGGTCAGGACGGTGTAGGTCTCGACCGCCTTCTGCAGGTCCATGCCGTGTTGCAGCACGCCGATCAGCAATCCGGCAACGATGTTGATGCCCGTCATCAGAATGCTCGCCACCGCGTCGCGCTGCGTGAAGCGGGAGGCGCCGTCCATGGCGCCGTAAAACTCCGCCTCCGTCGAAAGCTGTTTGCGCCGCCGTTTGGCCTCGGCTTCGTCGATCAGGCCGGCGTTGAGATCGGAATCGATCGACATCTGTTTGCCCGGCATGGCGTCCAGCGTAAACCGCGCGGTCACTTCGGAAATGCGCACCGCGCCGTGGTTGATGACCACGTACTGGATGGCGATCAAAACCAGGAAAATCACCGCGCCGATGATGTAATTCCCTCCCACGACGAAGCTGCCGAAGGCGCCGATCACATCGCCCGCGGCGCTCGTCCCGGTATTGCCGTTCAGCAGGATGAGGCGCGAAGAGGAAATGTTCAGCGCGAGACGGAACAGCGTCAGCAGCAGCAGGGTGGTCGGAAACGCCGTGAATTCCACCGGCCGCACCAGGTACAGCGCCACCATCAGCACGGTCGTCGACATCAGGATGTCGCCCGCGATCAGCAGGTCCAGCACGAAACCGGGCAGCGGAGTGATCAGCGCCAGCACGATCGCCAGCACCGCCAGCGGCACGGCCATTTCGCGCAGCACGCCCAGCGGCAGTGCCCGCATCCACGGCGCCCGCGCGGGGCCGGCAATCGCTTTTGCAGGGGTCACGCTATTCCTGCCTCCGCCCGTTGATCCGCTGGAACACGTGCGCCACAATCCGCCGCCGCGCGGCGAGGCAATCTCTCGTTCCCCCTCGGACAATTCGTACGCCGGCGTCTACCGCCAGCCGCAGGTCCAGCTCGCGCGGCGCGCCGAGCCGCGGTAGCCGCAGCCACGGCGCCCGCGCGCGGCCGGCAATCGCTTTTGCAGGGGTCATGCTATTCCTGCCTCCGCCCGTTGATCCGCTGGAACACGTGCGCCACAATCCGCCGCCGCGCGGCGAGGCAATCTCCCGTTCCCCCTCGGACAATTCGTACGCCGGCGTCCGCCGCCAGCCGCAGGTCCAGCTCGCGCGGCGTGCCGGGCCGCGGTAGCCGCAGCCACGGCGCCCGCGCGCGGCCGGCGATCGCTGTCGTTGCGCTCATGCTCCCGGCCTCCGCCCGTTCATGAGCTTGAAGATGTACGCCAGAATCTCCGCCACCGCCCGGTAGAGATGCGGCGGGATCTCCTGCCCCACCTCGACGGACTTGTAGAGAGCCTGTGCGAGCGGCGGGTTTTCGACAATCGGCACCTGGTGCGCGGTCGCGATCTCACGGATGCGCCGCGCCAGGTAGTTCTTTCCCTTCGCAACCACCTGCGGCGCTGCCATATCTTCCATGCGGTACCGGATGGCAACGGCGTAATGCGTGGGGTTCACCACCACCGCTGTCGCCTGCGGGACCTCCTTCATCATGTGGCGCCGCGCCCGCTCGCGCTGCAGCCGCCGCACCTTCGCCTTCATTTGCGGATTGCCTTCCTGCTCTTTGACCTCCTCCTTGACCTCCTGTTTGCTCATCCGCAGATCCTGGCGGTGCCGCCGTTGCTGCCGGTAGAAATCGGCTGCGCCGAACAACAGGAAAAGCCCGGCCGCTTTCCAGAAAAGATCGGCGAGGGATGCCGTCACAAACCGGTACCCGGATTCCACGCTGCCGAGCGGCAGCGCCAGAAGCGCTGGCAGCCTCTCGCTCGCGGCGCGATACACCGCCCACAGAAACACCGGGAGCAGCACCGCCGCTTCCGCGAGCGTGGTGAGGTTCTGGCGCGGCAGATCCCGCAGCCGCCCCAGCGGATTCAAGCGCCCTGGATCGGGCGCCAGCTTCTTCCAACTGAGCCCGAAACCCGTGGTCACCAGCCGGAATCCGAGCGTGACCGCCGCCACGCCCAATCCCGCCGCCACCAGCGACAGTCCATGGCGCCAGAACAGTGCCCACGCGACATGCGTCAGGTCCGCCGGCGAAAGCGGGCCCGCAAAGCCGAGCAGGAACAATCTCCGCAGCGATTGTTCCAGACCGGCGAGCCAAGCCGCGCCCCCTGCGCCCGCCAAAGCCAGGAACACGGCAAACTGCGCCGCCGAAACCAGCTCCCGCGCCGCCGCGAACTGGCCTTCGCGGCGCGCCTTCTCCAGGCGCCGCTGTGTCGGTTCTTCCGTCTTTCCGGAATGGTCCGCCATGTCTCTACACTTCCCGCTACATCCCCATTACCCGGTGGAGCGCCGCCCAGACGTGAGCCGCCAGTTCCATCGTGATCCGCGGCATCAGCCCCGCCACCGAGCCCAACACCGCCAGCGCAACCAGCATCTTGAGCGGAAAAGCGAGGCTCAGCAGTTGCAATTGGGAATGCACGCGCCCCACCAGCGCCAGCGAGATGTCCACCATCAGGAGCAGTCCCACGACCGGCAGGGCCAGACGCAGGGCAAACCGGAACAGCTCCGCGCCGAGCGCGATCAGCTCGCGCGCGGCGGACAGACCCGGCTCGTACCGGCCTGGAGGGACTGCGCTCAGGCTTCCGGCGAACAGCCGCAGGACCTCGCGGTCCAGGCCGAGCGCGAAGAACAGCAGCGCACCCATGGTTTGTGCCAGAATCAGCAGCACGCCCGCATCGGCCTGCGTATTGGGATCGATCGTCGAAGCATATCCATAGCCGGCCGGCATGCTCATCATCTGGGCCGCGAGTCCCAAAACTTCGAGGACAATCGCGACCGCGACCCCGGCCGCCAGGCCCAGCGCCGCTTCCCGTGCGATCCAGACCAGCAAAATGCCCATTTCCGGCGCCGGTCCGCCGATCATGGGCCACCGCGGCGCAAGCGCCATCGTGAAGCCGAGCGCCAGTGCCACCCGGGCGGGCGCGAGCACGCCCGTCACCCCCGGCAGCGGCACGAATACCAGCGCCCCGCCCACCCGCGCCAGCACCAGCAGGAAGCCGTAGAGCAGGCTCAGCGGCAGAGTCAGGTCAGCGGGCATAGCGCTCCAGATGACCGAGCAGCGCCACCGTGTAGGACATCGTTTTCGAGAGCATCCATGGCAGCAGGAACAGCAATCCCGCCAGAAAAGCCGCCAGGCGCGGAATCGAGCTGACCGCGTTGTCCTGAATCGAGGTCGCGATCTGCACCAGGCTGACCGCCACCCCCACCACGAATCCGATCCCGAGCAGCGGCGCCGCCAGCCAGAACGTCAGCATCAGGGCGTCGCGCATAATTTGAACCACGCTCTCCGGGGTCATCCGTAAAAACTCTTCATGAGCGAGCCGACCACCAGCGTCCAGCCGTCCACCAGCACGAACAGCAGGACCTTGAACGGCGCCGAAATCATCGCCGGCGGCAGTTGCACCATTCCGACCGACAAGGTCACCGACGCTACCACCAGATCGATTACCAGGAACGGCAGGAACAGCACCGCCCCGATCTGAAAGCCGGTCTTCAGCTCGGAGAGGATATAGGCCGGAATCAGCACCGTCAGGCTCAAATCCTGCGGCGTGCGGGGCGCCGGCTCATGCGCCACTTCGATCAACAGGCGGATGTCTTTCTCCCGCGCGAAGCGCAGCAGGAAGCCGCGCAGCGGGCGCGCCGCCTGCTCGGCGGCCTGTTGCCCCGTCACCTCGCCCGCGGCCAGCGGCTCCCATCCCTTGTGATACATCTCCGATGCCACCGGAGACATGACCACGATGGTCAGAAACAATGCCAGCCCCAGCAGCACCTGGTTGGAAGGCGCCGTCTGCGTTCCGAGCGCCTGGCGCAGAAAATGAAGCACCACCGTGATGCGCAGAAACGGCGTGACGCACATCACCGCCGCCGGCAGCAGCGTGAGAAGCGTCAGCAGAAGGACGATCTGCATCGGCACGCTCAACCCGCCGCCTCCCGCGGAGGCCCGCACACCGAGCAAGCTCAGCGGATCGGCCGCCGGCCCCAATACCGCCGCGGCCATCATGACCGCACCGCCCCGTCCGCCGCCACCCCCAGTGGAGCCGAGCCCCCCCGCACGCTCTGCGCCGCGCTCACCGTCCCACCTTTGCCGCATTGCCGCGCACCGGCAAGTCTCAGCCGATCGGCCGCCGGACCCAACAGCGCCGCGACCATCACGACCGTACCGCCACGTCCGCCGCCCGCAGCAAGAGCCGCGCCGCCCACCCGCGCCAGGTGCGGCGTGGAGTGCAGCATGTGCTGCGGTGCGAGCCCCGGCATCCCCATCCGCAAGCTCAGCGGATCGGCCGCCGGACCGAATGCCGCCGCGGCCATCATGACCGCACCGCCGCATCTGGCGCCGCCTGCGCCGGCAAGCGGTCGAGCAGCGCACAGCCGGCCGGCGAGCAGGCCACCAGCAGCGCCTCGTCCCCCACCCGCACCAGATGCAGCGTGTGCTGCGGCGCGAGCGCCAGCCGTTCCATCGCCTGCAAGCGGCGCGCCGCGGGCCGCGGAGGCGCCGCCACGGTTACCCAACCGCGCCGCCGCAGCCACCACAGCAGCGCCGCGAGCCCGCCCAACACGGCGGCCGCGCCCATCAACTGCTCCCCATATTCCATCGGCCAGAGCTCCTCTTCCGCGCCCCGGCTTGGGCCGTCCCCAAAGGCCAGCCGCCGCCTAGAATTCGTCGCGGAAATCCGTGATCCGCACCCCCAGGCTGTTCTCGATCACCACGATCTCTCCGGAGCCGCACAGCACGCCCCCGATGTAGATATCGATGTTCTCGCCGGCCGACCGGCCGGTCGCGATGATACTGCCTTCTTCGAGCGCCAGTATCTCGCGCGTCGGCATGGCGCGCCGGTCGAGCTCGACCGCGATCTCGACCGGGATCTCGCCCAGCGGTGCAATTTCTTCCTGAGGATTCATCGGCGGATTAGTGGATCAGGTTGATAGTGTCCTGGCTCAATTGATCGGCCGTGGTCACCACGTGGGCGTTGGCCTCGTAGTCCCGCTGGTACTGGATGAGGTTCGTGAATTCCGCGGCCATATCCACCGTGGATGCCTCGATCGAGCCGCCCACCACCTCGCCGCGCCCGCCCGTTCCCGGCGCCCCGATCACCGGGGCGGCCGTCAGGGCGCTGGTCTGAAACGCGTTATTGCCGACCGCGATCAGCGATGCCGGATTGCGAATCGACGCCATGGCCACCTGCGCCACCACCACCTGCGCGCCGTTGGAATACTTGGCCACGATCTGGCCGCCATCGGCCAGGCCCACCGAATCCAGTTGGCCTGGCGCCGATCCGTTTTGCGAGCTGGCCGACTGCGAGGAGGACTGCGCGAACTGCGTGATCCGCCCCGCTCCGCCGCTGGTATACGGATTCCAGCTCAGGTTCATGTCGGATGCTCCATCGGTGAGGCCCGTGATCGAGAAGTTGATCGGGCTGCCGCTGGGCGGATCGGTCAACTGGCCCGCGCTGTCGAAGGTGAGCGTGCCGCTGGCTCCGGAGATCGCGAAGGGCGTGCCCGGCGTCCCGCCGCTGACGTCCTGGCCCGGAATGGTCACCTGGTAGCTCCACTGGTTGTCCCCCGTCTTCTGGAAGTCGATCGACAGGACGTGCGAGTTACCCAGGCTGTCGTACACCGTAATGGGAGTCGAAAAATCGGAGGTGGAGTCCGCCGCCGCCGCGGAATTCAGGTTCAAATCCACGGTGAAAGCCGTCGTAGCCGTGGGCGGGTTCAACGACCCGACCGGCACCACGATATTGCCGATCGGCCCGTTCGTATCCACCTGTCCGGTGGCCGGATTCACGGTCCAGCCCTGCACCGCGTCCCCGGTATCCGTCAGCAGATTGCCGGATTTATCGGTCTGAAAATTCCCCGCGCGCGTAAAAAGCTGGTTGCCGTTCGGGTCCTGCACGACAAAGAATCCGTCTCCCTGGATGGCGCCGTCGAGCACCCCCGATGTCGTCTGGATGGCGCCCTGGGTGAACTCGCGAACGGTCAGCGGCTGGCCGACGCCGAACCCGACCTGCGTATCCCCGAGCCCCGCTCCCAGCGACTGCGTGACGAGATCTTTGAAAACCACCTCGCTGGTCTTGAACCCCGGCGTGTTCAGGTTCGCCAGGTTGTTGCCCACGACGTCGATGGCCGTGGACGTTGCGTTCAGCGCGGAAAGTGCCGTCGAAAAGGATGTAAACATAATCGATCTCCGTTCTAAGATTGCGTGGATTGCGTGCTCCCGGCGCCTGACGCGGCGACCAGCCGATCGAGGTCCTGCCGGATGGCGCCGATGTCCTGCCCCATGGTCAGCGTGGTATCGAGCTGCTGGAACTGCGCCAGCTCGGTCACGAACTGCGTTCCGTCCGTTGGGTTGAGCGGGTTCTGGTTTTGCAGTTGCGAGACCAGAAGCTGGAGAAACATGTTCTGGTTGTTATTCGCGGCCGCGGCCGCTGTGGACGTAGCCGGTGCGGCGCTCTGGGCAGCCGCTCCCGTAACACTCGAAGTCGTCATGCTCTCTCCTCAATCGATCGTTCGCTCCGGCTCGCGCCCTACGGCTCGGGCGACAGCAGCCAGGCGAACTCCTTCCCTTTGCCTTTCCGGTTCCGGCCGCCGGCGCTGTCTCGCGGATCGCGCGCCTGCTCGCGATTCTGCTGCGATTGCCGTTGTCCGCCGGAGTGCTCGCGGCTCTGCTGCGCACCGCCCGCGGCCCGCTCCCATTCGGCCGGCCGGCCGCCCGGCTGGGTTTCGCCCGCCCGCCACGAATCGGCGTGGAATCCGCTCTGCTCGAGCCGGGCGGAGAGCGCCGGCAGATGATCGCGCAGCGACTGCGCGAGGACTCCGTCCGGCGTGCGAACCGCAACCTGGACCTCGCCGGCGCGCTCGGCCAGGCTGACCTCGACCCGCTGGCCGGCGCCCGCGAGCTGCAACCGGATCTCGCGCGCCGGACCGGTTGGAGCTGGCGGCGGAGCCGGATCCCGCACGGCCGGTGGCGCTTGCGCGGGCGCTGGGGCGGCGCGCGTCTCCGGTGGCGCAGCCGTATGGACCGGGCGCGGCAGATCCGCGGCCGCCGGCACCCGTTCTGCGGCCGGATCGGGCGACGGCTGCACCGGTTCCGGAGCGGCATCCGCCGTAGCCTTCCTGGCTGTATCCGCGGGCCGGTCTTCCGTCTTTCGCCCGCGGTCCACGTCCTCGTGAGATGCGGAGTGTCCGGGGGGCCCGCTGACCGGAGCCGCGCTGGCCGGTGTTGCCGTGGCGGTGGGCTCCCGCGGCGGAGAAACATTCTCCGCGGACTTCCCCGTTGGCGCCGCCGCGCTTTCCGGCAGCGGCACCAGGCGGCCGGCGAATGCGAGTGGCGCCGGACGCAACGGGGAGGATACCGGTGCATCCTGCACCGTGTGCCGCCCGCCTTCGCCACGCATGGCATCCTCCTCTTGCGGTTGCCGCCCGATCGCCGCCAAGGGGGTGACGGGAAGCTCTGCCGGCGGCGTCAAAGCCGCCGGAATGCCGGGCGGAATGGGCCGCGCAGGCGCTTCGTCGCGGGTTTCCGGATCGCCGGATTGGCGCGATGCACGGCGGACGGACGGTTCGGCGGCGAAAGAGCCGGACGAAGTTTCGGGCCGGTCCGGCGACGGGCTCGCGGCTTCGGTGGGCGGCTGTTCCGCAGCCGGAACCGAGGCGACCTCCGGCCGAGCTTGCTGCGGCGGCCGGCTTGCTGCGACGGGTTGAGGCATCGGAATTGCCGGTGTTTCGGGCGGCTGGGTCGGGGCCAGGCCGGCTTGCGGAGGCGTCCGGGACGGAGGCCGCTCCGGCGCCATCGCAGCTTCCCGCGGTACGCGGGTGTCCATTGCGCGCTCGAGAGCCGGCGGTGCGGGCGCCACCATGCGCGGCCCCGATTCGGGCATTTCGCGCGGCGGCCTTTCCTCCGTTGCGACAGCGGCGGGCATCTGATTCGGATGCTGTCCGGAGACGATGGCGCACTTCGGCCCGCTCGCGTCGATTGCCGCGGCCGCCGGACCGTCCGGCGGAGGCATCCGCCGATTCTGCGGCTCAGCACGAGCGGGCGCTGTCTCGAGCGGAAGTCCCAGAGAGGTCCACGCGTGTTTCATGGCATTCGGCTTCTGGGGCCGCGGCGCGTCGGCCGCGGGCGTCGCCGCCTGCGGCGCTCCGCCTCCGGTCCGTTCCGGCTGCCATTCCAATCGCCGTGTCTTGGACCTCCGTGGCCCGCCGAATTCGCGGGCCGCCGGCAAGGCCGGAGCGGCTTTCGGCACCGACCCCGGCGCCGGTTCTTCGGGCGCGGCGAGATCCGCGATCAGGTCCGGAAACGGCGGCGTATCTCCGGCGGGCTGCTGCGCCGGCGCGCCGGCGAGCGGCAGGGGCAGAGCAAGAGGCGCGGCGGAGGAAGCCGTCGTGGAGAAGGCGTGCACGCAGCCGGGGGATGCAGCCGCGGTACCAAAAGGCGGCCTTGCATTTTCAGCGGGATCGCGCAGCTCCCCGTGACGGGATTTTGGCGCGCCGCGCTCAGTGACAAAATTTTGTCGCGCGAGATGGGCGCCTGCCCGCGGATTTGCAGCATTTAACGCCGGTTTGGTTTGGCCCGGCGCTTGCTCCAGCGCCTTTGCCATGGACCCTTTAACGGCTACCGCGGCCAGCGGTCTCCGCGCCCGCATGGAGTCGCTCGACCTGCTGGCCAATAACGTTGCCAACGCGTCCACCGGAGGCTATAAGGCGGACCGCGAGTTCTATAGTCTTTATGCCGATCCGGAAGCCCTCGAGTCCGGATCGGCCTCCGCGATGCCGCTGATCGAGCGGCCGTGGACCGATCTTTCGCAGGGCACGCTGCAGACCACCGGCGGCCCCTTCGACCTGGCGCTCACCGGCCGCGGTTTCTTCGCGGTAAACGGACCATTGGGCCCTTTGTATACACGCAATGGCAGCTTCCGGCTGGCGGCCGATGGCACGCTGGTGACCACGGACGGACTCCCCGTCCGCGGCTCGGGCGGCGCGCCCGTCTCGCTCGATGGATCGCGGCCGGTCGATATCGCCGCCGACGGCACCATCCGCCAGGGCGGAGCGGTCGTCGGCAAGCTCGAAGTGGTCGATTTCACGAGCCCGGACGGACTCGCCAAGCAGGGCGCCAATTATTTTCGCGTATCCGGACCGGGCGCCCGGCCCATCGCGCCATCCGGCACATCGGTCGAGCAGGGCAAGATCGAGACCTCGAACACCGGCAGCGCAGAGTCCGCCGTGCGCCTGGTCAGCGTCATGCGCCAGTTCGAGATGCTGCAGAAGGCGGTGTCCATCGGCGCGGAGATGAACCAGCAGGCCGTGCAGCAGGTTGCCCGGGTGGGTTCCTAAGTGAGTACCAACCAAGGAGAACTATGATTCGAGCTCTATATAGCGCCGCCAGCGGCATGACGGCGCAGCAGATGACCATCGATAACATCGCGCACAATCTGGCCAACGCCAGCACCACCGGATTCAAGGGGCGGCGTGCCCAGTTTCAGGACCTGCTCTACCAGAGCGTGCTGCAGCCCGGGGCCGCATCGGGCCAGCAGACCGTGGTGCCCGCCGGCCTGCAGCTCGGCCTCGGCACGCGCGCGGCATCGAACGAGATCGTGCTCACGCAGGGCAACTTTTCGCAAACCGACAATCCGCTCGATCTCGTGATCCAGGGGCGCGGCTTCTTCCAGGTGAGGATGCCCAACGGCCAGATCGCCTATACGCGCGACGGCTCGTTCCAGCTCGACAAGGACGGCAACGTGGTCAACAGCAACGGCTACCTGCTCGAGCCCCAGATCACCATCCCTGCCGAGGCGCAGCAGATCACCATCGCGCAGGACGGCACCGTGAGCTACACCCTGCCCAACCAGACCGCGGCGCAACAGGCCGGACAGATTCAGCTTGCCAACTTCGCCAACCCCGCGGGCCTGAACAGCGTGGGCGGCAACCTGCTCACCGCGACGGATGCGTCGGGCGACCCCACCGTCGCGGCTCCAGGCGGAGCCGAGGGTCTGGGCACCATCATGCAGGGATACCTCGAGCAGTCCAACGTCTCGGTGGTCCAGGAGTTCATCAATCTGATCGTGGCGCAGCGCGGCTATGAGGCGAACTCCAAGGTCGTGCAGGCGGCGGATCAGATGTACCAGCAGGTCAATAATCTCTCGCGATGACGCCGCTCGCCGCATTCGCCCTGGCGGCCTGCGCCGCCGTTGGCCCGGGCTCCGACCACGTGCTGCTCCAGGACTTGGCCGCAGCGTTTCCGGGCGCCGTCCTTTCCGCGCCGGAGGCGCCGGTGGGCCTTGCGCCCGCTCCGGGCATCGAGCGCCGTTTTGAAATCCCGGAACTCCGCCGCATTGCCGCCCGGTTCGGCCTGCCGGAGCCCGCGGGCGAGCTCTGCGTGACCCGTCCCGTAGCGCCGCTCGATCCGGACCGCATCCGCGCCGCCATGCGCGAGCGGCTCCCGCAGGCGGAAATCGAGCTGATCGATTTCAGCCGCTGGCCGGCGCCGGAGGGCACGCTCGAATTTCCTTTTTCGGGATTGCGCGAGGATTTGTGGAACGGCAGCGTGCTGTACGCGGGCGGCCGCCGCTTTCCGGTCTGGGCGCGCGTTCGCGTGCGGGTCTCGGTCCCGGCGGCCATTGCGCTGCGGGATTTGCGCGCGGGCGAAAAGCTGGATGCCGCGGCGTTCCGCGTCGAAACGCGCGCGGCGGCGTTGAGTTCCGCCACGCTCCCGGCCTCGGCCGAACAAGCCGCCGGCAAGGTGCTGCGCCGTCCGGTGCGTGCCGGCTCGCCGATCCCCGCGGCGTGGCTCGAGACGCCTCCGGACATAGTACGCGGCGACCGCGTGCATGTCGAGGTGCAGAGCGGCGCGGCCAGGCTCGTTTTCGAAGGGGAGGCGCAGGGCTCCGGCAGCAGGGGGCAAACCATTCCGGTGCTCAACCCCGAAACCGGCAAGAGGTTCCCGGCGCGGATCGAAGGCCCCGGGCGGGTCGAGCTGAGAGGCGTGCTGTGAAAATGTTGTGCAATTTCTGTGGAAAATACTGTGCATAATTTGTGGAAAGAAAAAGCGCTCGTTTGCCTCGCGATGCTCCTCGCGGCGACCCCCGCGGCCGGCAAAAAGAAGCCGAAGCTCGCGGCGGCCAGCCCGCTCGATCACTACATCGAGGAGGCCAAGGCGCGGTCCGCCGAAGCGGCGACGGCGACTCCGGGGGCGATCTGGCAGCCCGGATCGCGCCTGGCCGATGCAGCGCGGGATCTTCGCGCCAGCCAGGTGGACGATCTGCTGACGATCGTGGTCGCCGAGCAGGCTTCGGCCGTGACTACCGGCGCCACGCAGACCAAGCGCACCTCTTCGACCAAGAATTCGATCGCCGCCTTTGCCGGAAAGACGAACCCGAACGGCCCTCTCGCCAATCTGGCCGATGTCTCCGGAAACACCCAACTTAACGGCCAGGGCACAACCAGCCGCACCACGACGCTGAACGCCACGCTCACGGCGCGGGTCATCTATGTGCTGCCGAACGGCGGCTTAGTGGTGGAGGCCTCCAAAGAGATGCAGATCAATTCGGAACACCAGACCATCACGGTGCGCGGGGTGGTTCGTCCCGCCGACATCGATAACACCAACAGCGTGCTCTCGAGCCGCCTCGGGCAGCTCGAGGTCCGGGTGAACGGGAAGGGCGTGGTGGGAGACGCCATCCGCCGGCCGTTCTTCCTGTACCGGCTGCTGCTGGGATTGCTGCCCTTCTGAGCATGCGACGCCTACGTTTGCCATGGTTTGCCGCGCTGGCGGCTGCAGCCGTTGCGGGTGCCGCGGCGGAGCATCCGCCGAACGCGCCTGCGCTCCCCGCGGTGAAGGGCACGTCGCCGGTGCGGTTGAAAGATCTGGTCTCGATCGAAGGAGCTCGCGAAAACCAGTTGATGGGCTATGGCCTGGTCGTCGGACTGGCCGGGACCGGCGATACGCGGCAGGCCGCATTCTCGGCGCAGAGTCTGACCAACCTGCTGGAACGCATGGGCGTGACCATCGCGCCCACCGCCATCCGGGTCATGAACACGGCGGCGGTGATGGTGACGGCGACGCTTCCGGCGTTCGCGCAGCCGGGGATGCGCATCGATACCACGGTGGCCGCAATGGGCGACGCGCGCAACCTGCAGGGCGGAATCCTGGTGCTGACCTCGCTGCGCGGCGCCGATGGCCTGGTATACGCCGTGGCGCAGGGACCGGTGGTCACGGGCGGCTTCTCCTCCGGCCGCGGCGGCACTTCCCAGAGTGTCAACCATCCGACGGTGGGCCGCATGCCGGAAGGGGCGATCGTGGAGCGGACGGCGCCTTCCGTCGCGCCGCAGGGCGCGGTCCGCCTGCAATTGCGCCGCTCGGATTTCACTACGTCGGCGCGGATCGTCGAAGCCATCAACGAGCGCTTCGGCGAAGCCGGCGCGCCGGCCGCCCGCGCGGAAAGCGCCGGCCTGGTGACGGTTTCCATTCCCGCTGCGTGGACCGCGCGGACTACGGAATTCGTCGCCGAGCTCGAAAGCCTCACGGTGGACGCCGATCGGCCGGCGCGCGTGGTCATCAACGAGCGCACCGGGACGATCGTGCTCGGCCGCGACGTGCGCATTCAGCCGGCCGCCATCCTGCACGGCAACCTGACGATTGAAATCCAGACGACATTTAACGTGTCGCAACCCGGAGCGCTGTCCCAGGGAACCACCGAAGCGGTACCGCAGACCACCGTGAGCGCCAGAGAGGAGCGGGCCCGCAACGTGGTGCTGCCGCAGGGCGCCACCATCGAAGAGCTGGTGCGGGCGCTGGCGGCGATCGGCTCGATGCCGCGCGATGTGATCGCGATTCTGCAGAACCTGCGCAGCGCCGGGGCGCTCGACGCGGAAATCGAGGTGAACTGATGGAGATCACGCCTGCCGGGGCGCCGCTCATGGTGGCGCCCGATTCGCTGACCGCCGCCCCGCCCAAGATATCCAAGGCGCGGGATGCCGCCGAACAGTTCGAGGCTCTGCTCATTGGACAGATGTTGCGGTCCGTACGCGAGAGCGGCGGGTGGCTGGGAACCAACGACCCTTCCGGGGACTGCGCGACCGAATACGCCGAGCAGCAGTTGGCCACCGTAATGGCGCAGCGCGGCGGTCTCGGACTTACGGACGTGATCGTGCGCGGCCTCGATCCCGAAGGGCAGGACTGACGCCCGGCAACCGCCGGCGGCGCCGTCTCCGCGGGCATGTGGTCCGGGTGGGCGAAGGAGGAGCGCCGGCCGAGAAGCAGTTGACAACGATTATGGCAAGCGCGGCGGTCTCGGCTCGCGGCATCCCACGGCCCAAAACGCGGACCGCCGCCGGCAGCTCGAGGCGCTGCGCATTGGCGGATGTTGCCGTCCGTGCGCGGGAGCGTCCACGGCCGTGCATGGCGAGTTCGGCCCCGGCCGCGAGGGGCAGGGCTGAGCGCGGCGCGCCGGCGCGCAGCACGCTGTGCGCCGGATTGACGTGCGCCGCCCGCGGCCCAGCGCACCGGGCCGGGCAGCGGCGAGCCGGCCCGTTTACAACGTCCAGGCGTAACCGGCGGTGACGGCATCCTCCGGCAGCGCGTGCTCCCAGGGCCGGGCGGGCGCAGGAGCCGTGGCCGGCTCCTGCAGTTGCTGCCAAGCCTCGTCCAACGTCGAGAGGAGACCCAATACCTCGACGAGCGGCTCATCGATCTGTTTGAGATTGGCCTCCATCAGGCGCCGCATGATGTAGTCGTAGAGTTGCGCCAGCCGGAACGCGATTTCACCGCCGCGCTCCCGGTCGAGCGACACCGTGAGTTCCGCGACCATCCCATAGGCCTTGGAAATGGCGCGTGACCGGCCTGCGATATCGCGCGCGGCGAGCGAGCGCCGCGCCTCGCGCACAGCGCCGATTGCGCCCTGATACAAAAGGCGGACCAATTCGAGCGGCGCGGCGGATTCGATGCGGTTCTCGAGATATGCTTCGTGTGCGGTATTCAGCATAAGCCTCCGCGGGGATGACTGCCCCGCACTGTTCCTTATCGGCAGCGATGCGCGTTTGCCCGCGCTCGAACATTTCTGCGGACGGGCCGAAGAGATTTTTGAGACCACTCAACCCATGCGCAATACCGTCAGCCTGATTGGCATTCGAGCAGATGAGCTTCCCTGGCTGCGCCTTCTGCTGGCCCTGCTGCGCCACACCGATGCCGGCGTGGCGGAACTGGCGCGACAAGCCCTGCTGTATCTTGCCGATGCCGCTGGCCGGGAGGCGCCGGGTTGCAATCCGGCAGACCCGCCGCCGGCGCTCTTTTCCGGGACCATCGATCAACCGGGTTAGTACCACTCGGGAGTGCGGAACTGTACGCTTCCGGCAAAATTCTGGTATCATGGGACACATGTTGTTGCGGTACTCCCTGGGGTTTTTCGGCTCCTTCCTCCCAGTTGTCCTGCTGCTTTCCCTTCCCGGTCTCGCGATGACTCAACAGACGTCTGCGCGCTCTGCGGCAGCCGCCGAAGCGCGGGAACATACCCTCATCGCTCAACGCTTCGCCAGTGAGCGGCTGGCCTTGTGGCAGCCGCGGCTCAGCCTGGAGGACTGGAACATTACGGTTCTGGTCTCGCACGCGAATGAATTGAAACCGCGCACGCTGGGGAACATTCACTGGGATGGCGACAAGAAGACCGCAGTGATCCGTGTGCTCGATCCGGCCGACTACAAGGGGATGTCCTTCGACGACGTGCTCAAGGACATCGAGTTCACGGTCGTGCACGAACTGATCCACCTGGAGCTTTCCCCGGTGCTCTCTCCGCTGCAACGCAACGACGCGAACCGCCGCGAGGAGGAGCACGCCGTCAACCACATGGCCGATGCCTTGCTCAAACTGGATCGCAGCCATCCGTCTGCTGCGGGCGCCGCCGCAACAGCGGCGGCCGCATCCGTGCCGGCCGCCGCGCGCTGACCGGCGTTCCGCGCCCCGACGTTGGCGGGAGGCGCGCTTTGCGCCCACTGCGCTGACGGCGGCACACCGATGGTTGGCACGGCGCGGGCCGCTCGTGGCTGAGTTCGCGAGTACACTTTGCGCCGTTGGCGCGATGCGGAGCCTTCACCCGCTGTATCGAAAGCGCTGGCGACGTGTTGTGCGGTAAATTGCAGGAGTGTCCGCACGCACCCTCTATCAGGTCCTCGAAAACGCTTCGCGCCGCTGGGGCCATGCGCCCGCGTTGCGCCAACCGGGCGCCGGGCCGCATCCGCCGGTAATCTGCTCCTGGAACCAATACCTCGAAGCGGTGCGCGAAATCGCGGCCGGCCTGCGCTCGCTCGGCATTGCGAAGGGCGAAACGGTCGCGCTCAATTCGGAGACGCGGCTCGAATTTTATCTCGCCGATCTGGGAATTCTGGCGAACGGCTCCATCGCCGCCGCGATGTATCCGAGCTATCCGGCAGCGGACCTGGCGAAGACCCTGGCCGCGATCGGCGCCCGCGCCGTGTTCGTCGAGGACGCCAAGACCCTCGCCGCACTGCGTCAGGCCGCGGGTGAAGAGCCCGCGCGTCACTGGATCCTGCTGCGCGGCGAAGCCGAAGGCGCTGTGCCGGGCGTGCTGTCGCTCGATGACCTGCGCCGCCTCGGCCGCGAAGCGATGGCCGCCGACCCGGGCCTCATCGAGCGTATGCAGGCGGAATACGGTCCGTCCGATCCCGCCATTCTGTATCTGACGAGCGGCGCCACGGGCGAACCCAAGATGGCACTGGTCACGCATCAGGCCATCGTTGCCAATATCGATATGGCTCCGGCCGTGCTGCCCGTCGGCCCGGAGGATTGCACGGTCGCATTTCTGCCCTCCGCTCATATCGCGCAGCGCGTCGTGATCGAGATGCTGCCCATCCGCATGGGGATGCCGGTGGATTTCGCCACCAGCCTGCTGCAGCTTCCGCAGGATATCCGCCGCGTGCGCCCTACCATCCTGCTCGCTCCGCCACGCATGTGGGAGCGCATCTATTCCACGATTTGCACGGAGCTCCGCAAGCGCCCTGCGGCGGCGCGCAAGGCCTTCTATGGCGCGCTGGCGCTCGCTCTGGCCGCGGCCCGCTACCGCCGCCGGGGCAAGCCGGTTCCGCTGCGCATCCGCGGGCCGCTCGCCGTGGCCGACCGCCTGTTCTTTCGAAAAATTCGCGCGCGGTTCGGCGGCCGGCTGCGGATCGCGGCCTCGGGCGCGGCGCCGCTGGGCAAGGACCTGGCCGAATTCTACGAGGCCGTCGGCATGCCGCTGATCGAGGGCTACGGCCTCACCGAGGGCGGCGTGGTCACGCTGAATCCGCTCGACCGTCCCAAGCCCGGCAGCATCGGGCGGCCGCTGCCCGGCATTCAGGTGCGCGTGGCGGAAGACGGCGAGCTGCTCATCCACAGCCCGTGCCTGTTCTCGGGTTACCTGAATGACCCCGCCACAACCGCGGAGGTCCTGCGCGACGGATGGCTGCACACCGGCGACACCGGCTTCGCCGATAGCGACGGCTATTACTTCATCACCGGACGCAAGAAGGAGCTGATCGTTTCCTCGACCGGCAAGAAGGTCTATCCCTCGCGGCTGGAGGCGCTGTTCAAGACGGAGCCGCTCATCAGCCAAGTGCTGCTCGTGGGCGACCGCCTGCCCTACGTGACGGCGCTCTTCACCGTGAATCCGGCCGCCGCCGAGACGCTCAAGGGCATGGATGCGTGGAAAGGCCGGCCGCTGGCGGAAATCGCGGCCTCCGAACCGGTCGCCGCCGAGATCCGCAAGACGGTGGCGCGCATCAACCGGCAGCTCGCGCCGTTCGAGCAGGTGCGGAAATATCGGATTCTGCCGCGGGAGTTCTCGATCGAGCACGGCGAGCTGACGGCCACGATGAAGGTGCGGCGCGGCCGGGCGATGGAGAATTTCCGGGCGGAGATCGAGGAGTTGTATGCGGGGAGGGAGGCGGAGGTGAGTGGCTAGCTAGGGGGGTGGGGGTCGGCAGGTGGCCCCGGGGCTGTCTCTCCTAACTCCTAGCTCCTTCCCCGCACATAGGCCTGGAATGCGCCCCAGTAGAAGGCTTTCCGGAAGCGCGCGTCGCCGTGGAATAGCGCGAGCTTGGCCTTGCGTAGCGCCGCCACCGGGTCCTGGCCGGCGGCGACGCCTTCGTAGAAATGTGCCATCAGCGGGGCGGAGGAGCTGTCGCTGACGTCCCACAGCCCTGCCACCACGGTGTGCGCGCCGGCTTCGAGGAATGCCCAGGCGAAGCCCATCAGGCCCTCACCGCGGTACTCGCGCGCGCCGGCGCTGCGGCAGGCAGAGAGTGTCACCAGACGGGCGTGGATGGGGACCGCGGTCACATCCTGCGCGTAGAGCCGGTACTGATCGCCCTGCCGCGCCAGCACGACGGACGATTCGAGCGGCCGCTCCGGGTTGGCCTCGGCGTGCGCGGCGAAGTGGATCACGGCGAAACGGTCCGGCCCGGCCTGGCGGTACGCCGCCGGGGTGGCTTTGGCGCCGGTGTAGACGGCGGGCGCGGAGTTGCGGAAGCAGGCCGTCACATCGCGTACTTCCCGCGCGGCGCCGGGGAGCGGATCGAAGCCGGTGCCGCGGTAATCCGGGTCGCCGATCATCAGCAGGCCCTGCCCTTCCGGCTGCGGCGCGGGCTTCGCCATGGCGATGGCGAGCGACGGCGCGACGGCGATTTCGGCGTCCTCGATCCAGTAGTGCGCCGGCTGCCCGGCCCCGGCCGGAACGACCAGCGTCTCCAGGTTCAGGCGGTGCAGCGGACCATCCGGGATCACGATCACGCGCGAGCCCTTCGGAATTGCGGCCGCGATCGGCGCCATCAAGCGATTCCAGAGAGACGGATCCGCGGTTGCCGGCGGATCGGCCACCGAATGCTCGACGATCTTGCGATAGCCGCTCACCAGCGCTTCGACCTCGGCCGTCCGTGGCAACTCGAAGCGGCGGACGCTATCGGCCTGAATCAGCCAGGCGAGCGATCTCACCGGCGCGATCCAGAAGTACAGGACCGCGGCATTGGCGGAACGGGCGAACGCGCGCAGTTGGGCGAGCGAGGCGAATTCGCCGCGCCGGACTTCGCGGCCCATTCGTTCCGTCAGCACGCGCGCCCGGCTGGATTCCGCGACGCGCAGTGCGGCCACGTCGTCGTTCTGCTCCGCCAGGAGATCGACGTAATCCTGGTAGAAGGGCATCAGATCGGAGAGCAGGGTGATCTTGTAGTGCGAATTGGCCAGGGCGGAGCGCGCCTCGTCGATGCAGCGCAGCGCCGTGGCAAACTCGCGGGCCGCCTCGGAGCGGCGCCCGCCGCCATTGGCGATCCGGCCGAGCAGATCGTGCGCCACCCACACCAGCTCCTGTGGAGTGTTCGGATCGCGCAGCAGCGCGCTGGCGATGAGTGCGGCTTCTTCCGGATGACCGGTGCCGCGTGCGATCAGGGCTTTGTTTCGCTCCAGGTATGCCTCGTTTTCGCCCGTGATCGCGGCCAGTTCCTCAGCGCGCCGGTTCCACTGGGCCGCCTGGTCCCATTGCTGGTCGCGAATCAGCACGAGCGTCAGATCTTCGGCAAACCTCGCCTCGTCGGGTTTTCTGCCGAGCTCCCGCGCCATGTCATAAGCCTTCCGTAAACACGCCACGGCATTGCCAATGTCGGGGATCCGTTCATAGATGGCGCCCAGCTCGCCGAGGTCGATCATTTGAGCGGAGCGCATGCCCATGTTTCCGGTCATTTCCACGGCCAGACGCTCGTTCTTCAAAGCGGCATCCAGTTCTCCGAGGAGCCTATAGGTGGTACCAAGGTTCCCGTGCACCAGCGCCTTAAGGCGGTTCGCGCCGACCCGTTCTGCTTCCGCGATTGTGCGCACGCCGAATTCGATGGACTCCTCATACCGGCCCAGCCGTCTGCTGGAGAAGGTCATGTTGTTCAGCGCCGATGCGGTGAGGTAATGATCTCCGGCGCGCGTGGCCTTATCCAGCGCGGATTGAAAGAGTTCCTGGGCGCGCTCGTTGTGGTGCTCGTTGAGCGCCTGAATACCTTCAATGAGGTCGATGCGAATGTCGAGCTCGCCGCCGTGCACCAGTGGACGCGCCTGCCGCAGATCGGCGAGGCCGTCACGCAACCGGCTGACACTGAGGCTGGCGCGATCGACGAAGCGCCGCGCGCATTGCTCGCGCAATTGTGGCGGGATCGGATCGCGAAGCAGATCCTCCGCCTCGCCGTATTTCGCTTGTACCGTCAGCGCCTCGGCGGCCAGCAGCCGGAAATTCCAGAACCACGGGGAATTCGGATTGCCGCGCCAACGCTCCGCCTCACTCAGAGCCTCGGTGGTAACCTGTGTCAAGTCGCCGCGGCGGTATTCAGCCTGCACCCGTGCGTAGGCAGTCTCGGCGCGATGAAAACTTCCGCAGGCCGCCAGCCAGACGCAGGTCAGGATCGCGGCCGCGCTAACCGCCGGTAGTGGTCCCGTTGCCGCTGGTGCCGCCGCCCGTTCCGGTTCCGCCGCCATCCGACCCCATCGCGAGCCGCACCAGACAAATCCGCCGATCCTGAGCTTTGACATGGACTTCCCCCAGGATAATCCGGCCAAAGCCTCTCCAGTAAATGGTGTAGCGGTTTTCGAGAGAGATGGACTGCTTCTCGGTTTCCGGCCCGTCGAGCTCGATTCCGCTCACGAGCGAAAACCGGTGGTGCCCGTGATCGTCGGCCAACTCTCTGCCGTCCGCCGTGGTGTGGAACCGGCCGGCATTCCGCGTGCGATATGCGTCATCGCGGGTGCGGTAGAAGTCTGCAAGCTGCGCCTGCGACCCGGTGTGCGTCAGCGGCTCGTGATCGAACGTAATGCGCGCGGTCACATTGCCCATGCGCAGGCCTTGCACGCTGCTGCCGTTGGTGCTCACCACGGCCAGGCTATCCATGCCGTTCCGGACGGCGAGCAGGTGGAGGCGGATGGCGTCGATGTGCAGCTTCTCCAGCACATGCCAGCCATCCACTTCCGCGGTCGATTCGGTTTCGAAGCGCCCGTCCGGATCGCGGCCCTCGACCCAGGTGTACACCCGGTCCACGGCCATCAGGCATCGCTGCCGCGGACGGGTCACATCATAACGGAAGTTCGCGGCCCGCCCTTCCGAGCGGCCTCCGGTGGGCGCCAGAACCACGGCTCCCTGCGCGGGAGGCACTTCATTGACGGACGTGTCGTCCAGCCGGTGGAATCGTGTTGCGACGCCAATCGCATGCCCGGCGAACATGTAGCGCCGTGTGCTGTCGCTCATCTGCTTGTACACTCCTCACTTCACAACCTCGAACCCGCTTCGGGCGATTTCCCTGCCTGCCGGCACCTCCCTGACTACTACCCGGTAATGCCCCGGATCGAGCGAGCCGGGGAAGAAGAATTCGAGCGGCTGGCCGGCGGCCGGCGCCGCCATTTCGCCCGCGCGTACTTGGCGGCCGGAAGCCGCATCCAACTCGACACGAACCCGCGATACCGGCCCCAAGCCATCGAGCGCCATCTGGAAGACGAGCGGATCGCTCGCGGCCACCTTCGGACCGGCGGCGCGCGTCAGGCCATCCAGCGTGATGATGCCATTCGCGGACCGCGGCGCCAGCAGTGCGGGAATTACCGCCACGTTCTGGTAAGCGACCACCGCGGCGAGCAGCAGGGCCGCGCACGCCGTGGCGGCCAATTGCGGCGTGAGCCACCACCATAACCGGAACCCCACGCGCTGCGGTACTTTTTCCTGCAGCGCGGCCGGCATGCCGGCGGTCAGGACCGCCGCCGCGCGCACCTCCTCGGCGCACACCGCACAGGAGAAGTAATGCTCTTCGAAGGCGTCGCGCTCCGGCGGCGCCATCTCGCCCAACAGGTAGCGTTCGACGGCCGCGGTTTTTACGGCTTGTTCGTGGTCCATGTCGCTCCGTTTGAGTAGTGTCCTCAGCAGCGGGAGTGTTTCATCTGATTTTAGTGTATGAAGGCCGCCAGACCGATTTTAATAAATCGCTTTAGTACTAGCCAGCCTGATGTAGTCCGTGGGACTAACCTCACGGCAACCGCCGGATTTGGATGGCGCCGTTCTCTTCCCATCCGGCGATCGCCCCGCCGCCCGGCAGCGCCGCGAGTGATGGAAAGCCCGCGGAATTCGAGAGCGTCTCGAGTTTGCCATCGGTCCAAAGTTCCACTTTCGATCCGTCGGTCCAGGCCACGTACACATGAGCACCGTCCGAGGCGAGCGCCACGTCCTTGCCGTCGCCGATCCGCCGCTCCGCCTGGCCTGGCTCAGCCACGAACACGCCGGTTTCGCGGCGCCATGCGGTCAGGATTTTCCCGGATGTCATCGCGAGGCCGCCGCCATCCATCGGGCAGGCGTCCAGTTTCCACGTGCCGGTCCCGAGCTTCTGAGCGGGCGAAAAGGTCACGCCATCGCGCGAGGTTGCCAGGTAGAAATCGCGCGACCCTCCCAGCCAGTTGCGCCACATGGCGACGATTTCGCCTGTGGGGCCGATGGCCACCGAGGGATGGCAGCACTGGCAGATCGAGCCATCGGGCGACCGGTAAATCGCGACGTTCGCGGACCAGGTACGGCCGCCATCGGTCGAACGGGCGCCGTACAGCTTCTTGCCGGCGCCGCCGCGGTCGTCCAGCCATACCGCGAAGAGCGTGTTTTTGCCGTCCGATGCCAGGGCGTGCAGTCCCTCGCGCGCGGAGGCCGGCATATCGTTGACGATCTTGCCCGCGGACCACGTCCGCCCGCCGTCTTCGGAGCGCCAGGCGACCAGGTCGCCATCGCCGCCCGGTTTGGGATCGTTCCCGACCACGGCGGTGATGACCACCGCGTTTCCGGCGAGCGCGACGCGCGGCCCGCGGTGCCGGCCCAGCGGAAGCATGCCCGCCGTTGCCACTTTGACCGCCGGCGCGAACGTCTTCCCGCCATCGCGGGACGAAGTGTACCAGATCGCATTGCCGGCGCCGAACGCCAGCGCGACGACCGAGGAATTGGCCGCCAGTTGCGGTTGCCGCGCCGGCGCATCCGGCCCCATGGGCCCCAGACGAACGGCCAGCGCGGCCGAAAGAAGAATACCCCACATAAGGTGCTCCTTTACCAGCGGACCCGGAGAGCGAATTCGAGCTCCCGGGGATCGTTGACCGCCGTGATCTGATGATAATTCGGCGCTGGACTCGACGGGTACGCGCCGGTCCCGAAGACGCCGTTCAGCGCGACGCCGTTGAGGTGATTCGTCAGGTTGAAGCCTTCGGCCAGGGCCTCCAGGTCCAGCCGCTCGGAGAGGTGGAAACTGCGGCTCAGCCGCGCGCCGAGGCTCAGGGAATCGAATCCAGTGCCGGCGTTGCGAGGAATGAATACGCCGTCGATGGTGGGGCGCGCGGCCGTGCCCTGTATGGTGTTCGCGCCGGTCGTGATGTTGAACGGCAGCGGCGAGTAATCCTGCAGCAGCGCGGTCAGCCGGAAGCCATGGCCGAGGCGCTGCCAGGCGGTGCGCGCCGGGGCATCCGGCGAATGGACGCCGCCTTCGAGCACGAGCCGATGCCGCTGGTCGTCGTCCGAGCGGCCGTAGTCGCGCCAGATGTCGAAATTATCGATGGGCGCGCTGAAGAAGAATTCGCCGACGTTGTCGAGCGCCTTCGAGTACGTGTAGGAAACGCGCAGGCTGCTCCACGCCGAGGGGCGCCCGGTGAACGAGACGTGCAGCCCGTCGTAGTGCGAATCGGCGAGCGAGGAGTACTGGCTGTCATTCGCATAATTCGGGTTGGGACGGCAGCCGTTGTTGGTTCCCGCCGCGGCGCACGTGGGCGCGTTCTGATTGACCGATATCAGCAGATGCAGGCCGCGCACATGCTGATATCCGACGCTGAATGTCCCGCGCGCGCCGAGTTGGCGCTCGATTTCGACGCTGCCCTGTTCGGAGTAAGCGTTGCGCAAGCGCGGGTCCATGGTGGTGAAGTTGAACAGCACGCCGGGCGGGAGCATCAGGCTGCTCAAGATGTTGGGGAACACAGGCGCGCCGGCCTGGCCGGGCGACAGGCTGATGCCGATCTGGCTCAGCGCGGCGGGGTTGGTGGTGTTGTTGGCGGAAAGCAGCGCGTTGGCAAGCGGGCGCAGCGGAATGCGGTCGTAGAACAGGCCGAAGCCGCCGCGCACGACGGTCTTGCGCGAGGCGAACGGCGCCCACGCAAATCCGGCGCGCGGCGAAACATTGCCGGTACCGGTCGCGATGGTGCGCAGCCATTCGAGGTCGTAGCGCACACCGAGGTTCAAAGTGAGGCGCGGGCCGATCTTCCATTCATCCTGCACGTAGAAGCCGGCGTTCGGGCTGGTCTGCGCTACGGCACTCGCGCCGAATGTTTGCGTGAAGCCCGCGTTGTTATACGTTCCGGCGAGGAAATTCGCGAGCGAGGAAAACGAGTAGCTGCCGCGGTAGCTCCGCGGGAAAACGATGCGGTCGCCGTTGTACAGGAAGTCGGCTCCCACCCGCAGCGCGTGCGCCCCGGCTTGCCACGAAAGATTGTCGACCGCCTCGGCCAGCCGGTTGCGCCGCGCGGTGGGCGATCCGGAGAGCGTGCCGAAGGAGGCCACGCCGGAGATCGTGACCGCGGGGCCGATGCGGTCCGAAGGCGGCGCGGCGAGATCGCTCACGGTGAACTGCCCGCGGGTTTCATTCACCAGGCGAGGCGAGAGCGTGCCAATGTTGCTGACTGCAATTGTCTGGTCGGTATCGTCGAGATTCGCCGAAGCGCTGGGTGCGCTGAGTCCGCCGGCGCCGCGCGAATTGACGGCGGTCACGTGATACATGCTGTAGCGGACGCTGGCCTGGTCGCTTGCGCCCAGGCGATGGTCCGCCTTGGCGAACACGCTGCCGTTGTGGACCGGGTTGGAGTAGATGCCGGTTGCGAGCGGCGGACCGGGATAACCGATCGCCGCGAGATGCGCGTTGATTGCCGCGGCGTTCGCCGGCGAGATCGTCGTGAGTCCGGACTGGTTGAGCTCGCGCTGCTCGAAATGGACGAAGTAGAAGGCGCGGTCGCGAACGATCGGCCCGCCCAGGCTGGCGCCGTACTGCGCATCCGTGACGGGCAGCGCGAGGTGCGCCAGGGCGTTCGCGGCATCGAACCGCTGATTGCGGAGAAAACCGTAGGCATCGCCGTGCAGTGTGTTGGTGCCGCTTCGGGTGACCACGCTGACGTAGCCGCCGAGCGCGCGGCCGAGCTCGGCCTGCCCGCCCGATGTGACGACCTGGAACTCCTCTACAACATCGAGGCCGTAGAAAACGCCGGCGAGGCCCGCGGCATCGTCGTTGTTCGAAAGGCCATCGATCACGAAACTGTTGGAAAAATTCCGCTGGCTGCCGATCGAGATGCCCTGGCCCGGCACGGCAGAAGCTTCCGCGAAAAGCTGGTTGGAGGCGGTGTTCGTGGGGGAAACGCCGGGGACGAGCAGCGCCAGATCCAGGAAGTTGCGCCCGTTGAGCGGCAGGCTGCCGGCCTCGGCCTGCGATACCGTGCCGGCGATCTGGGTGCGCGCGGTTTCTAGCACATCGGCCGTTCCGCTGACCGTTACTTCGGAGCCGGCGGAGGCGACCGCGAGCTCGACGGGCAGCTCGATCGCGCCGCCGGCGTTGAGCGCCAGCTTCGCGGAGAACACGGCGAAGCCCGGCTGTTCGACACGGATCTCGTATTGGCCGATGCGGAGATACGGAAGCCGGAAGCGGCCTTCGCGGTCCGTGGCGGTTTCGGCGGTGAGATTGGTCTCCGGCTGCCGTGCCGTGACCCGAGCGCCGGCTACGACGGCGCCGCTCGGATCGGTCACGCGGCCTCCCACACTGGCGTAATGAATCGTTTCCTGCGCCGTGGCGCAGGCAAGCGCCACGAGCATCAGTCCGTATGCGCGCACAAATTCCCCTTTCGCGAACCTGTCTGTGTGATGGGTCGGGAACAGCGGTTAGCAGGTTGGAGGGGGTCTTTGATAGAGGAAAATCGGAGCGCGGGAAACCGGGCGTGCCTGAGGTATCCAAACAGCGGCCGCGCGCGAGACCAGCGCGATGGCGGCGCTGCCGGCGCGTGGCGCGTCCGCCGGAGCCGGCACCGGAGCGAACGCGCAGCAGCAGGCGCCACCGCAGCTCGAGCGCCCGGCCATCCAGCCTGCGCCATGAGCGCGCCGGCAGCAGGCGTGGCCCTTGCAGCAGCCCGCCGCCGCCGCGGAAAACATGGCCTCGACCGGCGCGGCATAGGCAAGCAGCACCGCGAGAGCCAGCGCAACTCGGAGGAGCTTCTGCAAACCGCCCAGCTTACGCCTGCGCAAGCCGGAGCCGCAAGTCCGGAATCGGGCTAATATTTCGCCAGCTCGTCGAAATCCACATTGCCGCCGGAAATGACGACGCCCACCGACCCGATTCCCTCCGGCAATTTCCGGAACAGCACGGCCGCCGCAGCAGCCGCGCCGCTAGGCTCGGCCAGGATCTTCAGCTCGAGCAGCAGGAATTTCACCGTTTCCCGCAGCTCCTGATCGCTCACCAGTACGATGCGCTCGGCCAGATGGCGCACGACGGGAAACGTGAACTCTCCGGGCTTCTGCGTCCGCAGCCCGTCGGCAATCGTATCCGGCACGCCGATCGCCACGCGCTCGCCCGCGATCATCGAAAGGAACATGTCGTTGCCGGCCTCCGGCTCCGCGCCGAAGATCCGGATTCCCGGGTGCATGGCTTTGGCGATCGTCGCGCAGCCGGCGAGCAGCCCGCCGCCGCCCACCGGTGTCACCAGCGCGTCGAGCGGACCGGTCTCTTCGAGCAGTTCGAGCGCGGCCGTCCCCTGCCCGGCCATGATCATCGGATGGTCGAACGGCGGCACCAGTGTACCGCCGGTGTCCTTGAGGATGCACGCAGCGATCGCTTCGCGGCTTTCCTGGAACCGGTTGTAGGTCACGATGCGAGCACCGCGCCGCCGCGTCGCCTCCATTTTCGAGCGCGGTGCGTCCTCCGGCATGACGATCGTCGCGGGCGCGCCGACCGATGCCGCCGCGATGGCTGTCGCCTGCGCGTGGTTGCCCGAAGAGTAGGCCACCACGCCGCGCGCCAGCGTTTCCTTCGGAAGTGAAAGGATCAGGTTGGAGGCGCCACGGATCTTGAACGCTCCCCCCGCCTGCAGGTTCTCGCACTTGAACAGCGTGCGGACGCCCGCGGCGCTATCGAAGCCCGGCGAGCCCATCACCGGCGTGCGCCGCGCCAGCGGCCGGATGCGCCCGGCGGCGGCGCGTACATCGTCTGGTTGAATCGCGAATTGGGTCATATACAAAACAGCCGCGGCCGGCGGCGCAGGCCCAGGGCCTGCGCCACCTCCGCGGCTCGTTCTTTCCAGCTTAGCTTAGAACGTCAGCTTCGCGCCCAACTGCACCGCGCGGCCGCCGCCGGTGCCGTTGACGCCGGTGCCGCTGCCCACCGTGCCCGTGACGTAGCCGTAAGTGGAGCTCGTCAAGGAAGTGCTCGGGTTGCTGAACTGCGGCGTGTTGGTGAAGTTGAACGTCTCGGCGCGGACTTCCATCCCGATCCGCTCCGTGAAGTGGAACGACTTCGAAAGCCCCAGGTTCAATCCAAACAATCCCGGCCCGCTGATGATGTTGCGGCCCGTGGTGCCGAAGCGGACTCCGGTAGGCTGCGCCAGGCTCGCCTGGCTGAACCACGGATTCCCGGTGTTGATGCCGTGGAGGATCTGGATCGGAGCCACCTGATCCGCAGTCTGGGATTCGCCGGGCGTGTTCAGGCTGCTGCCGCTCGCGCCGAAGGTCAACGGCGTGCCGGTCAGCAAGGAGAGCACACCGCTCAATTGCCAGTTGCCGAGGACGTAGGAGACCGGTCCGCTGCGCAGCCACTTCTGCCCCTTGCCCCAGGGCAATTGGTAAACATAGCTCTGCGTGAAGCTCAGCGTGCGATCGAAGTCCGCCCGCGCGTAGTTGCGGACGGCGCCGATCTGCCACATCAGGCCTCCATCATCGCCGCCCTGATAGTCCATCGCCTTCTGCCAGGCGAAGGCGGTGGTGACGGTCAGATTACTGAACCGGTGGTCCAGCTTGACCTGCATCGCGTTGTAAGTGGAAGAGTACCCGACCCAGCGCAGCGTCGCGCCCGAGCTCTTGCCGTAGAGGATGAAAAGCGGCTCGCTGGCCGTGCCCTTGCCCATTTGAGCCGGGTCCGTCGGCGCGTTCAGGTTCCACGTCGAAACCGTGTCCACGCCGTGCACGCCCACATACGCCACATCGAGCGACCAGTGCCCCGGCAGCGCGCGCTGCACCGCGAAGTTCCAGGTCTCCGTATACGGATTCTTGAAGTTCAGATTGATCACGTCGAAGCTCTGGCTGAGCAGCGAGCCCGTCGCGGGAAGAATGCCGTTGGACGGAATCGCCACCGGCACGGGCGCCGGGAATCCGTTCTGGAAGCTGGCGGGCTGGCCATTGGGGAGCAGAGCCACCGCATACCCGTCGCCAATGTTGTTGTAGACGTTGTTCGACCGCACCGGGTAGTTATACGCGTAGGTGTTGTCCGGGAACGGCGTGTAACTGGTCCCGAAGCCGGCGCGGATCACGGTCTTATCCGTGAGGCGGTAAGCGGCGCCGACGCGCGGTGCAAAATTCCCATAGCGCGTCTTCATCCCGAGATTCATGGGATTGCCGCCGATGCCCGCCTGCACCAGCGTGTTGTTCGTGTAATCGTAATTCGAGAAGCCGCCCGGGAACGCCGGGGTCGCCGGCGGATAGAATTCCCAGCGCACGCCCAAATCGAGCGTCAGCTTCGGCGTGACCTGCCACTTATCGCCACCGAAGGCGAAGAACTCCCACTGCCGGTACGCCGGGAAGTACGTATTCACGTCGCGGCCGATGTAATCCGGCGTATCCAGCAGGAAGCTCGCCATATCGTTCGCGATCCCTACCGGAGTCAGCGGATTGCAGCTCGTAGCCAGGCCGTTGGATCCGGTGGCGATCGGATTGCACGCCGCCGTCTGATAGTGGTTGAAGTCGATGATGCCGCGCGGGCTATAGGTCTGGTCCTGCAGCAGGTCGTCGCGCAGGCGTTTCAAATCGACGCCCCACTTGATCGTGTGGTTGCCTTTGGTCTTCGTCCAGGTATTGACCACGTCGACATTGGCTTCGGCGCGGACCCACGGCAGGCTGGCCGAATAGCCCACGATCGGGTTGGAAAAGCCGTCGTTGATGTTGATCCCCACCATGCCGCTGGTGAACTGGCTGATGTTCACGCCGGGGATGCCGAGATTCGTGGCGTCGTTCGAGCCATAGTCAGAGGGATTCGCTTCGTTGTGGTAATGCGAAACCGCGATCCGCAGCTCGGCCACCAGGGTCGGAGACATAATGCGGTCGTAATTGATGCCGCCCACATACGTCCGCTGGAAGCCGGTGCCCATGAACGCGCCGCCCGGTCCGGGGCCTCCCGCCATGCCGAACAGCGGAGCCTGGAAGATCACCGGCTTCGAGTAGCTGAAGCGCCCGGTCAGGCGGTCTTTGTCGGTGAGGTTATAGTCGAGCTTGGTGTCGAAGGAATCCACCGTGCGGGTGAACGGCAGCAGCGCAAAATAATCGGCCTTCAGGCTCGCCTGGTTGTATGCCTCGTTCGTGCCCGGCAGCAACGACATGATCTTGGCGGAAACCGGGTTAATCCGGTTCGCCGGGATGACATTGCCCGGGAAGGGCGTGCGGCCCGTGCCGTCCAGCGGATTGCCGGTCGCCGGGTCGTAGATAACCTGGGGAGCGCCGCTCAGATCGCCGGTGCGCCATGAGGCCGGCGGAATCGTCACGTTGTTCGTGTTGGCCTCGTGATCCATGGTCCGCAGGTAATCGCCGAAATAGAAGATCTTGTTCTTCCTGATCGCCCCGCCGATGTTGCCACCCACGTAGTTGTAAGCCAGGTGCCCCACCGAGGGATTGAAGAACGACCGCGCGTTGAAAGCGCTGTTCTGCAGGAACTCGTACACCGCGCCGTGCAGATCATTGGTGCCCGATTTCAGCACCACATTCACCACCGCGCCCGACGCGCGCCCCATTTCCGGATCGTGGTTGGTCAGCGAAACGTCGACCGTCTGGATCGCTTCGATCGGCGGAATATAGATCTGCAGCAGGCCGGTGCGCTCGTTGTCGTCCGAGCCCTCGATCATGAAGTTGTTGCCCTGCCGCATCTGCCCGTTGACTTCCGTCTGCAGCGAGCTGGAAGCGTTGAAAAATTGCGAGTGCTGCTCCTGCACCGGCGCCACGCCCGGCGCCAGGTTCAGCAGCGTCTGGTAATTGCGGCTCGAACCGATCAGCGGCACGTTGGCCAGCACGTTCCGCTCGATCTTTTCCGTGGTCGACGCGCTGTCCGTCTGCAGAATCGCCGCGTTGGCCGTGACTTCCACCGTCTCCGTCAAACTGCCGGGCTGCAACTGCACGTCGACGCGCGTGTTGGTATCGACCAGCAGGTTGACGTCCCGCCGCGTCTCTTTCTTGAACCCGGTCGCTTCCACCGATACCGAGTACAGGCCGGGCGGCAGATTGGGAACGATGTAGTTCCCGCTCTCGTTCGTCTGCGCCGTATGCGCGACGCCGGTTTGCGTTTCCGTGATCGTCACCTTGGCGCCGGGGACCACCGCGCCGCTGGCGTCGGTAACCGTGCCCAGAAGGGTCGCGTTGACCGTCTGGGACCACGCCGCGCCCGCACAATACGCTGCCAGGCACAACACTGTAAGGATCGTACGTAGAACCTTCATCAGCCTAACCTCCAAAATCGGGCATGGGATACCCGCATTCACCCTGATCTTGAAGATTATATATGACGATCCGGTCAAACGGAAGAAAACGTTAGAACTGAATCTTCATCGCAAGCTGCACCGACCGCGCCGAGGTAATCCCCGTGACGCCCGTCCCGCTCCCCACGGTACCGGTAACATAACCAAAGTTCGCGTTGTTGAAGTCCGTCTGCGGGTTGCTGAAGAACGGCGTGTTCGTGACGTCGTAAGCGTCTCCGCGGATCTGCATCTTCCACCGCTCATTCAGGTTGATCCAGCGCGAGATACCCCCATCCAGGCGGAACTGGCCGGGGCCGCTCAGGTTGTTCCGCCCCATCGTCCCGAACAGCAGCGTCTTGTTGCCGTCCGGCAGCGTGATCTGCGGAGCGCGCGCGAAGGCGCTCTTGTCGATCCAGTAATTCCCCACGTTGATGCCGTGCGGCTCGTTCACCGGCCCGATCTGATCTGGCGTCTCGGTGTTCCCGCTGGCATTGATTCCCACCCCGCCGCCATCCGTGATGGTCATCGGCCCGCCGGTGCGCAGCGTGAGAATGCCGGTGAGCTGCCAGCCGCCCAGGATCGCCGCGGCCGGTCCGTGGGTCAGGAACCGGCCATCGCGCCCCAGCGGCAGCCGATAGATATAGCTCTCTACGAAGTTCAGGGTGCGGTCGTAGTCCGCCCGCGCATAATTGCGCCCCGGGTCGATGTACCACCGCGCCAGCCCGCCGTCGTCGCCCGACATGAAGTCCATGGCCTTCTGCCATGTGAAGGAGTTCGTCATGGTCAGGCCGCCGCGGAACCGCCGGTCGAATTTCAGCTGCAGGGAGTTGAACGTCGACGTGAATCCCTGGAAGAACTGCGATTCCGCCACCGTCCGCCCGAACTTGAGATAGTAGGGCTGCCCCAGGTTGCCCTCGCCCAGCAGCAGCCCCGGATTCAGGTTGACCGACGCCCCGGTATCGACTCCATGGCTCCCCACGTAAGCCACATCCAAAATAAAATGCCCCGGCATCTGCTGCTGGACCGCAAAGTTCCACTGCAATACATACGGATTCTTGTAATCCTGAGGGATGTAGAAATACTGCTGCGATGGATCGGGATCCGTGATGATTCCGTTCGAGGGAATCGGCACCGAATACGGCGCCGGAAATCCCGCCGCGTAGGTCGCCAACTGCCCGTTCGGAAGGTACACGGACGTGTAGCTGTTCCCGTTCAGCGTCTTGTACTCATTGTTCGAGCGCACCGGATAATTGAACGCATACGTGTTATCCGGAAACGACGTGTAGCTCAACCCGAAACCCGAGCGCAGCACCGTAGTATTCGTCAGCCGGTACGCCAGGCCGACGCGCGGCGCCAGATAATGCTTGTAGAAGTTCAACCCCATGTTGTCCGGGTTGTTGCCCACCCCCGCGATCACCAGCGTGTTATTGAACGGGTTGTAATTGGAAAACCCGCCCGGGAACTGCGGCGTGAACGGCGGGTACAGCTCCCACCGCACGCCCAGCGACGCCGTCAGCCGCGAGGAAACCTGCCACGTGTCCGCCACGAACGAAAAGATCTGGGTAGCCCGCAGCGCCGGGAAATACGTGTTGACGTCGCGAGCGACGTCGCTCGGCACATCGAGCAGAAAGCTCGCCATGTCGTTGGCCAGCCCCGCACCGCCCGGCGATCCCGAAACCGAAGTCTCATTGGCGGAAAACGTGTAGCGCCCGCGTGGACTATACGTCTGGTCCTGCAGCAGCGCATCGCGTACGCGCCGGATGTCGACGCCCCACTTGATCGTGTGGTTACGGTACATCTTCTGCCAGGTATTGACGAAGTCGATGTTCGCTTCCGATCGCACCCAGGGCAGGCTCGCCGAATAGCCCACCAGGGGCGTCGAATATCCGCCGCCGATGTTGATCGACACCATGCCGCTCGTGAAATCGTTCAGGTTGACGCCTGGAATTCCCAGAGCCGTGGCGTCATTCTGGCCGTAGTCCGACTGCCTGGCGACGTTGTTGTAATATGCCACGCCGACGCGCGTCTGCATGAGCAGCGTGGGCGCCACGATGCGGTCCCAATTGAGACCGGTGCTGTAAGTGTTCTGCACGCCCGTTCCTTGGAACGCGCCCTGCGCTGGGCCCCCGAACAAGCCGAACTCCGGCGCCTGAAAAATCTCCGGGCGCTCGTAGCTGAACCGCACGCTGAAGCGGTCCTTCCCGGTGACGTTGTAGTCCACCTTCGCATCGACGTGGTCTGTGTTCTTGCTATACGGCAGCAGCGCAAAATAATCGTTGGTCTGCACCAGGTCGCTGAACGGCTCGTTGGGCGCGGGCAACGCCGCCAGGATCCGGGCCGAAATCGGATTGATGCGGGTGGCCGGAATGATGTTGCCCGGGAATGGCGTCCGCCCGGTGCCGTTGTTTACGTCCGGCGCGCTGAACGGATCGTAGACGATGTGCTTCGTATCCTCGCTGAAATCGCCGGCGCGGAATGGCATCGAGGGAATGCTCGTCTGGTTGGTGTTCGCCTCGTGGTCCATCGTCTTCAGGTAATCCGTGAAGTAGAACAGCTTGTTCCTGCGGATCGGCCCGCCGATGTTTCCGCCCACCTGGTTGTATGCGATGTGCCCCACCGCGGGATTGAAAAACGCGCGCGCGTCCATGGCGCTGTTCTGCAGGTTCCAATACGCCGCTCCGTGATAGCTGTTGGTCCCGGACTTCAGCACCACGTTGCTGACCGCGCCCGTGCCGCGCCCCAGCTCGACATCGTGATTGCTGGTCGATATGTTGACCTGCTGGATCGCCTCTTTCGGCGGGATCAGAATTTGCAGCAGCCCGGTGCGCTCATTGTTGTCGATGCCCTCGATCTGGTAATTGTTCGACATGCGCGGCTGCCCGTAGGCGTTCATCTGGATCGAGCTCGATGCGTTGAAAAACTGCGAGTGCTGCTCGGTCGGCTCGGAGACGCCCGGCACCAGCGAAAGCATCATCTGGTAGTTGCCGTTGTAGAGATTGGGCAGCTCTTCGACCTGCACGGAATCCACGGTCGAGGTGATATCCGCGCGGTCCGTCTTCAGCACCGCCGCTTCGGCGCTGACTTCGACCGTCTCGGTCACGTTGCCCGGCTGCAACTGCACGTCGATGCGCGCCGTCGAATCCACCGCGACGTCCGCCGGCCCGCGCACTTCCCGCTTGAACCCGGACATTTCCACCGTGGCCTGGTATTGTCCGGGCGGCAGATTGACGAAGCTGTAATTGCCGCTCGTATTGGTCTGCGCCGTATGGCTGACCAACGTGTTGATTTCCGTGACCGTGACCTTGGCGTTGACCACGACGCCGCCGGTCGCATCCGTGACGGTACCCACGATACTGGCGCTGACGGCCTGCGAAAAAGCCGTGCCCGCGCCGCCCGCGAGGAGAACTGCAATCGCCGCAATCGGAAGTAGCTTGCGCATCCGGGAACCCCTCCGTGCCGGCAACGCGGCCGGCATTCCATTCCCGGAATTATATTCGCGGCAAAGCCCGGCGGGCAACCGAAAAGGCGGTAATTATCGTTAAATCCGCACTCTGTGGGCTGGCTCTCCGGGACACGGCCCGGCTGCGGAGAACCGGCTCCACAAAACTGGAAACCCCGCTAAACCGTCCGCGGAGGAATCAGCCTCGGAGCGCCTTTCGCGCCGCCCACCAGTGCGCCGCACGCCGCGATCAGCAACCCGATGAAGAGCATCAGCGCGACCGCCGAAATGTTGTACCCGATTCCCTGCGCGATCGACGGCGCCTGCTGTTGCGCCTGGCTCAGCGCCTGGCCGGCCTCGCTTTGCGCGCGCTCGGCCTCGTTGGGCGGCACCATCCGGTTGGCTAGCGGCGCCGCTTCAGCGCCCGCCACCGCGGCCGTCTTCACCACGCCGAGCGATTGCGTCAACACGCCCCAAGAGACCAGCGAGAGGAACCCGAATGCCGCCACCGTCGCCAGCCCCCACGTCACGATGCCGTGCGATCTGCCGGTTCTCGGATTGCCCGCCAGATGGCTCGCCACCCAGGCTCCGATGTACAGCGAGACAAACGATCCGATGAAGTACCAAATCACCGTCCAGGCTCTCATTCCGCCGCCCGGATGCATGCGGAACCCGACGAACATCCCGAAGCACAGGAACAGAACCGCTACCGCCAGAGCAACAAAAAGGCCGGAGAAAACCGCCGCCCAGGATATCTGCTTCAGCACAATCGTCCCGCGGCCGCCCTCGTCGGGCGGGTTATAATTCAGGACCTGATCCGCCATATGAAATAAACCCTCCTGCATCTCATAGATGGGCACGCGGGCTGCCACAGGCGCCGCGGCGGCGCTCCCGGCGCTTGTATGCGAGCGGACCCGCGCGAGAAACCTCCGTTATCATCGTTACTGATGAAAAACTATCTGGACCTGACCGGCCGCATCGCGCTCGTTACCGGCGCCTCTTCCGGCATCGGCGCCGCCACCGCGGCCGTGCTGGCGGATCTTGGCGCACGTGTGGCCCTCGGTTACTTCCATAACGAAGACGGCGCCAAACTGGCGGCCGGCGCGATCCTCGCCGGAGGCGGATCGGCCCTCGCCGTCCGCGCCGATGTCAGCCGCGCCGCCGAGATCGGTCCGCTAATCGAGCGCGTGGAACACGAGCTCGGACCCATCGACATTCTCGTCAACAACGCCGGCTCCCTCATCCAGCGCGTGCCCATGCGCGAGATGACCGAGGAGCTCTGGGACGAAGTGATGGCCCTCAACCTCAAGAGCGCCGCCCTCTGCAGCCGCGCCGTGGCCGATGGCATGATCGCTCGGCGGCGCGGCGTCATCGTCAATGTGGCATCCATCGCCGGGCGCAACGGCGGCGGCCCCGGCTCCGGCGCCTACTCCGCCGCCAAAGGCGGCCTCATCACCCTGACGAAAGCTCTCGCCAAGGAGTTGGCCCCGCACGGCATTCGCGTCAACGCCGTTTCGCCCGGCGTCATCGACACGCCGTTCCATGAGGTCTTCTCGACCAAGGAAATGATGGCCAACTTCGTCAAGGCGATCCCGCTCGGCCGCGTCGGCACCCCCATGGAATGCGCCACCGCGATCGCCTTCCTCGCTTCCGACGCCGCATCGTTCATCGTCGGCGAAACCGTCGAGGTCAATGGCGGCCAGTTGATGCTGTAGGGAGTAGCGAGGGCGGACTCAAGCCAGAGAACTTACAGCGCCACGGGGATTCCAGTGGCATCGGCAAGCCGACTCTTGAACACCTCCCAGTCCGCACCGTCTCTGGCAAGGACGTGGGCGACGTCGAACCAATCGTTCGTAGTCGGCGACGCTGATCTCAACTTGTCGAGATTCAAACAGGATTTCGAGATGATCGTCCAGTAGTCCCGGAATCCTTCGTTCTTGGCTTTTTGGTGTGACTTCTCGGCTTCGCCGGCGCGATTATATGCGTTGCTCACGTCGGCCCCGCCCTTAATTTCGATGGCGACCTTGCTGCGAAGCTTACCGCCAAATTCCTCCTGGATCCGGATATCCGGATCGGCGGCCAAGCCAATAACTACTCTCCGGCCCGAGGCGTTGCGGATGGTGATCTGTCGCTCCTCGTGGGCCAGGATGTGCTCCCTCACGAGTTCGGCGACAGCCATAAACACGTCAGCAGTTGCGTGTTTCCCTATAGTGTTGTTGTTTGCGCCTTGGAACTGGGAGCCCAGTGTGATCAATGGGAGCTCGGCAACATCCTGCAGGCAAACCTGGGGAGACATCTGCCGGATGAGGTTGGCGAGGCTCTGCGCCATAGCCATACAAAACCCTTCAAGATCGGGGCGTCTCCGGGGATTGAGCAAACCGCGGTTTTCCATGCTCTTGAATTGCCCCATGCCCGTGCCTCCCCTATAGAAATGCTTCTGGGGAACTCCGAGCAACAGGCGGTAGTAACCGACGAGCGTCGGCTTCTTTTCGAGGATGACAGGCGTGGGAAATACGTGCTCGTCGCGAATGCCCGCCGATGCGAGGATCCGTTGTACGTCGGCAGGCACATAGGTGGCAATCTGGGCTTTAACTGTCGCTTGGTCCGCAACCTTCAAAGCCTCGGCGAGCCCACCCATGAGCCACGTCTTTCGAGCAGCCACGAGTAGCTGGTGGAAAGCGATCTGTCGCGACGCGCTTGGTGGACGAATCGGCTCTCTTACTCGCATTTAGCGGATTTGCGGAACACCAGCCAATAGCAGTGCTGGCGCCGTGTATGATGCGCGGTCTTCCATTTCGGATCGATGATGGGGCCCTTCCGAATCTTGATAATGCAATCACACGCCTTGAAGCCCGCTTCCCGAGCCGCCTGGATGAAGTCCAAGTGCGCCCAGTTGTAGCGATGATGATGCACGTAGTCGGTGATCTTGCAGAATAGGACCCCTTCGGGCCTGAGCACCCGATAAGCTTCTTTCGCGAACGGCGGGTACGTATGCGTGAACGTGTAGGCGTTTTCTTTCGATGACCGCAGTACGAGCCCAAATCGCGTATTGAAATCCTTCTCGTTATCTTTTCCCTGATTCGGGATGTGCGGAGGATCGTAAACGACAACGTCAAACGCTTCGGGGCGGAACGGCATGTTGGCGTTGTCACCCGCGACATTCGGCCTGTGCTGAATGGAGATATCGAGCCCCATAACGGGCCGATTACTGCCTCTCCAGAACCGGCCGCCATTCACTGTGGCATCAAGGATCCGTTTCGGCCGCTTCCGGGGGTAAAAGTCGAGCATCCTTTCTAGAAGTTCGGCATCTTCACCCTCCCACACCGATCCGAGCGGCACGTACTGCCGTTTCAGCGTTGCGGGCTTTGCGGTTGGACACGTCACCGGGAAAGATGCCATTGTACCAGCATCGCCGAACGGAAACATTCCCTGGTCTGGATGTCTCGAACCACTGCCGTTCATCACTATCCCAAATCGAATCGGCAGCCTGCCGGACAAACTGTATAGGCCCTGCGAAGGCGTTGCACTACATCCACCTCGCCCGCCGCGCGTGCTAATAATGAATGCAGCCATGCCCCTCGGCGAATTCACCAAACAGATCGCTCAGCAGGCGATCCTTTCCGCAACGTCCAAGGAACCCGCGCCGCCCGCCGCGCCACAGGGCGAAAATCCCTCCGCCGTCCTGCTCGGCCAGATCAGCGCCATGCAGAAGGCGCTCAAGGAGGACGAAGAGCTGCTGGTCACCTGCCAGGGCATCCGCGTGCTCGAGATCTTCGCGCCCTCGCGCCAGATGGCTGTGCTCACGGGCCTCGATGCCGAGCGCTCCCTCACCCGCATCATCGCCGGCGTCGAATCGCTGCAACTCGTCTGCAAAGTCGTCAAGGCGCAGCCCGGCGCGAAGCCGCTGCGCATCGCGCTCGTCACTCCGAAGCCGAAAGATTCCAGCGCGTAATAGCCCGCGTTTCGCGCTCGTAGCCCAGGCTGCTTAGCGCTGCCGTCCCCAGCACCAGCCGCGCCCCTTCCTCCGGCGCGAGCTTCGCCCAGCGCGCCGCCAGGATGCGCAGCAGATGCCCGTGCGCGAACAGCAGCACGTCTTCGCGCGCGAGCACCGGCTCGACGCGCGCGATCGTCCGCTCCGCCCGCTCCGCCACCTGCGCCAGCGTCTCCCCTTCCGGCACGCCGTCGCGCCACAGCCACCAATCGGGCCGCTCGCGGCGGATCTCCGCCGTGGTGCGGCCCTCGTAGCCGCCATAATCCCATTCCCGCAGATTGCCGTCGACCTGGGCGCACGCGCCGTACCCGGCCAGCCGGCAGGTTTCCTGGGCCCGCGCCAGCGGGCTCGTCAGCACCAGCCCGAAGCGGCGACCGGCGAGCCGCCGTCCGATGGCTTCCGCCTGCGTCCGCCCCGCATCGGTCAGTGGGATGTCCGTCCGGCCGGTGTGCGCGCCCGAGCGGCTCCATTCCGTCTCGCCGTGGCGCACCAGCCAGATTTCGCTCATTGCGCGCCCGTCACCATGCGCGTCTGCTGTACCCCGCCGGCGGCCCGCTCCAACTGGCCGATCCGCAGGCGCAGCGCGCTCGTGTAGCACGCCGCCTCCTCCGCGCTCGCGCCGCTCGCCAGCAGGCCCGCCTGCAATTGCTGATCCGTCACGCGGCCCAGGTATTGCATGAGCCATCGCACATCCGCCGGCCCGACCCCGGCGGTGATCCTCTGCGTGCTCACGCCGCGGTATCCCCACTGCAGGCTCCCATCGGAAGAGATGCGCAGAAACTCCGGCGACTGTCCCGAGAACCCCGGGCAATCCCACTTGTTGCGCCCGAAAGGTGCGCCCCAGCGCCCCAGCGACGCTCCCCAGTCGTCGATGAAAAACAGGTACCGTCCCTCTTCGCGATAGATGGCGTTGTTGCTCCCGGGCCGCATATAGGAAACGAGCATATGATATCTCAGCGCCGGGCCGTGCTCCGTCGCTTCGTGGATGTCCTTATCGTCCCAGTTGGAGACCAGCATCATGAGGACCTTCAGCCCGTTCAACTGCGGCGTGCCCAGGAAGGGATTGTGCTGCCAGCCCCAACTGTAGCCCTCCATGTATTCCGGGTCCTTCGACCGCAGTTGGAACCGGCCCCCGCTGGCCTTCCCGTCCGCCGCGATGAACTCCCTCGCGCGCCGCAGATCATGCGCGCCCTGGATGACCTCGCCTTCGAGATAATAGTTCGGCTCCGCGATATATCCCACCGCCCAGGCCAGCCGTGAGCAGAAAGTGTCCGGGCTCGCCTCGTCGCCGAACTTGATCACCCATTTTCGCCCGTTGCCATCGCTGACTTGCACCTTCGGGCTTCTGCCGGACAGATCCTCCTTCACGAAGGTGAACGGCGCCTTCGGCTCGAGTTCCGGCCCGCCCGGCCCGTAGCGAAGGTCGCGGTCTTCCACCCGCCCGGGATCCTCCCAGAGCACGGCCTTGGAGGTTTGGAAATCCGGCAGTAATGTATAGAGTTTCTCGGACTCAGCCAGCGCCGCGGCCGCCAGCACGAATCCCAATCCAACAGTCAGATACCGCACGCTGAGGATCACAGCACACGATATGCCACAGCAGGCCCAAGATGCGGGGTGGCGCAGCCGCGCCGTGCAACTGCACCCGAAACCGAGCCGCTCCTACCGGCTACTGCACCGAGTACGGCACCGTCACTTCCACCGTTTTCGGCGGATAGCACGCCTTGTCGCTGCAAGCCTGGTACCGCAGTTGTCCCACGGCGGCGCCCGGTCCGGCCGGCGCGCCCGCCGCAACCTTGAAATGCGCCGTCAGCTCGAATTTGCCCGTGAATACCGACAGCGGCTTCTCGGAAAATTCGTACTTCTCCATCGCCGGCTTCGGATACACCACCGGTCCGGCCTCGAGCGCCCCGGTCGATTTCCACGTCAGCTTGAGCGGGATGAGATACTCATCGCTCGGCGTGTTGCTGTTCACATGAAACCCCGGCTGGACGGTGAGCGGAATCTTCACCTGCACGGCCTCGCCGCGCTTCGCCGCAATCGTCTGCGGTTCGCCGATACTCAGATAGCCGCTGCTATTTTGAGCCGCCAGCGGGAGGAGGCACAGCGCTGCCACCGTCGTGATCCCGCACAATGCCAGACGTCGAGTTGTTAAGTAGCGCTTCCACTCCATCTTCAATATCCTTTTTGCCGACGAGCCCGACGTGCACCGCCGCGATCTTGCCCTCCCGGTCGATCAGAAACGTGGTCGGGAGCGCATCCACGCCGCCGTACATCTGCGCCGTCTGATCGTTCCCCATCACCAGCCGGTAGTTGATCCCCAGGTTCTGCGCGAACGGCTTCACGGCCTCCCAGCCCTCATCGTCCATCGCCACGCCCAGGACTTCGAGGCCCCGGTCCTTGTTCTTGCGCTCGATGTCCATGAACCAGGGGATTTCGATCTTGCATGGGCCGCACCACGTCGCCCAGAAATCCAGCACCACCACCTTGCCGCGGTAATCGGAAAGATGCACCAGCTTGCCGTCGGCATCTTTCAGCGCGAAGTCCGGAGCTTCTTTGCGGTCTTTATCGGCTTTGACCTGCGCCGCTTTCACGGAGGTGGTGGAATTGCAGCCCACGCTCACGTATCCAAGCGCGAGCGCGGTCGAAAGGGCGGCGATCAGGCGGGTTACAGACACAAATAGAATCCTGCTTCAATTATACCGGCAAAGCCCGGCCGCCCAGATTGCGCTCGAACCAGCGCGCGCGCCGCCGGCGCCACACGGCCGCCAGCGTGAACTCCTCGTGCCGCGCCGTTCCCGAATACAGCCACGCCGCCGTATCGCAGAAGCTTTCGCAGCAGTATTCCCGCCACCGCCGGCCGCGCGCGCGGACGTCCGTATCCGCGAGCTCACGCTTCCGCCATTCCGCCGACCACCCCAGCTCGCCCCGCGCTCCCGCCCGCCGCTCGCCTTCGAGCAGCCGCTCGAACGACCGCCGCCGCGCGTTGCCCGCCCGCAGCCACACGAAGTGAAAGAGCTCGTGCACGAAGATCCGCGGAAACTCCCGCGCCGCGCAATCGAAGGCGATTCTCCGCTCCCGGAGAAACGCCCCCGCATGCACTGGCCGGCCGCAGTCCCGCAGCCCCCGCGCCGTTTCAATGCGAATCGGATCCCCGGCAAACCGCGGCATCCGTGTCAGAGCGCGGTCTGCCCTTTGACGCAGCGGCGCAGAGACGCAGAGAATTTTCATGGACTTCTCTCTGTCTCCGGTTACTCCGGATCTCCGCGTCGAAATAGTCATCGGCTTGCCCAATTTCACTCAGCTATAATGGCTGCTCCCATGCTGAACCGCTCCTGTGTTCCTGCTCTTGCTCTCGCCGCCACCTTGGGACTCGGCGCGGCCTCGGCCCAGACTCCAGGCATCTACGGCCTCGCCCCAACCGGCGTTTCGCCATTCGGGCTTCAGTTGATATCGGCGGCCACGGGTGCCGCCAACCCGATTGGCCCCACCAACGGCTACCTCATTTTCGCACTGGCGTTCTCGCCCGCCGGCACGCTTTACGCCTTTGGCAATGACATCTTATTCCATCCACTCCTGCTTACGGTAAATCCGTCGACCGCTGTCCCAACACAAGCCGCTCTGATTACGGGAATCCCCTCGAACTACATCCTCAGCAATTTCGCCTTTCGCGCGGATGGCGTTCTGTTTGCCTACCTGGCGGGAGATGTCGGGCTCTACACGATCGACACCACAACCGGAGCGGCAACGAGGGTCGGAACGTTATCGGCTGCCTCGACGCCGACCGGCCTCGCGTTCTCCGGTAGCGGTGTCCTGTACCTGTCCGATCACACCAATCTGTACACCGTCAATCAGGTGAACGCGAACGTATCTAGCATCGCCCCTTTGATATTCGACCCCGCTTTTGGCGCTGGCGCCCAAATCCACACTATGAGCTTCGATCCAATGACCGGAAAGTTATACGCTGCGATCGGTGTGCCTGGTGGCGCTTCCTTCCTTGGTGTCGTCAATCCATCGACCGGCGCGATTTCCAGGATCGCAGCGACAGCCTTCGGGCTGCAGGCCATCGCGATCCCGCCCTCGGGGGCGGTGATGGCATCGTCAGTCCCTGCGTTGTCCGGAGCCGCGCTCTGCTTGCTCGGGCTCTCGCTCGTCGCGGCGATGCTTCTGCTCCCGCTTCGGACCGGCCATCCATAGCCGGGAAAGCCACGCAATTCTGGTCTTCTCTGTGTCTCCGCGTCTCTGCGTCAAAGAGGAATATCGAGGGGTCTACGCCCTCTCCATCTGCGCCCGGTGCCGCACATCCACGCCCTGGATCAGGAACACCACGTCCTCCGCAATGTTCGTTGTGTGATCGCCGATCCGCTCCAGGTTGCGCGCCACGAAGATAATATCGATTGCCGCCGGCACCAGCCCCGGATCGCGCTGCATGGTTTCCACCAGCTCGTTGTAGACGCCGTCGCGCAGGCGGTCCACCTCGTCATCGGCCAGCAGCACCGAGCGCGCCAGGTCCGCATCGCCCTTCACGAACGCCTCCAGGCACTTCAGCAGCATCGACTGCACCAGCGTCGCCATTTTCGGAATGTCCGTCATGGGCCGCACCAGCGGATGGTGCATGAGCGAAAGCGACCGCTCCGCGATGTGATTCGCCAGATCGCCGATCCGCTCCAGATCGGTGTTGATCTTCAGCGCCGCCGTGAGGAACCGCAAATCGCGCGCCACCGGCTGCCGCAGCGCCAGCAGGCGCGTCACCAGCCCGTCGATCTCCATCTCCATGCGGTTGATCAGCGGCTCGTCGCGGATCACCTGCTGCGCCAGTTCCCGGTCCTGTTCCACCAGCGACCGGATCGC
>DATGMB010000043.1:0-42678 GCA_035293845.1 Bryobacteraceae bacterium
GCCCCCTTTTCGTGCTCATCGAGCAGGCGGCGCATCTCTTCGATCTCCTGGCGGCTGGCTTTGCGCGCCGCCAGCGCGCCCATGAGCAAACCGCGCGCCGAGCCGCCGAAGGCGCGCTGGAGAAGGTCGCCGGCGAGCTGGCGCTGCGTCCATTCGCGCGGGCGGCTGGCCGAGTAAACGTGCGCACGCTGCGATTCATCGCGGCGGACCAGGCCTTTGTCGGCCATGATCTGCATCAGCTTCAGGACCGTCGTGTATTGGGCGGAGCGGCGGGCGGTGATGGCCTCATGGACGTCGCGCACGGTGCTGGGGCCGCGGCTCCAGAGGATGGTGAGGATTTCGAGCTCGGCATCGGTCGGGCGGGGCGGATCGGACATACGAAAAGGCTACTACGAAGTAATTCGTATGTCAAGACCTGAAACTTCGCGCCTCGGTGGCGCGGACTCCGTGCTCGAGTTGCGCGCCTGATATTCTGGACCTTCCATGATCGGCGAGATCCTCGACGGCAAATACCGCATCGACCGCCAGCTCGGCGCCGGGGGTATGGGCAACGTCTACCTTGCCACCCATCTGGGAACCACGCGCGTCGTTGCCGTGAAGGTCATCGCTCCGAAGTGGGCGGCCGACCCTCAGTTCCTGGCCCGCTTTCAGCGGGAGGCCCAGGCTTGCGGCCGCCTTCGCCACCCCAATATCGTCAACGTCACTGATTTCGGAATCGCCGCGGCCGGCCGCCATCAAATTCCCTATCTGGTGATGGAGCTCCTCGACGGCCAGACGCTCTCCACTTTCCAGCAGGCGCACCCTCAGCCCGGCCTGCCGCTCATTGCCGATCTGCTCGATCAGGCCGGCCTCGCGCTCGACGAGGCGCACCGCCACGGGATCGTGCATCGCGATCTGAAGCCGGACAACATCTGGCTCGAACCGAACGGACGCGGCGGGTTCACCGTCAAGGTGCTCGATTTCGGCGTCGCCAAGATGAAGCTCCCCGGAGATCCGCCAGCGGCCTCCGCGCCCGAGCCGTCCCCGGCCATTGCCCCGGCGGCTGCGGACCTGCCCGCCGGCGAAATCGAGACTCTCGTTATGGTCCCCACCCCGGCCTCCGTTGATTTCCCAGCCGAGGATGCCGAAACGGTGGCCATACCGCACGCAGGGCGGGATCCGTCCTCCGGCTCCTTCGGCAGCGACGGCGGCCGGACCATGCCGGGCAGCCTCGTCGGCACTCCCGGCTATATGTCGCCGGAACAGGCGCTCGGAGAAGACATCGACTACCGCTCCGATATTTACAGCCTCGCGATCGTCGCCTATTCCCTGGTATGCGGCCGGCTGCCCTTCACCGGAAAGACCAGCGAGCTGATCCGCTTCTACCGGGGCGGAAGCGCGCCGGCACCGCCGGCCGGCATCGCCAAAGTGCCGCGCGACGTCTCCGACGCCATTCTTGCCGGGCTTGCGCGCGATCCTGCCGCCCGCCCGGCTTCCGCCATGGAGTTCGCGCGGCGGTTCCATAACGCGGTCGACGCCGAATTCTTCGCGCTCCGCCGATCGCGCGCGTTTCTGATGCGGCACCTCGCCGCGTTCGCCTGCCTGCTGCTGCCCATCTATTCCGTCCTCCTGTCGGCGATCGCTCTGCTGGATTACTACGGCCGCAAGCTGCTTCCGGCCGCGGTCCTGCGGGTCGCGCTGCTCCCGGTTGCAGCCGCTCTCCTGCTGGTATTTGCCGATAACCTGCTGCGCGCCGCGGCGGCGCTCATCGCAATGGACGAAAAAACCCGGATCCGCAGATTTATCACCTTCCGAGTATTCGGGAGGCTGGTGAAAGCGATGCCGGTCCTGCTGGCAACCCAGGCCCGGTCGTTGTCTCTCTTCGGCCCGGGCTGGCTGATCGGCGATTGCCTCTGGCCGGTTATCTGCGTCGCCGAGAATCTCTCCGGGAAAGCGGCCGTCCTGCGCTCGCGGGAGCTGATGACCGGATTGACTTCCGCGGGCCGCGCCCTCGCGATCCGCCATCTGGCCTTGGCGGCGCTCGCGATCGGAGAGGTGGTCAAATCGCTGGGCCCGCTCGTTCGCGCGGGCCACGTGCGGGGCACGAATAACGTGGGCAGCGCAACGTGGTTCCCCATCTACGCCGTATTCGCGGCGGCGCCCCTTTATCTCTATGACCGTACCGCCGCGCGAAAGGAAGGGCCGCTGCTCGAGTTGGACCGCACGCCGGAAATCCGCATCACCGCCCGGCCGCTCTCGATCAGCTCGATCGTCTGGCTGGCGCTCGGCGTCATTTACCTGCTCTACCAGCCCATCCGAGCCTGGCTCTTCGGCGCGCGATGAGGAGGTCGCGAGTGATCGAATCCATTGCTTTGCGAATCGTAAAGTGGAGCGCAACCGGTCTGTTGCTGGACGCACGGGGGATCGGGGGATTACCAGATTCGGCGGGTTGGCTGTGGGCCGTAGACTGTCGGGATTATGCCCGCGGTTGCGGTGGCGCCAGGAGTAAATCCTTACGAGGTGCTGGAGTGCGGGGGCATTCTGGTGCTACCGCAGGCCCCGTTCGGCATCACGGCGGAGGAGCGGGCGCTGATCGAGAGCATCCGCGAAACGGGGAGCGGGCATAAGAACATCGCGTACAAGCCGCTACGCGGCGAGATCTCCGGGCTGGACCGGAGCGCGCGGGCGGCGCGCGAGCCGCTGCGGGCGATGCTGCGGCGGTTTTCGGACGCGGCGGTGGAGTGGGCGGCGGGCCTCGTGCCCCGCTACAGCGGGCTGTGGCGGATGGATTACGCCAGCCTGCGGCCGCTCGAAGAAGCCGGGCGGAACCTGCCGTTTAAAAAGCGCAACGACCTGCTGCACACGGACGCATTTCCGACGCGGCCGACTGGCGGAGGGTTGATCCTGCGCATCTTCTGGAACCTGCACCGCTCGCGCCCGCGGGTGTGGCAGACCACGGACCCGTTCCCGGTCGTGGCGCGCCGCTACGCGGCGGCTGCGGGGCTGGGGCGCGCGACGCAGCGCGGCTGGTTCGGCCGGGCGCTGCTGCACGGGCTTGGGCTGCCGGTGAAGCTGCGCACGCCATACGACAGCTTCATGCTGCGGTTCCATGATTACCTGAAGGCCAACACGGAATTTCAGCTCACCTCGCCGAAGTACCGGATGGAGTTCCCGGCAGGAGCGGCGTGGATGGTGTTCACGGACGTCGTGCCGCACGCGGTGGAATCGGGGCAGTACGCGATGGAGCAGACGCTGATCGTGCCGCGGGAGGCGCTGGCCGAGCCGGAACGCGCGCCGGTTTCGGTGCTGGAGGCGATGTGCGGCCGGAAACTCGCGTGATTAATCTTCGCCGACGCTGGGGAGCACGAGCCGCCAGGTGACGAGCCAGCGGCCATCGGTGCGGGCCAGCACGAGGACGTCTGCGCCTGCCTCGGAGTATTGCTCGCCGCCGAGCTCGTACGTCATTTCCCAGTGGTAGACGGCGGTGGCGGTCCCGCCGGCGAGATCGATATCCGGCTCGTCGAGGGTGCACTCGCGAATCACGGCCTGGCCGACGAAATCCACGTAGCTCTGGATGCAGGCATCGCGGCCACTGGCGACGGCTTCGAGATCGGCGCCGCGGATCACGGCATTTTCGTGGAAGCACGGGGCGAGGCGAGCGGGAATCCCGGCAGCGGGGCCCTTCAGCCAGGCGTCATTCATGGCGCGGATGAGGTCGCGAATCTGCTGTTCGTCCACGCGGTCATTGTAGCTGTTATCATGCGGGCATGATTGGATCCAAGATGCCCCGAACCCGACGCGAAATATTGGCCGGCGCGGCGGCGCTGGCTGCGATCCGCCAGCTCCGTGCGCTGCCGCTCGAGCAGATCAAGCTCGGCATCACCACCGATGAGATCGACGATGACGTGCTGACAGCGGCGCGGTTCCTGCGCGAGCACCGGCTGAAGTGGGCGGAGGTGCGCAACATCTGGGGGCCGTACAATACCGAGCAGCCGATCGAGAAGGTGAAAGAGGCCGCGCGGATCTTCGATGAAAACGGCATTCGCGTCTCGATCGAGGGCACGGGCTTTTTCAAGGTGCCGCTGCCGCCGGAGACGCCGGAGGGCCAGGCGAAACTGGACGAGCAATGGAAGCTGCTCGACCGCGCGCTCGAGCGGGCGCGGGCGTTCGGCACGGATAAGCTGCGCATCTTCACGTTCATGCTGCGGCGCGGTGAGCAGCCGAGCGAGCGCAGCTATGCGCGGATCGATGAACTGCTGCGCGAGGCGGCGCGGCGGGCCAAGGGTTTCCGGCTCGCGGTCGAGAACATTGGTGGTGGGCACGTCGGGACCGGCGCCGAGGCAGGCGCGCTGCTGAAGCGCGTGAAGGAAGAGAACGTCGGCATCAATTGGGACCCGAACAACGCCGGGCAGATGGGCGAGCAGGCGTTTCCGGACGGGTACCGGCATCTCGACCCGGCGCGAATTTTCCACGTACATTTGCGGGATTACAAGCACCAGCCGGACGGCAAGGTGGTGTGGGCGGCGGTGGGCACGGGCGAGTTCGACAACCTGGGGCAGATCCGCGCGCTGCTCAAGGACGGGTACAAGGAGACGTTCACGCTCGAGACGCACTGGCGCGATCCGAAGGGGAAGATGTATTCGACGGAGACTTCGCTGGCGGGGTTGATGAAGGTGATCGAGAGGGTGTAGGGGAGGCGCCGGTTGGTAAGAGGCGCAGCCCAGGAAACGCCCAAGAGCGTCAGAGGAAAGGCGGCGAGTCAGGCGGATTCCGCGAAGGCTTCGCGGGCGGCGGCTATGGTGCGCTGAATGTCCTCGTCCGTGTGGGCCGCCGAGAGGAACGCGGCTTCAAACTGCGAGGGTGCGAGATACACGCCGCGGTCGAGCATCCCGCGCCAGAAGCGGCCGAAGCGCGCGGTGTCGCTGCGCTTGGCGGATTCGTACTCGGTGACGGGGCAATCGGTGAAGAAGAACGTGAACATCGAGCCGACGCGGTTGACGGTCACACCGGCGGGCGCCGCGGCGCAAAGCTCGGCGGCCTGGCGTTCCAGGCGGCCGTAGATTTCCGGGTGGGCTTCGAGATGCCGCAGCATCGCGAGCCCGGCGGCGACGGCGAGCGGGTTGCCCGAGAGCGTGCCGGCCTGGTAGATGGGGCCGGCAGGGGCGATCTGGCTCATGAGGTCCCGGCGGCCGCCGTAAGCGCCGACGGGGAGGCCGCCTCCAATCACTTTGCCGAGCGTGGTGAGGTCGGGGCGGATGCCGTATAGCTGCTGGGCACCGCCGAAGGCGACGCGGAAGCCGGTCATCACTTCGTCGAAGACCAGTAGAGCGCCGTGGCGGGCGGTGATATCGCGAAGGGCTTCGAGGAAGCCGGGCGCGGGCGGCACGCAGCCCATGTTGCCGGCGACGGGCTCGACAATGACGGCGGCGATTTCGGAGCCGCGGGCGCGGAAGGCGTCATCCACGGCTTGGGGATTGTTGTATGGCAGCGCGATGGTGGTATCGGCAAAAGCCTTGGGGACGCCGCGGGTATCGGGGATGCCGAGGGTGGCGATGCCGGAGCCGGCCTTGACGAGCAGCGAATCCACGTGGCCGTGGTAGCAGCCTTCGAACTTGACGACGAGATCGCGGCCGGTCGCGCCCCGGGCGAGGCGCAGGGCGGACATGGTGGCCTCGGTGCCGGAGTTGACGAGGCGCACCATTTCGATCGACGGGACGGCACGGCAGATCGCCTCGGCGAGCTCGACTTCCTGCGCGGTGGGAGCGCCGAAGCTGGTGCCGATGGCGAGAGCGCCTTCGAGCGCGGCGAGGATTTCCGGGTGCCGGTGTCCCAGCAGCAGCGGGCCCCACGAGCCGACGTAATCGATGTATTCGCTGCCATCGGCATCGAAAATGTGGGCGCCTTCGCCGCGCGCGATGAAGGGCGGGTTGCAGCCGACGCTGCGGCAGGCACGGACGGGAGAATTGACGCCGCCCGGAATGAGTTGTTGGGCGCGCGCGAAGAGAGCTTCGGAAGCGGAGCGGGCAGGCATAGGATCTACGGTTTTGCCCCGAGGCGGCCGGGGATCACGCGGCTGAAGCCGAGGCTCATGAAGATTTCGTAGAGGCTGGGGTTGAGGTTTTGCAGCAAACGGCGCTTGAGGCCGAGGTAGGTCTGCTTGCCGGCGAAAAGGTCGCGCATGATGGCGGAAAATCGCGGGCTGCGGCGCGTAAACTGCACCATCCGGGCAGGGACCGAGGAAAACAGAAACTTGCCCAGGAAGATCCGCTTGGCGAGCCGGGAGCCGAATTCGAGATCGCCGGCGAAATCGTGGCGCAGGAGCCGGCGATAGTTGGCGGCAGCGAGATCGGCGGCGTCGGCAAGCAGCGCGCGGGCGGCGAGATCGGCGGAGCGGATCGCGTAGTACAGGCCTTCGCCGGTGATTGGGTCGACGAGGCCGGCGGCGTCGCCCACGGCCATCCAGCCTTCGCCGGCGACGCGGTTGGATTTCCAGGATTTGGTTTCGAGCGACGGCAGCAGGTGGCTGTAAAATGAAGCGCCCTTCCAGTTGATGCCGCGGCGGGTCATGTAATCTTCGAGCCGCTTGCGCAGCGCGCCGGCGGGCTCGCCCTTGCCGCAAATGCCGACGGAGAGATGGCCGCAGCGGGGGAAGACCCAGATGTAGCCTTCGAGGTGCGGAAGGAACTGAATGTCGATCTTATCCTGCTCGCCGGGGATGTAGTAGCCGAGGGCGGACATGGCATCCGCGGGCCGGAGCTGCGTCCCGACATCCCGCAGGGGGTTGCGCGCGCCGGTGGCGACGATGCAGAAATCGGCATCGACGGTGCCCTGCGGAGTCCGTAGCTGCCAGCCGGAGCCGTAGCGTTCGAGGCCGGTGACGCGGGTCTTTTCGATCTGGGCGCCGGCGCGCTCGGCGCGCTCGAGGAGCATTCGGTTGAGGTCGTAACGGGAGTAGATGAGGAGCGGCTCATCCAGCTTCAGCTCGACCTGGCCCGCGCGGGGAGCGGCGAGCGTGGTCTCGGTCACGAAGCGCTTGGGAGTGGAGTTCTGGATGAGGAATGGGTATTGGCTGTAGGCCTTATACGTGAGGCCGCCGCCGCAGGGCTTCTCCCAGGCGAGCTTTTCATCGAGCAGGAGGACGCGCATGCCGGCCGAAGCCAATTGCTCGGCGGCAAACGCGCCGGCCGGACCGCCGCCCAGAATGGCTACACGCTTCATGGCTTTTTCGCCGGCGGGAGGCTATCCGGCGCGGGCATCGCGCCGTGCGGATTCTCCATGCCCGGTACGCCGGCGGGCGGCATCGCGCCGCCGTGCGGATTCTGCCCCGGCGGCACGGCCCCGGCGCCGTGCGGGCTCCCGACATCCTGGCGGCCAGTGACGGTCCACCGGTTGCCGTTCCGTTCCAGGTGGTATTTCATGGACATTCCCTGACTGGGGCTGCCGCCTTTCGGCGCAAAGGAAACCGTGGCATCGGCCTGGTCGCCGTTGGTTTCGAGCCTGGAGATCGTCATATCCATGCCCTGGAGGTTCAAACCCTTTTGAGCCAGATAATCGATCACGCCCTGACGCACCGCGTCTTCGTTCCTCCGGCCGCTATTGCAAGCGGCCAGTAGAAGGCTCAGGAACAGTACTGCGGGAATTCGCACTACTCGATTATAAACGGGGGTTATGGGCCGGAGGCTGTCGCCCGGCCGGCCCCGAAAAAGACCCGGGACTTTTTGCGAACCAGCGGGGAGCCGGAGCGTATCAAGCTTATATGTTCGAAGATTTCCGCCATGCGGCGCGGGCACTCGCCAGGACGCCGGGATTCAGCGCGGTGGCGATCGCCACACTGGCGCTCGCGATCGGGGCCAATACGGCGGTGTTCAGTCTGGTGGATACGGCCATTCTGCGGCCGCTGGCGTACCGGGATGCACAGCGGCTGTACGACGTCCACGAAGTGGTGCCGAAGTTCGCGCACATCGCGCCGCTGCTCCCGGTGAACGCCCTGCACTTCGACGAATGGCGCAAGAGCGCGCATTCCTTTGAGCAAATGGCACTGATCGGCGAGGATGTGGCGAACCTGACCGGCGTGGGCGCGCCGCAGCGGGTGAACCGGGCGCGGGTGACGCCAGCGCTGTTCCGGTTGCTGGGCGTGGAGGCGCAGATCGGGCGGACGCTGGCGGACGAGGAAGATGCGCCGGGCAGGGATGGCGTGCTGGTGCTGAGCCACGAGTTCTGGCAGAACCGGCTGGGAGGAGATCCGGGAGTCGTGGGGCGGACTCTGAAGCTCAACGACCGGCCGTACCGGGTTGTGGGAGTGCTGCCGGCCTCGTTCCATTTTCCGAAGCTGAGCGCTCTCTTTGCGATGAACATCGCGGACGAGCGGCCGGACGTCTGGCGACCGTTCGCGCTGGCAGACAACGAAAAAGACGACATGGGCGATTTCAACTTCGTCTGCATCGCGAAACTGCGGCCCGGGGCGACGGCAGCGCAGGCGCAGGCGAGCTGAACGGCGTCCAGGCGGGGATCACGGCGCGGCTGCCGCAAAAGATCGAGCTGCGGGCGCAAATCGTGCCGCTGCAGGACCAGATCGTCGGCCGGGCGCGCGGCGGGCTGGATCTGATGCTGGCGGCGGTGGCGGCGGTCCTGGTGATTGCGTGCGCGAATATCGCCAACCTGCTCCTGGCGCGTGCGACCGGGCGGCGGCGGGAGCTGGCGGTGCGCACGGCGCTGGGTGCGAGCACGGGCCGGCTGGTGCGGCAGATGCTCGCGGAGAGTTTGTTGCTGGCGGCGATCGGCGGGGCGATCGGGATGGCGGCGGCGTACGGCGGGGTCCGGGCGATCGTCGCGTACGCGCCGGTGGACCTGCCGCGTATCGACGAGATCCGGCCGGACGCGCGGCTGCTTGGATTCAACATCGCGATTTCCTTCGCAGCCGGTCTGCTCTTCGGATTGCTGCCGGCGTGGCGGTACGCGCGGGCCGATCCGCAGGAGGCGCTGCAGGCGGCCGCACGGGGGTCGACGGGGTCGCGGGCGAGCGGAAGAGCGCGAAGCGCGCTGGTGGCGGCGGAAGTCGCGCTGAGCGCGGCGTGCCTCATCGCCGGCGGCTTGCTGCTGCGGAGTTTCGTCAGTCTGCTGCACGTCGACAAGGGGTTCGAAACGGAGTGGGTTGTCGCCACCGACCTGACGCTGCCGTACAGCCGCTATGCGAACCACGAAAAGCAGGCGGCGTTCGACCGGGCGCTGCTGGAGAAGGCGGCGGCGATCCCGGGTGTGACGTCGGTGGGGATCTCCAGCCAACTGCCGCTGGCGGGCGAGGGCAACAATAACCTCATCATGCCGGAAGGAGCGAATCTGCCAATGACGGAGCGCCTGGTGGCGGACAACCGCGATGTGAATCCGGAGTATTTCCGGACGATGGGAATCCGGCTGCTCGCGGGTCGGGTTTTCGACGAACACGACCGCGGGAAGCCGGTCGCGGTGATTTCGGCGAAAACGGCGGAGCGGCTGTGGCCGGGCGCGAGCGCCGTGGGGAAGCAGATCATCTTCGGGGCGGGCCGGCAGGGGCCGATCGAGGTAGTGGGGGTCGTGGCGGATGTGCGCGGGGCGAGCTTGAGCCAGGCGCCCTCGAACACGGTGTACTTTCCGTATTGGCAGGAGTCGAACTACAAACTCTCGTTGGCGGTCAAGACGGAGTTGCCGTTTGGAACCGTGGCGGCGGCGTTGCGGGGAGCGATCCGGCAGTTGGACGCGGAGCTTCCCGTGCAGACTGTGCAAACCATGGACGAGCGGCTGTCGGCGAGCGTGGCGCCGCGGCGGTTCCAGATGACGCTGGTGCTGATCTTCGCGGCGGCCGCGCTGCTGCTGGCGAGCCTGGGGATCTACGGGGTGGTGGCGTATGCGGTAGGGCAGCGGACGGGCGAGATGGGAATCCGTATGGCTCTGGGAGCGCGGCCGCAGAGCATTTTGGGCCTGGTGCTGCGGCAGGCAATGGGGCCGGTCGCGGCGGGACTGGGGGTTGGGGTAGCGGGTTCGCTGGCGGCGCAGCGGGCCATGGGGTCGCTGCTGTTCGGCGTGACGTCAAACGACCCCTGGACGATTTCCGCGGTGCTGGCGCTGCTCGCCGCGGTAGCGGCGCTGGCCAGCTACGTCCCCGCGCGCCGGGCCACGCGGATCGACCCGGCGGCGGCGCTGCGGGAGCAGTAGATTACGCCGTGCGGCGGCGGTATTTCGCGAGGACAACCAGTCCCAGCCCCGTCAGGGCGAGGATCCAGGCGCCCGGCTCCGGGCTGACGTAGTTCTGGAAGCCGTAGGTGAGCCCGTCGTAAAGCTTCATGTCTTTGGTGGTGTAATTGACCTCTCCGAAGAACGTCGTGGCATCGAAGAATGCCTGAGGGCCCGGAGGCGCCACGTAGGCGGCCTTCGGCTGGTCGTAAAAGCTGTTGACGCCGTCCTGGTCCTGGAATGGATAAGCGGGTGGACACATCGTATCGCCGGAGCGATTGCCACCGGCGCCGGAACCGGTCGTCGAGCACGCGCCCGAGGCGACGTCCATCTCATAGAAAGGCGCGACAATGCCGCCGCCAATACCGGTCGTGTAATTGTCGTAAAGGCCTTGCGTCCACATGTACTGGTAGCCCGGATCGAGAGCGGGCAGGCTGCCGGTTACCTGGATGGTAATGGTCAAGCCGCCGAGTGTTACACCGGCGAATTGCTGCGCCTCGGCCACGGTCAGATTGAAGCCGTTGGTGAGACTGTTCCAGGCTCCGCCGGCATCCTCCAGCGTCCAGCCCTGCCCGCCGCCGGAATTATTCCAGGCGTCAAACTCGGTTTGAAAATTGTTGCCGACGAGGTTGTTGTAGTTGCCCTGGCTATACAACGACTCGCCGGTGTTGAAGTAAGCGGTCGTGCGGCACAACAGGCCCGCTAAAGCGCCGCAGGCATTCCAGCCGGTATCGGTCGTGTAGTTCGTGTCGGTGATCGTAATCGTCGTTGCCGGCAGGATGGCACCGCAACTGAACGCGAGAAGCACAAACCGGGTGCAGAACTTCATTGATCCTCCTGGTTGAGTGAGTATAGGAGCCGGCCAGTTCTTTGGGATTATTTTCACAATTTAGGAAAACTGAACAGTACCAAAGTTCCAATTAAGTACCGGGCAGCCCGCCAGGACTTCCAGCCGTAGCGGGACCACCTCGTTCGTTTGGCCCCGCGGCAGATCCGATAGCAGCCCGGCCGGGACGTTTCATCTGACGCTGCCAAAAGCCGGGGACCTACGCCGTGACGGTGGACCGGGCGGGTATTACTGCTCACCCCTGGATCGATGGGGGCGGCGGCTGCGGCAATAGGCAATGCTGCTACTATCGGTATCCATGAACCCCGGCCCCACGAGCCAGAGCCGCAAATGCAAGCGCTGCCTGCAGCCGATCCATTCGCGCGTGCGGCGCTGCCCGCACTGCGGCGAGATGCAGGGCCAGGACAGCCGGCGCATCCTGATGTACATCGGGATAATCGGCATCGCGCTGGCGGTCGTACTGGTTGGCGTGGGCCTCTTTCTGCAAGGCAGCGCGCCCGATGACACCGAACCGGCGGACGACGGCGGAACGCCGGCGCAACCCGCGAAGCCGCCGGTGCTGGACCGCTGATTACTGGCCCGGCGCGGACGGCGCGGGCGGGCGCGGCGGCGCGGGCTTCGGGTAATCATTGAAGTGCAGGATCGAGTTCGCGAGCATGCCGAACTCGCCCAGATTCTGCCAGCGGTAGCACGGATTGGTCGCGAACAGGACGACGCGGCCGGCGCCCACGGGCATATCGACCACCGCGGGGCGGTTGCGGGTTTCAGCGACGCCGCGCATCAAACCGCTGAGGACGGATTTGTCCTGCCCGGGAAATTGCATCAGGACCGTCCGGCGATCATCCTGGCCCACACGCAGCAGCGGACCGTTGGCCCATCGGACCGGGATCGTGGTCTGGGTATAGCCATAGAAGATGGGATGCTCGGGCCGCAGGATCTGCGCCTCGACGATCGGGCCGGGGGCGTAGAAGGCCGGGGTGGTATGGGCGGCGTCCACGGTGCGGGCGATGCCGAATTCCGCGGGCATGAAACTGGACGCCCCGAGCGTGATGAGCACGCCTCCCTGGTTGACGAACTTATCGAGCTCGGCGACGCCTTCGATTCCCATGCCGCCGGTGATGTCCTCGGAAGATCCGTACATGCCGAGACTGGGGAATTCGGGCGATTTCACGTACGAGATCGGCTTGCCGCGCGATTCGACGTCGAATACCAGGGCCTTGCCGCCGCCGCGCCCCTGGCTGGGGATCAGGATGACGTCATAGTCGGCGCGCAGGTTGCCCTTGCGGATGCGCTCCTTATAGATGAGGTCGTAGGGGATCTCGAAATGATCGAAGGCGTAGCGGACCCAGCCGACATCCTGCGTGCTGCCCCAGGTGCTGAACATGGCAAGGCGCGGCAGATCGACGGCATGCCTGGCGACGTTCGGCGCCTGGTCCAGCGCGACGGACTGGAGTCCGAGTTTTTCGACTTCGGCGCGAGTGCGCGCGGTGTTTTCGAGGAGGAACGAGCCGGCCGGAAGGTCGGTATCGCCGGCCTTGGCGGACTTTTCGATGGCCTCGAATTTCACGTCTTTGAGGCGGTAGCGGAAGGTGAAGAGATTGTTGGAGCCGTTATCGAGAACGGCCAGCACGGGACCCTCGCCTTTGACGGTGCCGGTGATGTCGAGCCGGTCGACGGGCTGCGTTTTGACGTCCAGGATGGCCTTATCCGCGATTTCCTTGACCTCGGCGTTGGACATGAGGCCCATGGTCCAGCCGGTATCGTCGTAGGTGGTGGTGGCGTCGTTCGGGAATACCTGCTTTTCGAGCAGGATCTTGGCGAGGCGGCCGTAGGGCTGATTGCGCTTGACGATTAGTGAGCCCGCGGGGAACGAGCCATCCTTTAGTTTCACTTCCGCGGTGGCGCGGCCGACCTCGATGCCCTGCAGCCGCAGGACGTTGACGATGAAAGCGACACGGGTCATATCGGGCTGGCCCGCCGGGAGAACGTAACCGTAGGGTGCCTCAGTTTCGCCGGATTTGATCGAGTTGCGGCTCTTCAGGTAGAAGTTCTCCAGGACCGTCCTGGGAAAAGCCGAGGTGAGCTCGAGCGCGGAGAGGACGCCGGTTTCCATGTAGTTGGTGTTGTTGCGCATGGACCAGACGAGCTCGCGTGGCGGCGGCAGGGGGCGGTACCATTCGCGCGCGGTCATTCCCCCGGCGCCTGCTGCTCCGCGCCCTCCCCGGCCGCCGGCGGCTTCGGCGCCCCCGGCCGGCGGGGCCGGCGGCTCGCCGCCGCGTCCGCCCGCGCCGCCGATGGTGCGCCGCATCGTGTTGGCGCCGCCGTTGCCAAAGGTTTCGTACATGCGCAGCATGCCATTGTGGTTGGAGGCCATGAAGCCGAGATAGCCGGGCGACCACATATCGACGAAAGCATGGGTCCAGACGCCGGGCATGCCATATCCGATCATCTTGGTCAGCTCGAACTCCGCGAACCAGGGGAGCTCGGCGTAGAGGATGGGATCAAGCGTCGGGTTCTGCGGCGGCTGGCCGCTGAAGGTGTACATGAGCGGCTCAGACTCGTGCAGGTCGTGCATGATTGGCGGGTGCCATTCCAGGTAGAAGGCCAGCCAGTTGCGCATGGTGACCTGCGAGTAGTTGATGTCGCGATTATTGTCGTGAAAGATGTACTTGCCCCAGTAGGGCGGGCCGGGGACGCGGTCCTGCTCGTTTTGCTGGTCGAGCATGTGGCGGTAGTACCAATCGGTGTAGCGGTCGCGGCCGTCGGGATCGGCGGCGTTGATCACCACCACGATCACGTTCTTGCGGATCTGCTCGTAGAGCGGGCTCTCGTCGGCGGCGAGGCGGTAGGCAAGCTCCATCAACATCTCGGGCGGTCCCGTTTCCGCGCTGTGCAGGCCGCCGGTGAACATGTAGATCGGCTTGGCCTGCGAAATGATGCGATGGGCTTCGGCCTCGCTGAGACCGCGCGGATCGGCGAGGCGGGCGAGATAGCCTTTGTAGGTATCGAGATTCTGGATCGTGTCCTCGTCGGAGATGGCGACGGCGAGGCACTCGCGGCCTTCATCGGTGGTGCCGGCGGGCAGAAGCTTGACGCGGCGGGAAGCCGCGGCAAGAGCGCGGTAATACTTGCCGATATCGGCGGTGTGGGTGAGCTTCTTGGGCGCACCGATGTAATAGCCGAGGACATCCTTGGGAGTGGGCACGCCCGGCGCCTTCGGCAGGTGATCGACGAGCGGGCTCATGAATTGCGGACTGGTGGTCCATTCCTTCACGAGCCTGGCGTACTCTTCATCCTGCGGCTGCTGCTTCGGCTGGGCGAATAGCGGGGCCAGCGCCAGCACGGACAGGGCGGTAATGCGTGCGATTTTCATGATCCCTCGGTGGATAACAAGTATACAGCAGGGGTAGAGGGGCGTTACAGGAGGTTTACAGGACGGCGCGCAAACCGAGATGCTTCACGAACGGCTCGAAGTCCCTGTCCGAGTACAGGAGGCGATAGCCGCTCTCGATGCACCAGGTGGCTATCAAGGTATCAGTCGTCTTGCGTACCGTTACGCCTCTGCTCCGCAAGGTGCGGAAGCTCCGGGCCGCCCGCATGGCAATATCAGCGCCGGCCAAATCGACAACCGGGAACGAGGCGAGGAAGTCCCGCGCGGTCCGAAAATCCCGTTCGGAGGCGAACCCTTGCAGCACTTCCGCGAGGATCAGGTCCCCGATCGTCAACGGCTCGCGCCCGAGTAAGGCATCGAGGCGGTCCGTCTGTGGTGTGTCAACGCCATTGAAATAGTCGATCCAGACGCTGGAATCGACGAGGATCAACGATCGCTCCGCATGGCATCGAGATCACCCTGCCAGCGCAGTTTGCCGCGAAGGCTGCGGCCTTCACCCTGGCGGCTCAGGCGGAGCAAGCTACGCAGTCCCATCTCCACAGCTTCGCGCTTGGTTTTCAAACCGGTGGCGCGGAGCGTCTCGCGCATAAGGCGATCGTCAATGACGATGTTGGTACGCATGTGTATGCTCCATAAACATCATACACATTGCGGACCGCGCACCACAAGGCGTGCAGGTACAAGCGTTCCCTGCCGGATCAGCCGCGGGCGCGCGGCAGCGGAACGATGGCCATTCCGCCGGCGGCGCGCGGATTCCATACGAGGAGCCGCGATAATTCGAGCACGGAGAGGCGGCGATCCGCCTGGATGGCGCGGCGCTGGCGGAGAAGGACCGGAAGCGCCGCGAAGCCGTCGCGCAGCCCTCTCACGCGCACGGGCAGATCTCCGGCGCGAAGGCCGAGCCATAGGTGCGACAGGATCGCGAGCGGCAGAGAGATCGCCAGGAGTGGCGCCGGCATGCACCGCACGATCGTGAAAATGCCGTTGCGCACGATGTGATAGCCCGCGAAGCCGCCGGCCGCTTTACCGGAGCACGCGCTTCCCACGTGACGCACGCGCGCGCCGGCAGCCTGGATGGCTTCGTGGCCCAGGAGGTTGAGACGGAAGCCGAGGTCGACATCTTCGAGATAGCAGAAGAACGGCTCCGCGAAGCCGCCGGCGCGCTCGAATACGTCGCGGCGGTAAAGAGCGGCCGCGGCACAGGGGGAGAAAACGCGGATGTCGCCGCCGATCGCGCCGATCGGAGCGCCGTGGCCGCCACGCCAGGCGATGCCGAATATGGAATAACAGTCGCCGCCGCCGTCGAGGAACTTGGGATTCGCGGCGTCCAGTTGCGTGGAACCGAAAGCGGCCGCATCCGGGTACCGGAGGGTAGCGCGTCGAAGCTCCGCGAGCCAGTCGGGTTCGGGCGCGGCATCGGGGTTGAGCATCGCGAGCCAGGGGGTGCCGGAACCCTTGCAGCCCAAGTTCGAGGCCGCGGCGAAACCCAGATTGGCGGCGGCGCGGTCAAGGCGAAAACGGCGATCCGGGAGCGGGACGCGCTCGGAGCCGTCGCAGGAAGCGTTATCGACGATCACGGCCTCGAAATCGGGATCGGTCTGGCGGGCGAGGGCATCGACGGTCTGTTCGAGCAGCGGACCGGAATTGTAGTTGACGATGACGATGCGCACCCAGGGCACGCTATCGAACGCCCCTCGCGCTCAGGTGTGCGACGGTTTCGAGGTGATAGGTCTGGGGAAACAGGTCGACGAGCGTGAGCTGATCGAGGCGGAAGCCGGAGGCCGTCAGGCCCGCGAGATCGCGCGCGAGGGTTGCGGGATCGCACGCCACGATGGTGAGGCGGCGGGGCTGCAACTCCGCCAGGCGCTGGACGACGCCTTTGCCGATGCCGGCGCGCGGCGGATCCATCAAGACGAAATCGACAGACTGGCCGAAGCGGGCCAGGAATTCCTCGGCACTGCGCTGTTCAGGCCGCAAATTCGCGAGACCCGCGCGCGCGGCATTGAACTGCAAATCGCGGGCGGCCCCGCCGCCGGATTCGACGGCGGTGACCTCGCGGAAGCGGCCCGCCAGCGGCAGTGAAAACAGGCCGACACCGGCGTAGAGATCGAGCGCTGTTTCTCCCTCGGCGCCGGCGAGCGCGGCGGCTACGAGCCGATCGGGCAGAAACCGGTTCACCTGGAAGAACGAGTTGCTGCTCACGCGAAAGCGCCCCTGGTAATCGAGCGCGCCGGGCACCACGCCGGGGATTTCTTCCGCGCACCATTCGAAGAAACGGCGGGCGACGGGGCGATCGGTATCGAGCACGTTGATCTGCACCTCGCGCTCATCGGTAAAGACCTCGATGGACCGGACGAAGCGGGGCCAGCGGGGATCGCGCATCATGCCGGCGAGGGCGCGAATCGCCTCGTTGAGCTTCGGCGAGGAGATCGGGCAATGGTCAATCGGGCAGAGCCGGTGGGAGCGCGCCTCGCGATATCCCAGGCGGCCATGTTCGATATGCAATTGCGCGCGGTTGCGGTAACCCCAGGGGTCGGCGGCAATCACGGCGATCTCGCCGGGCGGCTCAATTTTACCGAGCCGGCGCAGCTCTTCGACCAGAATGCGGCGTTTCAGAGCGAGCTGGAATTCATACGGCGCGTGCTGGTAATGGCAGCCGCCGCAGCGGCCGAAATAGGGACACAGGGCGGTCACCCGCTGGGGAGCCGCGTCGACGACTTCGAGCGTATCGGCCCGCACGAGGCCTGGCTTTTCGTGACGCGCGCGCGCGCGAATCCGCTCGCCAGGAAGCACAAACGGCGTGAATACAATGCGGCCGTTCAGACGCGCAAGGCCCTCGCCTCCGTACACCAGCTTTTCCACCGTGACTTCGAAATTGCTTACGATAAAGAATTACTCCCCTTACCATGAGAACACGAGTCTTTTCCGGAATGCAGCCCACCGGAAACCTGCACATAGGAAATTATTTGGGGGCGCTCAAGAACTGGGTGCGCATCCAGCACGAATACGAGTGCATATTCTGCATCGTGGACCTGCATGCCATCACACTCTATCAGGAGCCGGCGGAGCTGCGCGGCAAGATCGAGGAAATCGCGGCGCTCTACCTTGCGGCGGGGATCGATCCCAAGGTGAGCGCAGTCATGGTCCAATCGGCGGTGCCGGCCCATGCGGAGCTGGCCTGGATGCTGACCTGCGTAACGCCGGTGGGCTGGCTCGAGCGCATGACGCAGTACAAAGCGAAGGCGGCAAAGCAGGAGTCGGTCGGAGACGGGCTGCTGCAGTATCCGGTGCTGATGGCGGCGGACATTCTGCTCTACCAGGCGGGAATCGTGCCGGTAGGTGAGGATCAGGCGCAGCATCTCGAGTTGACCCGCGATATCGCGCAGCGCTTCAACAGCCTGTATGGCGATTTCTTCGTGATGCCGGGCACGAGCCTGCCCGCAGTCGGCGCGCGCATCATGGGGCTGGACGATCCAACGCAGAAGATGAGCAAGTCGGCCACCGGCGCGCACCATGCGGTAGGGCTCCTGGACCCGCCGGAGAAGGTCCGCAAGACGATCATGCGGGCGACCACCGATTCGAACCCGGCGGTGGACTTTACCACGGCGGGGCCGGGCGTCCTCAATCTCCTGGCGATCTACCAGGCCTTCACCGGTGCGAGTGAGGAGGAGATGAAATCCAAGTTCACGGGGATGCGTTACGGCGATCTGAAAAAGCAGGTCGCCGAAGTAACGGTGGCCCACCTGGAGCCGTTCCAGGAGCGCTACCGGCAGATCCGGTCCGAACCCGGATATCTGGCGAGGGTGCTGCGGGAGGGCGCGGAGCGCGTGGCTCCCATCGCCGAGAAGACCTTGCAGGCAGTGAAGGAGCGGATGGGACTTTATGCATAAGGCGCGGATGCTCTTCGCCGCGGCGCTGCTCTGCCTGGCGCCGCTGCTGCAGGCACAGACCGGGGATATCGAGCGGGTATTGCAAGAGTCTCAGGCGGCATGGAATCGCGGGGACCTGGCGGCGTTCGCGTCTTATTACGACGATTCGCCGCAGACGACGTTCATCGGCCGGGAAGTCGTGCGCGGCGGAGTGCAGGCGATCCTGGACCGGTATCGCCGGGCCTATCCGACGCGAGAAGCAATGGGCACGCTTGCGTTTTCGGAGATCGAAGTGCGGCCTTTGGCGGACCGGGTCGCGCTCGCGACCGGCAAATTCACGCTCCACCGCAGCGCGGCCGGCGGCGGCGAGGCTTCCGGGAGATTTACGCTGGTGCTGGTACGGCGCGCGGCGGGGTGGAAGATTATTCACGACCACACGAGTTAGCGCGTGCCGCGTACCAAGGCAGAGCCACATGCTAAAAGAGAACTGATGAAATGGGCCCGTCTGTTCGGCGCAATGGTCTTCCTGGGATCTCTGGCGCTCGCCGCCGAACCGGCGCCGCCGGCCGCGGCGAAGTTTCTGGGCCTTTTCGACCGGCTTCGCACCGCAGAGGCCGCGCGGGCGCACGGAACTCCGCAGCACGTGGCGTTTCAATTCTCCGATGGCGAGATCAACGAGTACATGAAATACGCGCTGCGAACGGCGCCACGCCCCGGACTCGAGTCGGTCTCGGTGAAGATCTTTCCGCAAAACTACGTCTCCACCCTGAGCGTGGTGGATTTCGATGCGGTGGAGCGCTGGAAGCCGGGGACGATTCCTGGGGTGCTCCGTCCCGTGCTGAATGGCAAGAAGACGATCTGGGTGGATTACCGGTTTCAGGCCGATAACGCGAAGATCACATTCAGTGTGGAGAAGGCGTATTATCAGGCGGTGCGCCTTCCGGCGTTCCTCGTAGAGAAGATGATCGGGATCGTGGCGGCGCGGCAGCCGGAGAAGTACGATACCACCAAGCCGCTCCCGCTGCCGTTCGGTTTGAGGAGAGTCTGGACCGCGGGCCACACCATCTCAGGCGAAAACTGAGCGCGTCAGCAGGCGTCCTGGAGCGCGCGAAGGGTCAGTTCCGCGGTTTTGCGCCATGGAAATTCGGCGGCGCGGCGCGGGCCGGCAAACGCCAGGCGGACACGCAGGCCGTCGTCATCGAGAAGCCGCAGAATCGCCGCCGATATGGCGGATGGGTCGTGGGGGTCGAACTGCAGCGCAGCATCGCCGGCAATGCTGCTGAGGGGCTCGATGGCCGAACACGCCGTGGGAACGCCGGCCGCCATGGCCTCCAGCACAGGGAGTCCGAAGCCTTCGAATAGGGACGGGTAGATGAACGCCGCAGCGCGCGCGAAGAGATCGTGGAGGTCCGCCAAGGGAATCCAGCCGGGGAATTCGACCGCATCGCGCAGGCCCAGGCTGTCGCGGAGCTTGTGGAGCGGACTGGTCGAGAAACCGTGAAGTCCGCAGATGACGAGCCGGAGCTGCGGGCGCGAGCGGCGAACCTCGGCGAATGCGCGCAACAGGCCATCGAGATTCTTGTGCGGGTGCAAGGTCGAAACACACAGCAGGAACGGCTCGGGGCGGCGGCGCGCGGCGATATCGAAGAATGCCTCGTTGACCCCCAGGGGAGCGACGCGAATCCTGGATTCGGGCAGGCCGTAATAGCGCCGCAGGTCGCAGGCCGTGGCTCCCGAATCGGCCAGGAGCAATCTGGAGAGGTGCGCGGACCAATAGAGAAGGAACCGCCAGACCGGAAGGTCGAACCATCGGAAAAACTCCGGATGCCTCTTATGCTGCAAGTCGTGAAAAACCGTCACTTGCGGGCAACTGGCGGCAAGCGGAGCGGTAAACCCCGGATTGAGCAGCACATCGAGACGCAAGCGGGCCGCGGCGAGCGGGAGCGCCAACTGCTCCCAGAGGATGCGGGCGGGCCGCACCACGGCGCGAACGGGTTGCGGGACGACCTCGAAATTTGGGCTCTCCGGCGCCAAATTGCGGCCGGTCTCGCGGTTGGTGAACACGAAATACCGGTTTCGCGAATCGATTCCGGCAAGGCTGCGCAACAGGTTCCGAAGATAGGTTTCGGTGCCGCCGACCCCTCCGGGAATCAGATAGAGCGCATTCACCCCGATGCGCAGGGGCGCGGACCGCGTGGACGGGTTACACTCCGGCACGGCCATCGACCTGTTCAAAAAACTCCAGGGATTCGCGGGCGCAGCGCTCCCACGTGAACTCTCTCGCGCGCAGGCGTCCCGCACGGGCGAGCGTGGAGCAGCGGGTCTCAGACGTAAGGAGCCGGAGGAGCGCCGCCCGGACGGCCTCGACGCTGCGCGGTTCGACCAATTCCGCCGCATCCGCAGCCAGCTCGGGGAGCGACGAGACGGCGGACGTCAATACCGGAACGCCCGCCGCAAGGGCCTGCGCGACTGGGAAGCCGAAGCCCTCATAGAGGGAGATATAAGCGAACAATGTAGCGCCCGCGAACAGCGCAGGCATGTGGGCTTCCGGCACGTAACCGAGATAGCGGACGTCGGAACCCAACGATTGCAAGCGGCTCTTCAGGTTTGCCGACGACCAACCCGCCGGTCCGGCAACAACGAGCATATATTGCTGCCGCACTTCGGCAGGCAGCAATTCATAGGCATCCAGCAGGGTCGCCAGATTCTTGCGAGGCTCGAGTGTACCTACGCAGAGCACATATTCGCGGTCGAGGCCGTAGAGGGAGCGGACTCTCCCGGCGGTCTCGGCGGCGGCATCGAAGTACGGCTGCGGAATTCCCGGATAGATCACCCGGATGCGCCGTGGATCGAGGCCGAGGAGCCGCACGGCGTCATTGCGGGTGCTTTCCGAGATCGCGATCAGCCCGGCAGCGCGTTTCCAGATGCGCTCGGCGAATGCTTTTTCGGCGGCTACGTTCGAGCGCGTATGGCACTCGGGCATCAGCCAGCAGGTCGCATCGTACAGAGTGGCGGTCAGACCAAGGCGGCGCGGCGGGTTCAGAAGCTTGCTGGAATGAAAAATGCCGGCATCGCGAGCGGCCCAATCCAGCAGATGGTTCGGCACGAGATTCAATCCGTGCCATGCCGCCAGCCGGCCGAACGTGGCATAAGTCCCACAGACGGAGCGCTCGTGGTCTAACTCGCCAGGCACCGTGAGATAGGGAAAGACGCGGACGCGCAGACCAGCCCGTTGAAGGTGAAGGATCCAGTGGTGAAGATAATTTTTCACACCCGCGCTTCGGAACAGCAGGGGGACGCCGTCGATCCATACGCGCGGAGCGCGGGTTATCTGTTCCATACGGTGATTGTCCTGGGCCATCAGGGGAATGGTCCGCGGTTGGCTATTAATCCGCAACATAGCACATTGCGGCAGGGCGCCACACCGGGGGCTACCAAAGAAGGAGGCGCAACGAAGCGCGCTATACTGGCCGTGTCGAATGGCCAAACGGGCGCTGATCACAGGCATAACGGGACAGGACGGCTCCTATCTTGCCGAACTGCTTCTCGCGAAGGGCTATGAGGTACATGGAATTGTCCGAAGAGTGGCGCTGGAGGATCCGGCGCACCGGCTGGTGCGTTTGGAATCTTTCCGCGACCGGCTGCGCCTGCACGCGGGTTCGATCGAAAGCTTCGCCAGCATCTTCAAAGTAGTCTCGGAGTCGAGGCCGGACGAGTGCTACCATCTGGCCGCGCAGAGCTTCGTCAGCTACTCGTTCGACGACGAATTTTCCACCTTCAACACAAACATTAACGGCACCCATTTTCTGCTCGCAGCCTTGCGGCAGATCGTTCCCGAATGCCGGTTCTACTTTGCCGGATCGAGCGAGATGTTCGGACAGGCCGAGGAAGTGCCGCAGTCGGAGAAGACCCCATTCCACCCGCGATCGAGCTACGGAATCAGCAAGGTTTGCGGCTTCGACTTGACCCGGAATTACCGCGAGGCCTATGGCACGTTCGCCGCCAGCGGAATTCTGTTCAACCACGAGTCGCCGCGGCGCGGCTTTGAATTCGTCACGCGCAAGATCACTTCCGGAATCGCCCGGATCCTGGCCGGCAAGCAGCACGAATTGCGGCTGGGCAACCTCGAAGCCAGACGGGACTGGGGTCACGCGAAAGAGTACGTCGAGGCCATGTGGATGATGCTGCAGCAACCGGAGCCGGACGATTACGTGGTGGGCACCGGCGAGACCCACACGGTCCGGGAATTCGCAGAAATTGCATTTGACTGCGCGGGACTCGATTACCGGAAATACGTCCGGAACGATCCCGAGCTGTTCCGGCCGGCCGAGGTCAATATTCTGCTCGCGGACCCGTCGAAAGCGCGGGCCAGGCTGGGGTGGATGCACCGGACTTCCTTTCCCGAGCTCGTCCGGGAAATGGTGGCTGCGGACTGCCTGGCCCAGGGCATCGATACACGAATCGATGTGAAGCCCAGGGCCGGGGATGCCGTCGCGTGATGCAGGAATGTAGAGTGGCAGCGGCCGCGAGCCTCAACCCACCGCGGCCAGGACTGCACATTCCACGCGGCTCGCGGCTCGGCGGAGCGGCACCGCCGGCCATCCGGCCTGCGGTATTCCTGGACCGGGACGGCATTCTCATCCGGGACGTACACTACTTGCGGCGGGCCTCGCAGATCGAGCTGCTGCCGGGCGTCGGCAGCTTGCGCGCATTACAAGACGCGTATTATCTCGTGATCGCGACCAACCAGTCCGGCATCGCCCGGGGCCTCCTCAGCGAGGAGGATCTGGTAGAGATTCACAACGCGCTCGCGGCAGCCCTTGCGACCGCGGGTTTGAACATCGACGCGATTTACTATTGTCCCCATCTGGAAAGCGCCGCAGTATCGGCTTATCGGACCTCCTGCGGCTGCCGCAAGCCGGCCCCCGGAATGCTCCAGCAGGCCGCGTCGGACTGGGGTATTCCATTGGGCGCCTCATGGATGATTGGAGATTCCGCGCGGGATGTCGAGGCTGGCTATGCGGCAGGTTTGGCGGGCAATTTCCTCGTGAGCGAATCGGCGGCGCGCACACAGGTGGGGCATTGCGTCCCAACCATAGAGGACGCAGTCCGATGGATCGCCTCGGAGAATCGAATTTCCGCGAGCGATTGCCGATCGGGTTTGCTAAAATAAGGAAGCAATCCAAGGCCACCCTAGCTCAGTTGGTAGAGCGGCTGATTCGTAATCAGCAGGTCGCCGGTTCAAGCCCGGCGGGTGGCTCCATCTTCCTTAAAATTGGGCTCTCCACTTCCCCTTGCCGTGCAGGATTCGCGGCTGGCCGGAGCATGCGGCAGACCCGATCGCCCCACACCGAAATGCGGAGCATCCAACTTCATTTCTCCCACGGGTAGAGACGCGTTCCGTAAGAGCCCCGCGGCCAACCTCGCGATGCAGGACTCCAACTTGCGGATGTGCGCCAGCCACTGCTTCCTCGTGCCAATGCGGCCGCCGCTTTCGCACAGCGTCCATGCAAGCGGGTCCGCGGTTTGGGCGCAGCCTCGCTGGCGCCGATTGCCGCCGGGATTGCCGTTGCGCCGGCCAGCCACATTCAACGTGTCCGCCCTGGAAAGCCATTTGGCTCCCAGGATCCCCGGATCGGCGCCGCAGCTAAAAGCTGAATTTTAATGCGAGCTGAATTTGGCGCATCGGGTTAATCGTCGAAGTCAGCCTCCCGAAGGTCGCCGAGGGCTTCGGGCTCGACCCGTTCCCCCAACTCAGTTGACCGCCCGCGTTCAACTCCACATGATTTGGCGCGTTGAACATCTCCGTGCGAAACTCTAGAGTCTTTCGCTCCGCGATCCTAAAATACTTCACGATCGAAACGTCTTCATTCCCCAGCCAAGGCCCGCGCAGATTGTTGCGTCCGCAACTGCCGAACGTTCCCGCCACCGTGTTTGAGAACGCCGCCGGGTTGTACCAGCCGTTCTGATTATTACCGGGCAGAACCGGGCTCAAGCCCGTGCAGTCCAGCCGGGTCGCGTTGGAAATGAAATTCGTTCCGGCCGAATCCCACGATGACGTGTCCACCACGCCGCCGCTCTGCAGAGTGGTGATCGTGCTCACCTGCCATCCGCCGATCACCTGATTCACAACGCCTCCCTGGTTCAGGAAGCGCTGGCCCTTCCCGAACGGAAGCGTGTAGAGCACCGACGCCACGAACCGCTGCGGAATATTGAAGTCCGAAGGCCCATATTCGCATTTCGTGGGACACAGAGCATTCTGCGGCGAAAAGTCCGCGCCTACCGTGCCCCGTATGTTACTGGTATCATCCAGCGACTTCGCCCAGGTATACGCCAGCAGGCTGTCCAGGTTGTTCGCGAAGCGCTGCGTCAGTTTCACGCTGAACGCGTTGTAATTGCCGTTGGCGTCCGCCATCAGGTACTGAATTCCCGAAGCGCCCCACTCGGGATACGGCAGGCGCTGCACCGCCGGCAGCAGCGGGTTGACGATGCCCTGGTTCTCGTCCAGCAGGTACGCCAGGTGGCGGCTAACGGACCCGGTGTAGTCCGCCTCTACCGTCGTCGACTGCCCCAGCCGCCGCTGCACGTTGAAGATGTACTGCATGCTGGAGCTGTCCGGCAGGTGTTGCGCCGCGCCCCAGGTCAGCCCCACCGGGATCGTCACCGGCAGCGACGCGGTGTTCAGGAAATTCGTGTACGTGAACGTTGGAGCTGCCCACGTCGAAGGCGCCAGTGTGGTCGCGCGGCCGCCCATGCCGCGCGAGAGATCGAAAATCGAGTTCTTGCTTTCCATCGAATAGAAGATGCCGAACCCCGTCCGGACCGACCACTTGTCCGATGGGCTCCACGCAATCCCCACCCGCGGCGCGAAATCATGATAGTTCGTGTTGATCAGCCGGCTGCCCATCCGCCCGTCCCGCACCGTTTGCAGGGGCGGCGACCCCGCAACGCCGCCGTTCGCCGCCCAATACGGCTCGTAGCGGAAATTGATTCCCTGGTAGAAATCCCCGGTGCCGGTGCGCACAAATACCGGGTGCTTGCTCAGGTCCGGCACATCCGCCTGGTTGGGGAGCGGCTGTTGCAATTGCACGTTCGGCTCCAGGCCGTCCTTGTCCAGCAGCGGCTGTGCCACTTCCCAGCGGAGCCCCAGGCTCACTGTCACGTGCGGGTGGATGCGCCAGGTGTCATCGAGATACGTCGCCCATTCGCTGTTCCGGAAATCGGCTCTTGCGAGCGACACCGCGACAATCGCATCGTACGTATCGCCCAGCAGGAAATCCGCCCCCGTGTACCCGCCGTTTCCGCCGCCGGTCGGCGTGACCGCGTTGGTGTACTGGCTGTCGAAATAGAACTGCCCGCGGGGAAACTCGTTGCCGACCTGCGGGAACATGTTATAGCGGTACTCGCCCCCCATCCGCAGCGAGTGCTTCCCGATCACCCACGAGAAATTGTCCACCCACTGAAAATATTTGTCATCGATCTGGAACGGGCTGCTGGTCGGGTTCCCGAAACTGGCCAGGTTCTGCGAAAGCGCGATGTTCGGAATGCCGTATGAATTCGGGTCGGCCGGCTTCACCGGCATCCCCAGTTCCTGATTCACGTTCTCTTTGCCCGCAAGCTGCTGCGTGATGTTATTGAACAGCGAATTGTACCCGAACCGCGCCTCATTCACTTTGGCCGGCGAAAACGTCCGCACGTTCGATAACACCCACTGGCCGGCGCGCGTGTACAGCGTCTCGCCGTCGTCGGTGATCTGACCCGTGTTTTCCAGCGTCGATTCGTCATTCCAGCTATACCGCCCGAACCACTGCGATTTCGCGCTCTCGTTGAAGTCGATCCGCGTCGTGAGCGTGTCCTTGTCGAGCGGAATGCGCAGACCGTATTGGTAATTGTGGAACGGCAGCCCCGGCGTGAGCTGGGGCAGGTTCGGCAGCGGATACCACTTCTCCATCAGCAGCGCCGATTGCGGGCTGATCCGGCTCGCCGGAATGATGTTCCCCGGGAAAAAGCTCTGGCTCTGCGCCACCTCGGCCGGCGTATTCCCGCTGCGCGAGAGCGGGTCCGCCAGCACATACCCCGAAGAGAGCAGCGATGAGAAATCGCCGGCCCGCATCGCCTGGGGCAGCGTGGTAATGATTTGCGGGTTCGTCTGCCGCGAGTTGTACTCCTCGAAGTTCGACATAAAAAACAGCCGGTTCTTCCCGTTGAACAGCTTCGGCACGCGCACCGGCCCGCCCAGTTCGTAACCGTATTGATTCTGCCTGTACGGCGCCTTGACCGGCGGCGGATTGGTCGCGCTGCGCGTCGCCGAAGCGAAATCGTACGGCGTTGCGTCCAGCTTGTCATTCCGCAGGAACTCCCACGCGGCGCCGTGATATTCGTTCGTGCCAGGCTTCGTCGCTGCGTTCACCTGTCCCAGCGCCCGCCCGAACTCCGCCGGATAGATTCCGGACTGCACCTTGAATTCCTGCAGCGCGTCGACGGAGGGCTGCAGGATGTACGTGTTGAAATCGATATCGGTGTTGGTAATGCCGTCCAGCGTGAAGTTTTCCCACGTCGACCGGCCGCCTGTGACCGCGATGGTCAACGCACTGCGGGACCCGCCCAGCCGTCCCGCCGCCTGCGCCGCTGGCACGAACCCGGTCGTCACGCCCGGACTCAACGCAACCAGGCTGAAGTAACTGCGCCCGTTCAGCGGCAGGTCCATGATCCGCTGCTCTTCAATCACGGTGCCCACAGTGGCGTTATCCGTATTGAGTAGCGCGGCGTTGGCCGCCACCTCGATCGTCTGCACAGCCTGGCCGACCTGCATCGTGAAGTCCACCCGTGCCGTCTGCTGCACCTGCAGCACGATGTTCGCCCGCACCGCAGTCTCGAACCCCGGCGCCGTCACTTTCACGTCGTAAGTCCCGGGCACCAGGCCCGGAAAGCTGTAGAGCCCCGAACTGTTCGTCAATGTCGTCCGGGCGACGTTGGTGGCGCTGTTGGTGGCCGTGACGGACGCGTTCGGAATCAGCGCGCCGCTCGCATCCTGCACAACGCCGGTAATTTCTCCAAGGGTTTGGGCGTGCGTGACGCCGCAAACAAGAGTAAGCAATGCCGCCTGGACCGCCGCTCGCATGAGGACCCTCCTGTGGCGAAGCAAAATCCCGGCCCATCGCTCGACCCGCCGGCAGCTTCAGTCCGAGTGCGGATACCGCCTTCATCGGTTCAGCGAGGAACCAGGAGAGCATTATATAGAGACGATTTCGTGTCGACAAGCGTTTTCAGAAGTGACTCGCGTAGCGGCCGTGATACGATGCGACGAATCGGCGCGGACCGGCACGGACCTCGGCTGAGCTCGCAGGAGGCGACATGTACCCCATACGCATATCGGCGCGACGGCTTTTTCTCGCGGCATTCATTGTCGCGAATGCGTCGAACGCCCAGACCGTCCTCGACAATGCCACCCTCAAACGCATGCACCACGAAGCATTCGAGAATTCGCACGCCGACGCGATTTTCGGCACGCTCACCGCCGTCATCGGTCCGCGGCTCACCGCCTCTCCGGCGCATAAACGCGCGGCGGAATATACGAGAGAGGTCTTGGAGAAGACCGGTCTGGCAAACGCGCGCCTGGAGCCGTGGCATTTCGGACGCGGCTGGTCGCTGGAAAGACAGACCATCGAAATGATCGCGCCGCGATACCTGCCGCTGCTCGGATACGCGGACGCCTGGTCTCCGTCAACCAAAGGCGAGATCGTGGCGGCGCCTGTCCTGGTCGCCGGGAAAACGCCCGAGCAAATCGCGGGCATGGGGAAGGCGCTCCAAGGCGCGATCGTATTGACGATGCCGGCGGTGACGAACTTCATCCAAAAAGACCGGCCGCAGCCATCCGATCCGGCATACGTGCCCAATTCCGCCGCATACGCCACCAGCGTCCGCATCCCGGGTTCGGCGGCCCCTCCTCGGGCGACATCCGCGCAACAACTCTCTCGCGCGCTCAGCACCGCCGGAGCCGGCGTGATCATCTCCGCGAGCCGCGGGGAGCACGGCACCGTGTTCGTCATGGGCCGCGACGGCGGTCCCGGTGCCGCTCCGTCATTGACGCTCGCCGGCGAACACTACAACATGATCGTCGACATGCTCGCGCGAAAGATCCAGGTGAAGCTGCGAGTGAACATCGCCGCGCGTTTCTATGATGACGATCAGGGAAACGCCTATAATGTCCTGGCCGAACTGCCGGGCACGGATCCCATCCTTCGCGACGAGGTGGTCATGATCGGCGCGCACCTCGATTCCTGGCATACTGGCGCCGGCGCTACCGACAACGCTGATGGCGTTACCACCGTCATGGAAGCGATCCGGATCATAAAGGACGCCGGCCTTCACCCCCGCCGCACGATCCGCGTCGCGCTTTGGGGCGGCGAGGAACAGGGACTACTCGGCTCGCGGGCGTGGGTAGAGCAGCATCTCATGGGCGACTCAAATGCCGAGGCGCGCCGCAAACTGGATGTTTATTTCAACATCGATAATGGCACCGGCCCCATCTATGGCTGGTACGCCCAGAATGACGAATCCGCGAAGCGGATCTTTGACCAATGGCTGGAACCGTTGAAGGAGTATGGAGCCCGCAGGAACACACTGGAGCCGGTTGGCAGTACCGATCACCTGTCGTTCATTGCCGCCGGCGTGCCCGGATTCAATCCGATTCAGGACTACACCAACTACGATGTGCGTACCCATCACACCAACATGGACACGCCCGACCGGCTGAGTGTGAATGACATCCGGCAGGCGGCGCTGGTGATGGCCGCCTTCGCCTACAACGCTTCCATGACCGGCGCTCCTTTTCCAAGAAGCGGTGGCAATTAAGTGCTCGCAGCCGGAGGGCCTCAACCTGGAGTCTCGCCCCTCGGCATTCGGCCCTTCACGGCGGCGTTTCCGCGTTTACAATAGTTCAAACGTCCTGACCACATAAGGAGACACGAAGTGACAACAACCGAACAGAGCCGCCGCCGATTTCTGAACTTCTTCTCCGGAGTCGGTCTCGGCGGTACGCTACTGCCGGGCGTCCTTTGGGCCCAGGTACAACAGGACGGGACGCAGCGGATTACCCAGCCGATGCTGGCGAATGCTCTGGCGTTATCCGGCCTCACGTTCTCCGAAGAGGATCAACGGGCGTTGCTGCAGGCGGCCAACCAGAGCCTCACTCGCTACGAGGAGCTTCGCAAGACGCCGATTCCGAACGACGTGGCGCCACCGTTTTATTTCAGCGCGCTCGTGCCGGGCATGAAAGTCAACCGCGCCAAGCTGCCGGTACGATTCAGCGCGCCGAAGGTGAGGCGGCCCGCAAATCTGGAAGAAGTCGCGTTCTGGCCGATCACCCGGCTCTCGCAGCTCATTCGGACTCGCCAGGTAACGTCCCTGGAATTAACCGAAATGTACCTGGCGCGCCTGCACCGGTATAACGACAAGCTCAATTGCGTCGTGACGTTTCTCGACGATCTGGCGCGCAGCCAGGCAAAGCAGGCCGATGCCGAAATGAAGGCGGGCCGCCATCGTGGGCCTCTGCATGGCATTCCCTGGGGCGCCAAGGACATTATCGCGGTAAATGGTTATAAGACGACTTGGGGCTCCGGCGCGTACAAGGATCAAATGATCGAAGAGGACGCCACTGTGGTCGAGATCCTGCGCGAGGCCGGAGCTGTTCTGGTGGCCAAGTTGAGTACCGGCGAGTTGGCGCAGGGGGACCAGTGGTTTGGTGGACAGACGAAGAATCCCTGGAATCTCTCGGAAGGATCCAGCGGATCTTCGGCGGGCCCTGCGTCGGCCACAGCCGCGGGGCTGGTGGCTTTCGGGATCGGCAGCGAAACCAGCGGATCGATTCTCAGTCCTTCGGCGCGCTGTGGAGTGACCGGACTGCGCCCGACCTTCGGCCGGATCAGCCGCTATGGAGTGATGACGCTCTCCTGGACCCAGGACAGACTCGGTCCGTTGTGCCGTTATGCGGAGGACTGCGCCATGGTGATGAGCGTCATCGCCAAACCGGACGGCCGCGACCTGAGCGTGTCCGAGCTGCCGTTCAACTGGAACCCGCGTATCGATATTCGCAAGCTGCGCGTCGGCTACTTGAAGGCGGCGTTCGATGAAGTGGCCAATCCGGCTGCGAAGAAATTCGATGAAGCGGCTCTCGCCCAGATTCAGAAGCTCGGGGTCAAGCTGATTGAGGTGAAGGTTCCGGAAGCCGCCGTCGATTCGAGCGGCTTCAACGTCGAATCGGGCGCATTTTTCGACGAGATGATTCGCACGGGCCGCGAAAAGCAGATGACCAATCCGGGCCGCGCCAATAGCTTCCGGTCCAGCCGTCTGATTCCGGCAGTGGAGTATCTGCAAGGCCAGCGCGCGCGGGCGATGATGATGGCGAAGCTGGCCGCGGCGACGGCGGACGTAGATGTTTATCTGGTGCCGGCGAACTCCGGCGGAGGTGGCGGTCGCGGCGCAGCGGCCGGCTCGCGAGGTTCGAGTGTAGCGGCAACAGGCCCCGCTGGTCGAGGTCAGGGACGCGGCCCCGGCCGGGGAGGCTTCCAGCAGGGAGTTATCGGAAGGCACTTCAATATGGCGAACATCGCCGGATATCCCGCCATCAGCGTACCCCACGGATTCCAGGAGACCGGGTCGCCCGCGGCAATCACCTTCTACGGGCCGCCGTTTAAGGATACGGAAGTCATTGCGCTCGCCAAGGCCTATCAGGATGCCTCGGGATTCCATTCAAAACATCCGGATCTGGAGGCGCCCGCCCCGGTCTCTACTTCGAACCGCGGTTGAAACCTTCGCAGGCGATTGGCGCTGTGCAGCCGATCCCAATCAAAAATTAACATCCCACCGCGCCCCACAGCCGACCTGGCGCGTACTGCGCTTCAGACCGGATAATGGATGGGCCGTCAACTTTCCCACATTCCACGACTTCCCGCCGGTCGATATCGAGCTCAGCGGAATCGGATATCAGACCGCCAGTCCTTTTGCCCTCGACAAAACAGCGACAAAGATCACGGAGGCCTTTAGGGCGTTTGGGACCGGTACTGTTCCCGCGGGACGGTGGTACAGGCAGCCTCGCCCGGCAATCCGGGGACGGTGTCATTACCGCGGGCGCTGGCGCAGATTCCCATGCGGCCAGTCCGATCTCCACCTTGCGATGATAGGTTCATCATCCACCTTGGACAAGGCGTACAGTTCTTCGGGTGGCTTCTCGGAGAGGTTTCGGCGCTCGTTGACGGTCCAACCGGCATTCGCCGAACTGGAAAATCACTCCTCGGCCAACATGTTCGATTTCTCGCCCAGCGCCGGCTTTGGCTTCATGAGTGACATCTTTATCGCCGAGACCGGATCGATTCCTCCACGGACGGGCGCCACTTCGCTGGTCGGCTTCAAAGTGGCGCGGATCGATCGCAGCGCGGGCGATGTCAGCGATTTCATCGCACACACCTCCAACGGCACCGCGACCATCTTCGAGCCGGCCGGCTTCAATAGGCCGGTCGACGTGAAGTTTCGCGGGGTCAATATGTTCATTGCGGACTTCGGTGTTTTCCGTCCCCGCAAGACCTACGCCCGGGACCGGCAAGATCCGGATGGTTTCGCGATCTCACTAAGCAGGTAATCGGGCCGCTGCGCTGGAGCGCGCGCACGAATGAACCAGCCGCCTCACTGCTCGTTCCGGCTCGCCCAATACGCCGGATGCCCCACGTATGTCTCGTTCTCTAAATTCGCCAGGATCGCGCGGCGGACTTCCAGGATGTCCACCTCGCCCTGCTTCTGATAAATCACGCGGCCGCCGGGCGCGATCACCATCGTGAACGGCACGCCGCCTTCCCACTTCGGCTCGAAGGCGGCCTGCATCGCGTAGGTGTCATCCGACGCGAACAGCAGATTGCGGCTCGATGCATGCTGCTGCTGCAAGACCTTCAGAACTCCGGCCTTCTCGTCGGGATAATTCGCCGCCACCGTCACTAAATCGAAATCGCGGCGGCGGAACATGCGCCAGGTGGTTTCGATGTCCGGCATCTCCGTGAGGCAGGGACCGCACCACGTGGCCCAGAAGTTGATCAGCAGGACCTTATCCGTGGGATTCCGCCGCAGCTTCTTCAGATCCTCCGCCGTGGCCATCTCCACGGTGACGGGCTCGGCCTCGATCTTCTGCATCTCGCGCACCTGGCTATCGATCTTCGATTTCCACTTGGTGGAACAGCCGAACGCCGGCGTGTGTGGCACCCCTACCGGCTTGCCCGCCAGCATCGCGTCGAGCGCATTGCGCGCGTCCCGCACCTTCACCAGCGATTCCCGCTGCGCGTTGTCCACCCGCCCCTCGTACCGGAGTTTGCGTTCCCGGTCGAACAGGAATACGTGCGGCGTGGCCTGCACGCCGTATGCCCGCGCGGTGGCTTGCGTCTCTCCATCGTAGAGATACGGGAAGTTGAAGTGCCGGTACGCGGCACGGATCTTCATGTCCTCGAAGCTGTCGCTCACGTCCGTGTAGCCGAGCTCGGAAAGCAGAATCGCCTTGGGATCGTTCGGCTGGATGGCGACGAACGCCACACCCTTCCCGCCGTAGTCGTCGACCAGCTTCTTGATCCGCCCCTCATAAAGCTGCGACGTCGGGCAATGATTGCAGATGAACATCACCGCCAGGATGGGGCTCGCGTCATAATCGTGCAGGCGATGAATCTTGCCGTCGATACCAGGCAGCGCGAAATCCGGCGCCGCCGATCCGATCGGCAGGATCGGATGCTCGTCCGACACCTTCGGCGTCAGCTTCGGCTCCTGCGCCAGTGCCAGCCCGCAGAACAGCAGTCCAGTAACCCAATGCCTCACCGTATCTCCTCCCTCACACCGTCAGCGCCGCCTGCATCATCGCCCGCGCATACCCCACATTGAACGCGAATGCGGCATACCCGCCGCCGCCCGGATACTGCGGATGGAAGCCCGGCCGTTCCCGGTCGTACTCAAGCCCCCGCGGATGCTCCGGATATACCAGCCGCCGGTACCGGTTCCGCACCAGCTCGCGCATGACCGCGAACATGTTGTTCTCGCCCTCGTCGATGAACACTTCGCTATAACGCTCGTATGGTTTGGCGACTTTCACATTACGGAAATGCACGTGGTTGATGCGGTCCCGCGAGGCGAAGTAGCGGCACACTTCGACCGGGTCCTCACCCATCTCCTTCGTCACACCGCAATCGAAGGTAATGCCGTTCGACGGGCTGTCAACGATCGAGATCAGCTTCTTCCAGCCCGCAACCGTCCCCATGATCTGCTGCGAGCCGCGGCTGAGCGGCGCCGGCGGATCGTTCGGATGCAGCGCCAGCCGCACGCCGGCCTTTTCCGCCTCCGGCACCACCGCCTTGAGAAAGTACGCGATGTTCGCCCACATTTCGTCGAGCGTGTGCGCGCCCTCGTTTTCGAGCGGGGGCAGCCCCTTCATTCGCTCGTAGTCGAACCCGGTCCAGCCCGCCCCGGCGCGCGACGTGTCCGTCTCCTCGAAATACCCTTCCATTGCCCGGTGCGCATACCAGTTATATTCGATGACCGGCAGCCCGGCTTTGCCGGCCGCGCGCACCGATTGAATGACCTTCTCGATATCCTCGTCGCGCCCCGGCCGTGCATAGATGGCGTTGTTGAAGCCGGAGATCATGATGTTGCCGACCGCCAGGCCCCAGCCGCGGTAGCGGTCCATCGTGGCCTTCAACTCGTCTTCGGTCCACGGAATCCTCCCCGCGGTGGCCATCACATGGTTCACGCCGAGCTGCTTGATGCGCCGCGCGCTGGCCTCGGCATCCGCCCCGGCGCCATCGCCCGCAATCAGGCAGATCTTGGGGGTGTCCGGCCCTTCGAACCGGTTCGGGGGCATCTCCGCCGCCCGCCCCTGCGGCGCCGGCACGAGGGCTGCCGCCCCCGCCGCGTGCATCAACCGCCGTCTGGAGATCTTCATCGCCTTAGCCTCGGATTCCCATTCTTGGGCGCGGCCGGGACGCCCGCTCCCTCCGCATGCCCGCAAAGTCGAACTTCGCTTCGGCGATGCTCGCGCCCACCACCTCGATCCGCCGCAGGTCCCGCGTCCCGATACCCACACCCTCGGCGAGCGCCAGCGTGCTATCGCATCGCTCGAACGGCGGCGTGCCCCGCACGGCCATGGGGTCGAATCCCATCACCGCCATCGCCACCGCATCCGTATTCACCGGGTTCAGGCCCGCCACAAGTACCCCCGGCTCCACGGCCCGCAAGTCCTCCTGGACCCACGGCCCCTCGCCGCCCGCCATCGTCTTGATTCCGTCCACAATCGCCAGATGCACCGGCCGCGCCGCCACCAGGTCCACCACCGTGCGCGGCACGCGCCAGGTATCCTCCCGCGGCGCTTTGGGATCGATCTCGCCCGGCGCGGATTTCGAGGGCTGCCTGTTGCCGGCGTGAATCAGGCCGCGCCCGCCCTTCGGCACGAGCGATGGCTCATCCACTCCAGCGCCCGTTCCATAAATCGTGCAAGGCGTGATGCCGAAACAGTTTTTCATGGAGAGCGTAATGCCCGCCGTGGCGTGCTCCTTCATCTTCGCGACGCTGACGAAAACATCGCAGTCGGCGTAGGAGTGGTTCAGATCGAAGGCCGGAAACATCAGCCCGCCGTGCGGCACGGTCATCCGCGAGTAAGTCTTTCCCTTTCCGAGGTAATTAGTATTTTCGAATTCCACGTTGGGCGCCGCGGCCAGAATATCCCGCGGCTCCCAGTTCGCCTGCAGCACATATTCCTCGACCGGCGCCGCCGTCGACCACGGGCTCTCCAGAATGCGGATCCGCCGCGCGCCCGCCTTGCCCATCAGATGCGCCGTGGCCGCGATCACGTGCGGGTGCGTGTAGTGAGTATCTTCGAGCGGCAGGTACCGCAGCCGGTAGGTAGGCGCGCCCGTGAGGTTCACCTTCATTGCCACCGTCTTGCCTTTGACCATCCGCTCCAGCCCGCCCAGCCCGTCGAACATCCGGTCCAGAGCGGACAGCAGCTCCGACGGCTTGTAAGTCCTGCACTTCGCCAAAGCAACCCGCGAAGCCGGCGCCTCCGCCCGAACCAGCCGCGAGCCGGCCATACCGGCCGCCGTCCCCAGAATCCATTCCCTGCGCGTCATACGATCAACTCCAAGGCTACATACTGTGAAACCTGCGGCAGATGCACCTCGATCGCGTCCGCCTGCCGCAACACCTCCGCCCGCACCGGCCCCGTCACCTCGCAGGCCTGGACCTCGCGATACCGCCCGGCGATGCGCACGCTGGCCTCATTCGGGCCTCGATCCGCATAGAACAGGAGATGCGCGACGGCGCGTCCGCCATCGGGCGATTTCGCCACATACGACCCGAAAGCTCCCGCGTTCCAGCACCGCACCAGGTCATAGCGATGGCTGATCCGCAGCGCCGCATCCTGCGCGACTTCGTACGGATCGCCCATTTTGACCAGCGCGATGCCCTTGGCTGCAGGCAGTAAGCCGGCCCTGCCGATCACCAGCCCGCCGCCCGCCGCGAAGGCCGTCAACTTCCGCAGCAACTCCGGCGACGGCGGCTGCGCATCGGGATAAATCACCGCGCGCACCCCGCGGACTTCGCCGGCGCGGTCCTTCGGCCACACGGCCGTGTGCAGCCCCGCGCGCGCCAGTAAATTCAGCAATTCCTGGCTAAAAAACTCGTTTTTGCCGGCAAAATCGGAGATGAGTGCCACATTTGCCACGGGTTCATACGCATCCCAGGGCGCATGGCGGGCGAAAAACGCGGCCGCATCCGCGATCGCCTTCCAAGCCGCGGCCGCCGGCGGCTTCCCGGCAAGCAGATCCGCGGCAAGCGCGTCCCCAAGCGATACGATCCAGCGCCCTCCATACGCCGCCGCGTCCGCCGCCGCCATCAGATACGCGCCCGGCCGAAGAAAGTCATCGGCCGGCGGCGCGGCCTCGATCCAAACGGCCGTTCCGGCGTGCATCGCCTTGGCCAGCCGCACCCGCCAGCCGTTCGAATCCACCCATGGCACACCCGTCGGCCCGGCTTCCGCATCCGCGCCACCGTGCGGCCTTTTCACGCCCGGCCAGGCGCCGCGCACGATCGTCACGCCATCCGGCGGCGCATCCGGATGCACCACCGCAAAGCCCTCCTGCCCGGCCCGCGCGCGCACGCTCTCGAATTCATCGCTGTTGTCGATGAGCAGCGTGCCGATCGCCGTCCCTTCGAGCAGCGCGAGCGCCGCGGGGTCCGTCCAGGCTTTCGGCCAGCGCATCGGAGTACCGGCGGCGGGCATCAGGTATACTCTATCGGAAAACTCGCCCATGCGTTACGCCCTGCCGATCCTCCTCGCCCTTCGAGCGGCCGCCGCGCCGGTCCACGTCCCCGGCCTCGATCGCCAGGTGGAAATCCTGCGCGACCGCTGGGGTGTCCCGCATATTTACGCCTCCACCGTCCACGACCTTTTCTTCGCCCAGGGCTACATCACGGCGCAGGACCGGCTCTTCCAGATCGACCTTTGGCGCCGCGCCGGCACTGGCCGCCTCGCCGAAATTCTGGGACCCGCCGCGGTCGCGCGCGATACGCTCGCCCGCGCCGTCGCCTTTCACGGCGACTGGGCCGCCGAATGGGCCGCCTATGGCCCGGATGCCCGCGCCATCACCACGGCGTTTACGGACGGCATCAACGCCTACATCAAGAGCCTGCCGCGCTGGCCCGAGGAATTCCGGATTGCCGGCTACGCTCCGGCCCTCTGGGCTCCCGAGGACTGCCTGAGCCGCGTCGCCGGCCTCACCATGACGGGCAACCTCATCCGCGAAGTCCAGCACGCGCTCGATATCCAGCGGCTCGGACTGGCGCGCGCCAGCGCCGCGATCCGCCTCGAACCGCAAGTTTCCCTCGAAGTCCCGCAGGGCCTCGACCTCTCCGCGATCACTACGGACATCCTGCGCGCTTACCGCGAAACCGTGGGACCGGTCCGGCTCTCAACCGAGCAGGGCAGCAACAACTGGGTGGTGGACGGCAGCCTCACGGCGACCGGCCGGCCGCTCCTCGCCAACGACCCCCACCGTCCCGTGCAGCTCCCCTCGTTGCGCAAGACGGTGCACCTGGTCGGTCCCGGTTGGGACGCGATCGGCGCCGGTGAGCCCGCCCTGCCCGGCATCGCGCTCGGGCACAACGAGACCATCGCGTGGGGCTTCACCATCGTGGGTATCGATCAACAGGACCTGTACGTCGAGACGGTCAACCCCGCGAACTCCGCCGAGTACCGCTACCGCGGCGCGTGGAGGAAATTCGATACGGAATCCCAGCGCCTCAAAGTGAAGGGCGAACCCGACCGTGACATCACCCTGCGATACACGGTGCACGGCCCGGTGATCTACGAAGACCCGGCGCGGCACCTCGCCTACGCGCTGCGCTGGGTCGGGAGCGAGCCGGGCTCCGCGGGCTATATGGCCGGTATTTCCCTTGCCCGCGCGAAGAATTGGACCGAGTTCCGCGCCGCGATGTCGCGCTACCGCGTGCCCTCGGAGAATCTGGTTTACGCCGATACTTCCGGCAACATCGGCTGGCAGGTCGGCGGCATGACGCCGATCCGCGACGGGTGGAACGGTCTGCTCCCAGTGCCCGGCGCAGAAGGACGTTACGAATGGCGCGGGTTCCAACCCTCGGACGCCCTGCCCTCCGAATTCAACCCGCCGCGCCACTGGATCGCCACCGCCAACAACAACATCCTGCCGCCCGGCTACACGATTCCGCTGGGCTACGACGGCTGGGCCGTTCCCAACCGCATCAACCGCATCCGGGAAATGCTGACCCATCCCGAGCACAAGTTCGACATCGCCGATTTCGAGCGCATGCAGCAGGATGTCGTCTCGATTCCCGCGCGCGAATGGGCCGCGAAGCTGCCCGCTGAGGACGATCTCCACAAGTGGAACGGCGAGCTGCGCGCCGATTCGCGCGCCGCCCTGATCTACGAAGTCTGGCAGTCGATGCCGGGCGCGAGTTGGACGGAGGTCGAGGCCGAGATCGAACGCCGCTTCGGCAAGGACCAGTCGGAATGGCAATGGGGCAAACTCCATACCCTCACCCTCACGCACCCGCTCGGCAGGAAGGAATGGAGCCTCGGCCCCGTGCCCCGTCCCGGCGACGGCAACACGGTCAACGCGACCAGCGGCGCCAATTTCCGCCAGACCAACGGCGCCTCCTGGCGGGAAATCCTCGATGTCGGCGATTGGGACCGCTCCGTCATGACCAACGTCCCCGGCGAGTCCGGCGACCCTTCGAGCAAGCACTACGCCGACCTCCTCGACGATTGGGCCGCCGGACGCTACCACCCCATGCCGTTCAGCCGCAAGGCCGTCGAATCCTTCACCGAAGAAAAGGTTATACTGCTGCCGTAGCGAGGCGCCCGTGTCCACCGTCCTGCAACCCGCTCCCGCCGGGGTAAAGTCCAAAGCCAGCCCGCAGCCCGCTCCGCGCAACACCGCCATCGACGCCTATCGCGGCATGGTCATGCTCCTCATGATGGCCGAAGTGCTCGAGCTTTCCCGCGTGTCCCGCGCCTTTCCCGGCAATCCCTTCTGGGCATTCCTTGCCTGGAACCAGACCCACGTCGCGTGGGCAGGCTGTTCGCTGCATGACACTATCCAGCCCGGCTTTTCCTTCCTCGTCGGCGTCGCCCTGCCCTACTCGATCGCCGCGCGGCTCGCCCGCGGCGAATCCTTCGGCCGCATGCTCGTCCACGCCATCCGGCGCAGCCTCATTCTCATCGCGCTCGGCATCTTTCTCCGCTCCATCGGCCGGCCGATGACCTACTTCACCTTCGAAGACACCCTCACCCAAATCGGCCTCGGATACACGTTCCTGTTCCTGCTCGGCTTCGCCTCCGAGCGAATCCGCTGGTCGGCGCTCGGCGCCATCCTCGCGGGCTATTGGCTCGCCTGGATGCTCTACCCCGCCCCGCACTGGACCATCGGCCACAACCTCGGGGTCGCCTTCGACCGCTGGTTCCTCAACCTCTTCCCGCGCACCGCGCCCTTCGTCAACAACAGCGGTGGCTACTGCACCCTGAGCTTCATCCCCACCCTGGGCACGATGATTCTAGGCCTCTTGGCCGGAAATTGGCTTCGTTCCGCCAATCCCGCGATCCCGTTCCGCCGGCTCCTCGCCGCAGGCGGGATCGGCATCGCCGCCGGCGTCCTGCTCCACTTCACCGGCGTATGCCCGATCGTCAAGCGCATCTGGACCCCCGCCTGGACCCTTTTCAGCGGCGGCCTCTGCTTCCTCTATCTTTCCGCCTTCTGCTGGCTCACCGAGGTCCGGCGGTGGCGGCGGCCGCTGTTCCCGCTGCTCGTCATCGGCATGAATTCGATTGCCGCTTACGTGATCGCCGAAACCCTGCGCGGCTTCGTCTACAGCTCGTTCCGCATCCACCTCGGGCCGCACTTCTTCGCGTTCCTCGGCACGGGGTTGGAGCCGCTCTTCCGCGGCTGCGCCACGTTAGCCGTCTACTGGCTGGTCCTGTTCGGGATGTACCGGCGCAAAATCTTCCTGCGGATCTGATTACTTCCCCAGGGCGATCACGAAATACTCGGCGGGCTCGGGACCGGGATTCCGCCACCCGTGCAGCTCGCCGGATGCGACGCAGGTGACGGAGCCGGGCGTGATTCGCGTGGTCCGGCCTTCGATGGTGACATCCAGGCTGCCGCGCCGCAGCATCACGATCTCCTCGTGCGCGTGCCGGTGCGGAGCGTGCGGCGCCTGCCCCGGACCGAGCTCCGTCATGTGCAGCTCCACCGGGAACCCGCCGTGCGTGACACCGTTCAGCACCGCGCGGCTCTTGTTCTGGCCGTTCGCCTTCACCGGCAGATCCTCGTACTCGTACACCTTCGATTGCAGCACTTCGGGCTTCTTCTCCGGTTTTTCCTGCGCGGCGGCTAAAGCGGGCAGCAGCACTACAAGATCCCGGCGCGAGCACTCCATGGGCGCTCCTCCTCCCCGCAAGTGTACAATGCGCCGCCGGCTTCGACACGGTTCAGGTTCTGCGGTACGAGTAGACGGGCGCCTCAGCCCCACTGCACCAGCTTGCGCTCCTCGACCTTCGCTTCGTCCAGCTCGATGCCATAGCCCGGGCGCTCGGGCAGCGCGAAGTGCGCCTGTTGTGGCGCCGGTGGCGCTTTCTCGAAGTGATAATACGACCGCATCTTCAGAATCAGGTACTCCGCCAGCGGGCAGACGGCGGGCGACTGGCTCGCGATCACGTGCAGCGCGGCGTGCAGGCTGTGGCCGTGCGGGATCACCGGCACATCGTAGATCGATGCCAGCGTGCAGATCTTGACCAGCTCGGACGTGCCGCCGCACCACTCCGGGTCGCACTGCACCACGCTCAAGGCGTTTTCCTTCAGGTAGTCGTACACCTCCCAGCGGCCCTGAATGTGCTCGCCCGAAGCCACCGGAATCGACGTCCCCCTCCGCAGTTGCGTAAAGCTGCCGATCTTCTCCGCCTGCGTGGCCTCCTCGATCCACCGCGGGCGGTAGCGCTCCACCTGCTTCGCCCATTCGAGCACGTACGTCAGGTCCCAGCCGCTGTAGACGTCGAACATGAGCTCGGTTTCCTCGCCTACTGCCTCGCGCAGGAGCCGCACCAGATCGACGTTCTTCTTCATGCCGGCCGGCCCATCGCCCGGCCCATACGCCAGGAACCATTTCTGGTAACGGTAGCCTTCCGCCTTCAGTTGCGCCGCGCGCTCCTGCGCTTTGGCGGGTTCGAGCGAATACCCCAGACAGCTCGCGTAAGCTTCAATCGACGCGCGCGTCGGCCCGCCCAGCAGGCGGTACACCGGCGTGCGGAAATAGCGCCCGCGCAGGTCCCATAGCGTGTTATCGACCGCGCTGATCGCCATCAGGTAAGCGCCGCGCCGCGCATGCCGGTTCGACCGGTAGAGCTGGTCCCACAGCTTCTCCTGCGCCAGCGCATCCTTGCCGAGGAGGAACGGTTTCAACTGCTCGTCCACCACGATGGCGACTTCCTTATCGATCGGCCCGTAAAAACCTTCGGGCCCGTCATCGGTTTTGATCTTCAGGTACAGCGCGCTCACGGGGACCCGCGCGGTGGAAGGCGTGCCATCGGCGTACGGCTTCGGCCGCAGCTCGTCGTAAATGAACAGCGGATTGACCTGATACTGCTGGTCAATTCCGCGCACGGCGTCGCGGTGGCCGCGCAGTTCCCAAATTTCGACGGCGGCGATCTTCAGCGGCTTGGTCTGCGCGAAGGCGGCCGCGGCCGGCAGAGCCGCCAGGAACCGGCGGCGAGTAGTGCGGAGAGACATCGGTCCGATTCTACAACCGGACTGTGTCAGACTGGCAGACATGCATCGCCGCCACTTTCTCATTGGCCTCGCCGCCGCGGTTCCGGCGCCGGCCGCCGGTGCGCCGCGCGCAGACGCCACGCGGCTCCGCGAGCGCCTGGAAGCCCTGAGCGCCTTCGGCCGCCCCGCCGGCGGAAGCTTCGCCGACGGCGTGAGCCGCGTCGCGTATTCCGATGCCGATGTGGCCGGCCGCGGCTACATCATCGGCCTGATGAAGGCCGCCGGCCTCGCGCCGCGCATCGACCCCGCGGGCAACATCTTCGCCCGCCGACCCGGCACGGACAATTCGCTCGCGCCCGTCCTGTTCGGCTCGCACATCGATTCGGTCCCCGAGGGCGGCAACTTCGATGGCGATCTCGGAACGCTGGCCGCCATCGAGACGATGCAGGTGCTGCGCGATGCCGGTATCGCCACGCGGCGTCCCCTCGAAATCGTCTGCTGGTCGAACGAAGAGGGCGTCGCCTTCAACAACGGTCTGACGGGCAGCCGTGCGGCGGCCGGCGAACTGGAGCCTGGCGAGATGGACGCAGTCTGGAACGGCGTGCGCAAGGCGGACGCGATCCGCAAGATCGGCGGCGCGCCGGAACGCATCGCCGAGGCGCGGCTGCCAAAGGGGGCGTTCGACTCGTACCTCGAGCTTCACATCGAGCAGGGCGGCACGCTCGATGCTGCGGGAATCCCCATCGGCGTCGTGGATGGCATCGTGGCGATCCACCGCTATAACGTCACGATCCGCGGCTTCGCCAACCACGCGGGCACCACGCCGATGCCCGTGCGGCAGGATGCTCTGCTGGCGGCCTCGCATCTCACCATCGCGGTCAATGAGATCGTGCGCCGCGAGCCCGGCCGGCAGGTCGGAACCGTGGGCCAGCTCAACGTCACGCCGAATGCCCCGAACGTCGTACCCGGCATGGTCCGGCTCACGGTGGAGCTGCGGGACCTGGACGCGGAGAAGATCGTGAAACTCGCGGAACAGATCCGGGCGCGCGCCGCGGAAATCGCCGGGCAGACGCG
>DATGMB010000044.1:0-11136 GCA_035293845.1 Bryobacteraceae bacterium
TCCAGCGCGCCGGTGCGGTAGCCCTGGTCCGCCATGCGGATCAGCGTGCCGCCGCAGGTCTGCTCGATATCGTCGGGGTGCGCCGCAATGGCGAGCACGTCGAGGCTCATCGGCGCCCCAGCCGCTTCAGCAATTCGCTCATATCCACTCCGTATTGGAACGCCTTGTGCCCGTCGATCGCGATCACCGGCACCTCATCGTTGTAAAGCCGCCGCAGCTCCGCGTCGGCATCGATATCGAACTCTTCGTAGTCGAACGCCGCGCGACCGCGCGCCTCGGCGAGCACGCGCTTCGCCTGCTCGCACAGGTGGCAGCCCGCGCGCGTGTACAGCGTGACCTTTTTCATTACCAGTAGAGATCGCGCCGCCGCCAGTAGCGCTCGCGCGGGTGCATCGCGTTGATCAGCAGCATGCCGGCCACGAAGCCGCCGACGTGCGCCAGGAACGCCGTTCCGCCCTGCGAGGCCTCCGTAATGCTGCCGAAGCCGCCGAAGATCTGGATGGCGAACCAGTAGATCAGCATCAGCCAGGCCGGCACGTCGAAGGTGAAAATGAACAGCAGAAAGAACAGCATCACCACGTGCGAGCGGGGGAACTTCAGCAGGTAGGCGCCCATCACGCCCGCGATCGCGCCGCTCGCCCCGACCATCGGCACGCGCGACATGGGGTCCATCCCCACCTGCGCCATGGCGGCTGCGAAGCCGCACGCGAGGTAGAAGATCAGGTATTTGGCGTGCCCCAGGATATCTTCCACGTTGTCCCCGAAGACCCAGAGGAACAGCATGTTCCCCAGCACGTGGAACCAGCTCGCATGCACGAACATCGCGGTGAACACGTTGGCGATGCTGAAGTGCGCCGGGACCAGGCTGTAGACCTCCATGAACCGGTTCAGCGAATACGGGTCCACCAGGCTCAGCCAGAACTGGTGCAGGTACACGAGGATATTAATCACGATCAGGCAGATGGTGACCGTCGGCGCGGAGTAGCTCGGCTGCGTGACCTTGATCGGTATGACCATGAATTAGTGAAAGCTGGCTGCGCGGGCGGCGAATTCGGGGTGCGACCTCCGCTCGGCGCGCGCCATCAGTGCGCGCACGTCCTCCATGCCGCGGATTCCTCCGCGGGCGCCCAGCGCCGTGCAGTTGAGAGCGGCCATCGCGTTGGAAAAGTCCAGCGCATCGAGCATCCCCATGCCCTGCAACACAGAATAGCAGAATGCCCCGTGGAAAATATCCCCGGCGCCGGTGGTGTCCACGCAGTTCACTACGTAAGCGGGCGAATAGAAAAATTCGCCGTTCACGCGCGCGAGCGACCCGTGCGCGCCGAGCGTCATGGCCGCCACTTTCATGCCGTATTCGGTCTGGATGGCTTCGAGGGCGCGGAACGGATCGTTCACGCCGGTCCATGCCGCGGGGAATTCGGAGCTCGCCACCAGGTAATCGATAAGCGGCAGAACGCGGTCGAAGCCGTGATAGATGGTGTCGACGTCCACCGTCACGGGAATGCCGTGCCGCCGCGCGATGGCCGCCGCGTGCGCCACGGCCGGCGTGTCGTGCCCGTCGATGTGGAGCAGCCGCGCGCAGGTGATCTGCTCTTCGGCGATCTGCTCGGGGTCGATGCGCAGGCAGTCGTCGCGCCGCCAGAGCACGGTGCGCTCGCCGGTCGAGCGGTCGATGATGATGTAGGCCGATTGGTTGGCGCAGCCGCGCCGGATCTGCACGTGATCGAGGTTGATGCCGGTCCCGCGCAGGCTATCCATCTGGATGCGGCCGCGCTCGTCATCGCCGACCGCGCCGATATACTTGGTGCGCAGCCCCAGCCGCGCGCAGGCTGCAAGCGCGCTCGCCACCTGCCCGCCCGGACAGAGGAATTCCTCGAGAAACGGCACTTTCCCCGCGTACGCGGGAAAATGCGGCACGATGAGCATGGTATCGGTGGCGTTGAGGCCCACGCCGACGACGTCGAATTCGGGCATGAAGAGCTATTGTAAGCCTGCGTTCGGCCGTTGCCTTCGCGGAACAGGCCGCGCGCCGCGCAAAGGCCGCGGGATCGGTAGTGTGCAGGTCGCGATCCTGCTGGAGCCGCTTCAACACGTCCGCCACGCAAGTGTCAATGAATTGCGGATCGCAAAACGGCGATCCGCTGTTGGCAATTGCGACCGTGCGCCATTCGCCCGCCTCCCACTCCTCCAATGCGCGCTGCTCCGTGATGCCGAGCCGATTCCGCAATACCGTAGTGCCCGGGTAGCAGTACGGGTCCTCAAAGTTCATGTGTCAGGCGGCTGGATCGGTGGCTTGCGCGCCTGGGTTTGTGGGCCGAATCAGTTCGAGCATCTCTTCCAGGCTCAGCTCACCCGCCACGAAGCGGGCTGCCGCGGCATGGAAGGCGGGCGAAGGCTCCAGGCCCTCCATCCGGACCGACGCCAGCGCTTCTTCCAGCGCGGCCTGGCGCGACATCCGCTCCTGCGGGCCGATCTCACGGGCAGTGGTGCGGGCCATCCCTTCTATATTCGCTCGCCCTCCGGCTACAATCCTCTCATGCGACCTTCGCTCGCGGTTGCTCTTCTGGCCTCCCTCGCCGCCGGCCAGACCCGCACTGTCATCCGCGCCGGCACCATCCTCGATGGCCGCGGCGGCGTGCTGCATAACCAGCAGATCGTCATCGAAAACGGCCGCATCGCCGCCATCGGCCCCGCCCGCGACCAGCCTGCTTACGACCTTCGGAACTTCACCGTGATGCCGGGCTGGATCGACACCCACATCCATCTCAACTGGCATCTAGATGCGAACGGCAAGTCCGTCGCAAGCGGGGGCAAGCCCGAGGACATGGCGCTCTACACCGAGGCCGACGCCTGGATGACGCTGCAGGGCGGCTTCACCACCGTGCAGAGCGTCGGCGCCGCGATCGACGCCGCGGTGCGCGACCGCGTCAATGAGGGCGTGCTGCCCGGGCCGCGCATCCTGACGTCTCTCCGGCAGATCACGAACCGCTCGGGCGACCCCGAGGCGCTGCGCAAGCTGGTGCGGCAAACCAAGGACGAGGGCGCGGACGTCATCAAGCTGTTCGCCACCAGCGGCCTTGGCGCCGGCGGCGGCCAGACGATGACGGACGAGCAGATCCAGGCCGTTTGCGGCGAAGCCAAGGCGGCCGGGCTGCGCGCGGTCGTGCACGCCATCGGCGATGCCGGCGCGCGCGCCGCGGTACTGGCCGGCTGCACTTCGATCGAGCACGGCACGTTCCTCAAGGACGAAACGCTCGACCTGATGGCGCAGCGCGGCGTCTTTTTCGACCCCAACCTGCTGGTCCTGCACAACTATCTCGACCGGCGCGCGGCATTTACGTTCACGCCGGAGCAGTTGGCGACCATCGAGAAGGGCATCGCGCCGACGGTGGATGCGATCCAGCGCGCCCGCGCGCGCAAGATCAGGATTGCGTTCGGCACCGATGCCGTCGCGGGCGCCCACGGGCGCAATGCCGAAGAGTTCATTTACCGCGTCCAGGAAGCGCGCGAAAAGCCGATGGACGCGATTGTCAGCGCCACATCCGTTTCCGCCGCCTCGCTCGGCCTGGGCGATCGAATCGGCTCCCTCGTTCCCGGCTTCGATGCCGACCTGGTTGCCACCGACGGCAACCCCGTAGAGGACATCACCGCCGTCCGCCGGGTGGTCTTCGTCATGCGCGGCGGCAAGGTGTACCGGAATTCCCGCTAATTGGAGCATGCGATGAAGAAGGTTCTCCTCTCCTGGAGCAGCGGAAAGGACAGCGCCTGGGCGCTCCACCTCCTTCGGCAGAGCGGCGGCGTGCAGGTGGCGGCGCTTGTGACGACATTCAACCGCGAGGCCGATCGCGTCGCGATGCATGCCGTCCGCCGCCCGCTGGCCGAGGCTCAGGCGGAGCGCACCGGCCTCCCGCTCTGGCCCGTCGAGCTGCCTTGGCCGTGCTCCAACGCGGAATATGAACGGCTGATGCGCCGTGTCTGCGAGCGCGCGCGGGCCGAAGGCTTCGAGGCCATCGCCTTCGGCGACCTCTTCCTGCGCGACATTCGCGAATATCGCGAGCGCCAGTTGGAAAACGCCGGCCTCGAACCGCTCTTCCCGGTTTGGGAAATCCCGACGGACCGCCTCGCACGCGATATGATCGCCGCGGGCGTGAAGGCGAAGGTTACGTGCATCGACCCGGCGAAACTCGACGCTTCGTTTGCCGGCTGCGATTTCGACTTGGCGTTCGTGGAGAGTCTGCCGGCCGCCGTCGACCCGTGCGGCGAGAACGGTGAATTCCACAGTTTCGTCTACGATGCGCCCGTATTTGGCCGTCCGATCGCGGTCGAGACCGGCGAAATTGTCGAACGCGGCGGCTTCGTATTTGCGGATGTGAAGCCCGCGGCGGGCGCCAGCGCGGCGTCCTGAGGAGGACCCATGCCAGCCCCACACATTGCCGTCGTCGGCAGCGCCAACGTCGATCTCACGACGTTCACCGACGCCTTCCCGCGCCCCGGCGAAACCATCTTCGGGCGTGAATTCCACCTGGGATTCGGCGGAAAGGGCGCGAATCAAGCCGTCGCCGCGAGCCTGTGCGGCGCTCGCGTCTCGATGGTGGCGCGCGTCGGCGACGACCTGTTCGGCCCCGCCACCATCGGCAATTTCGCCGCGCGCGGCATCGATACTACGCACGTGCGCGTCACGCCGGGCGTTTCGAGCGGCGTGGCGCCGATTTTCGTGGATCGCTCCGGCGAGAACCGGATCCTGGTGGTCAAGGGCGCGAACGATCATCTGCTGCCGGCCGATATCGACGCCGCCGCGGCAATGCTTCGCGCGGCCGATTGCCTCGTGCTGCAGCTCGAAATCCCGCTCGAAACCGTGTACTACACCCTCCGCTTCGCGCGCCGGCACGGCATTCGTTCGATTCTCAATCCCGCGCCCGCGCAGCCGCTCTCGTTCGAGGCGCTGGCGGACGCCGATTACGTTATCCCGAACGAGACGGAGGCCGAGGCGCTGGCGGGAATGCCAGTGCGGAATCTTGAGGAGGCACGCGCCTGCGCCGCCGCGCTCACGGGCCGCGGGCTGCGCGGCGTGATCCTCACGCTGGGCGCTAATGGCGCGTTGTGGGACGGGCGCCATCTGCCCGCATATGCCGTGCAGCCGGTCGATACTACCGGAGCGGGCGATGCGTTTATCGGGAGCTTCGCCGCGTTTCTCGCCGCGGGGGCGCCGGAAGCCGAGGCGATCGCGCGCGCGAACGTGTATGCCGCCCTCTCCACGCTCGCCATCGGCACGCAATCCTCGTTCGTTCCGCGCGAACGCTTCGAAACGGCGTGGGCGGGATGACATCCGCCCCTGCTACACTTCCCCAATGAACCAATTCGACCGCATCGTCGACCAGTTCCGCGTGCACGCCAATGAGCTCGCGGATAAGATTCAGGAGCTGGTTCATGAGGGCAATGTGCGCCGCATCATTATCAAGGATGAGCACGGCCACACCTTCATGGAGATCCCGCTGACCGTAGCGGCAGTGGGCGCGGTGCTGGCCCCGGTCCTGGCCGCGGTCGGCGCGCTGGCCGCGCTGGTCTCGCATTTCGAGGTGGTGGTCGAGCGCACGGCGCCGGTCACGTCCGATCCGGATGCCGATGTGCCCAAACCGGAACCGCCGAAACAATAGCGGCGTGCCAGTGTGCGATGGCAGACCCGGCGGGCACGCTGGTGTGAACAGCATCACACGCGGCGGGCTTGAGCGGTCACTGGCATCGTGCGTGCTCTGCCAAGCAGCGGGAACTCGCTTATGCGGACGCTTGGCAGGACTATTCTCGTTTTTACGTTGACGGCTTCGGCCTTCGCGGCCTCCCGCGAGGACGTGAAGCGCGACGGCAAGGAGTTGGCCGGCCCGCGGGCTATCGCCGGCTCGGCCGTCTCGGCCGGCATCGGCCAGGCGAGGAACCGCCCGGGAGAATGGGGTGGGGGAGCGGCCGGTTTCGGCAAGCGGTTCGCATCGAGCCTGGGCCAGCATGCGATCAAGGGTGTGATCGAGTTGGGCGTCGGCGCCTGGCACCATGAGGATCTGCGGTACCACCCATCCGGTCTGCAGGGGACCTGGCCGCGCATGAAATACGCGGTGAAGAGCACTTTTATCGTCCCGCGCACGAACGGGGCAGGGAAGACGGTGGCCGTCGGGCGGATCTCCGGTAACTTCGGCGCGGGGCTGATCTCCCGCGCGTGGCAGCCTGCCTCGACGGCGGGAGTCGGCGCGGGGCTGGTGAGCGGCGGCATCGGGCTCGGCGCGGACGTCGGCTACCACGTGGCCCGGGAATTCTGGCCTCACCGCAAACACGCCGCGGCCTCGTCCGGCCAGCCAGCCCCTTCGCTGGCCAGCGGGGCCGCGGCGTCCGAGCGGTGAAGCGTTCGTTCCCTGCGCGGCTGATTTAGCGCAGCGCACGATTGCCGGTTGCAGCCGGGCCGCCGCAAGGCGCCAGGATGCAGAACCAGTCGCGATGCGGCACATCGCCCGATACCGGGTGGATGATCCGGGCACCATCCGGAGGCTTCTTCGGCTCCGCGGCTTTCGGCCGGGAGCGTTCATCACACGGAGGCGCCGGTGCGATCATCTCACGGCGATCCGGCGGAGCGGCCGGAGGAACGATGACCATCGGGTCCGGCCGCACGGTTCGGGCGTTGGGCGGCGGCATCGCATTGAGCAGCGGAATGGCGCAGATTTTCGGCGGCGGCGCGGGTGCAGGTTTTGGGGGCGCTTCCTGAGCCCAGGCGGCCGCTGCCGCCATCAACAGGGCGATCGTAGTGAAATGCATCGTGCCTCCCGAGGGCGTTATGCCGCTCGGGAGGCAATCCTTTCACGGTACGTTACACGCCTGAGCAGGCCATGGGCCCGCCCTACCGCCAGTCCCGCGACGCGCCGCGGTAATCGTGGCGCAGGTCGCGGTACTGCGCATCGAGCGCGCGCTGGTCGCGCGCGAGGTCGGCGGCATCTCGCGCGGCGGCGGCCTGCCGTCCGCACCGGATATCCTCGTTCAACCGCGCGCGGTCGCGGGCGATATCGGCCTGCATCCGGCCGATGCGTGCGTCGTCATGGCGGATATCCCGCCAGTCCTGCGCGGAAGCGATGCCCGCCGCCAGCGCCAGAAGTCCGAACCATTTTGCGTATCTCATGTTGCCCTCCTTCACCTGTAAGAACGCCCGCGCCGGCGCGCAGGTTATTGACATGAAGGGACTTTCACGTAAGGAATTGTCAACGGCCGCGAGCCTACGGCTGCCTGGCCCACTTCAGAGTGACGCTGGCGATAGCGTTCTCTTCGACGCGCACCGGCACGCCCTGCGAGATCATGGCATCCGCGAAGTGCGGGTCGGAGAAATCCGCCGGCCGCATCGGCCAATCCGCCGCGACCGCGTAATAATCTCCCGGCCGGATATTCGAGAACGTCCACGCGCCGGAACCCGAGAGCATTCCGCGTACCACGAAGGGATCGCATCGGAGCCGCGGCTCCTGCGGCACGAGGACCGCGACCTGCGGCCCCGCTGCGGCGGCAGCCGTGGAATTTGCGGCGTTCTCCACCTTCGCTGTCACGGCGCCGCCGCCCTTCCGCAGGACGATCCGCAGGGGCGGCATTCCGGGCGTCAGTTCGAACTCCTGCATGGTGATGTCGCGATCGCCCATCCGTACGGAGTCCAGATATGCGTCTCGCAGGCGCGGCGGAACGTAGATCAGCACGTAGCGCCCCGGATACGCATCGAAGCGGATGCCGTCGCCGCTCGTGATGGCGCTGACGCGTGTGCCGTCGCCCGCAACCGGCGTCAGTTGCGCGTAGGTGCCGACGGCCGCGCCGACGTCTTCGCCGTCCAGTTCCACGACGCCTCGGAGCACGGCTGGCGGCGAGACCCGCAGCTCAACGCTTTCGAGATCGTGCTTCGTTACCGCGACTGGCGCGGCGCCGCGCATCTGTGTCGCGCCTGGCTTCCACAGGGCCGAAGCCCAGCCATCCACCGGCGGCACGTGCTCGATTTCAAAGGTCCCGTCCTCGCGCGTTACGGCTTTGCCACATGTGGCGTCGGGATTTTGAATGGTCACCTCCGCCCCCGGCGCCGGCCGGCCGGCTTCATCCAGCACACGTCCGCGGACGTTGAAGAACTGGCCGCCGCGCAGCACGATATCGTAGCCCGCCAGATCGGGGCCCGGTCTCACCGCGATGCGTTCGCCCCCGGATCTGTCCCCGCTGGCCGGGAAATACGTCGGCGCGAATTCGCTGCCGCCGGCTTCGAGCGGATTGGCCAGCAGCTCGTATTCTCCCGGCGCGAGCGGCGGGAATGCGAAGCGGCCCTGCTTGTCGGTGACGGCCGGCGGCACTTCCAGGCCGCGAATCACAATGGCGTGGACGGGAATGCCGGCGATGGGATTGCGCTCCGGATCGAGCACACGCCCGGTAAGCCTGGGAAAGGGCGTCAGCGCGAACGTCAGCGGGCTGGGATCGCGGTCCGCCTCCACGTGCACAACCACGGACCGCAGGTACGGAACGTCATATCCGGTCTGGGTGGCGAGCACACTGTAATCGCCCGGCTTGACATTCGGAAAGCGAAAGGCTCCGGTCTCATCCGTCGATGCGCGCCCTGCGACGGAGGCATCGCCGAAGAGGAACACGGTGGCGCCCGCCACCGGCTGCTGCGTGAGCGCATTGGTGACCGTGCCGGTAACCGTCTGGGCAGCGAGGGCAGGCGCGAGCACGAGGATCGGCAGCCAACGCATTCTACGCTCGCTCGAGCAGCCCCAGCAGCTTTTCCTGCACCGCCTCCGCCGTGGGATTATCCGGCGTGATGAGCAGGATGGTGTCGTCGCCCGCGATAGTGCCGACGACCTCCGGCCAGCCTTCGCGGTCGAGCGCCACCGCGACGGAATTGGCGTGGCCGGGCGAGGTCTTGAGCACCACCAGGTTCTGCGCCCGCAGCACGTCATTGAGGAACTCGCCCGCGAGCATCGTGAAACCGGGGCCCGTTTCCTCCGGCGCCATCTCCTGATAGCCTTCGCGCGTTTTTACCAGCCGCAGGTCGCGCAGGTCGCGCGAGAGCGTCACCTGGGTGGCCGCGATGCCCTGGTTCTTCAGCTCCTGCGCGAGCTCGTCCTGGGTGAAGATCTTCTTCGAGCGAATCAGCTTGAGAATCTGCCCCTGGCGATAGGTCTTCGTCATAACTCCATCTGAGCGAGCCGCTGCCTCGCCGCTACGAGCGCCGCGGCCACCGCTTCCGGTCCCGTGCCGCCCGGTATCTCGCGGGATTTCATCCCCGTTTTCGGATCGAGCAGCGCGGCCAGGTCGCCCGTGAATTCCGGAGCGAACCGCTGCATATCAGCGGCTGTCCAATCGGCCGGGCGCTTGCCGGCGCGCACGCTTTCCAGCACAAATCTTCCCACGATCTGGTGCGCCTGGTGGAACGGCGTGCCGGCGCGAGCCAGCGCCTCGGCGAGATCGGTCGCCACCACCCAGCTCTCCTCGGCCGCGCGCGCCGGAACCTCCGGCCGCAGCTGGACCGATTCGATGACCGCGCGCGCCATTTCGAGCGACCCGGCCACCTGGCCGGCCGCTTCGAACAGCGGGACCTTATCTTCCTGCATGTCGCGGTTGTACGTCAGGGGCAGGCCCTTCATCGTGACCATGAGACTGGTGAGGCAGCCCATCACGCGCCCGCACTTGCCGCGGATCAGCTCGAGCGAATCCGGGTTCTTCTTCTGCGGCATCAGGCTCGAACCGCTGGTGACGCCGTCGCCGAGCTCCAGCCAGCCGAATTCCTCGCTCGAATAGAGGATCCAGTCCTCCGCCAGCCGGCTGAGATGGATCATGGCCACGCTCGCCGCGTAGAGGAAGTCCAGCGCGAAATCGCGGTCGGCGGAAACGTCCATCGAGTTGCGCGTGATGGCGGCGAAGCCGAGATCGCGCGCCATGGCCTCGCGGTCGAAGGCGAAGCCGCTTCCGGCGAGCGCGCCCGAGCCGAGCGGCAGCACGTTGGCCCGGAGGCGCGCCTCGCCGAAGCGCTCCCAATCGCGCGCGAACATCTCGAAGTAGGCGAGCAGGTAATGCGGCCAGAGCACGGCCTGCGCGCGCCGCAGATGCGTGTAGCCGGGAACGACGGCATCCGGATACGCCGCGGCGCAATCCACGAGCGCGGCCATCACGCCGCGGAGGAGGCCGCGAATGCGGTCGCACTCCTCGCGCAGCCACAGCCGTGTATCGAGCGACACCTGCTCGTTGCGCGAGCGCCCGGTGTGGATCTTGTCCGCGACCGCTCCGGCCTTCTCCTTCAGCTTGCGGATGACGAGCGTGTGGACATCTTCGTCCGTCGCGCCGTCGTAGAAATGCGGATCGGCCGCCTCCCTGCGGATCTCCTCGAACGCCGCGACGATCCGCGCGCGCTCATCCGCCGTCAGGATACCGACGCGCTCCAGCGCCCGCGCGAACGCCTGCGATCCGCGCACATCGCAATCGAGCAGCCGCCGGTCGAAGTCGAGAGATCCGGAGAATTTCTCGAAGACTTCCGAGGGACCGGTCTCAAATCTTCCGCCCCAAAGTTTCAATCAGCCTCCCTTTCACCGCAGAGACACAGAGGACGCAGAGGTGTCGCGGAGATTCTCTGGATGTACTCCGCGTGACCTCCGCGCCCTCTGCGTCTCCGCGGTGAACAACCTGGCGTCATTTTGCCTTCGCTCCCAACGCGCGCACCTTCATCGGCAGGCCGATCAGGTTGATGAAGCCCAGCGCGTCTTTCTGGTCGTAGCTCGCGCCCATGGTGAAGCTCGCGATATCCAGCGAATAGAGCGAATACGCGGATTTCCGGCTGAGCGGCGCGATGTTGCCCTTGTAAAGCTGCAGCTTCACTTCTCCGGTGGTGGTCTCGCTGACTTTCTCGAAGAACGAGTCCAGCGCTTCCCGCAGCGGTGTGAACCACAGGCCGTTGTAGACCATCTCCGCGTATTCGAGCGCTCGTGCCTGCTTGTAGTGCAGCGTGTTTTTATCGAGCGTCAGCGCCTCGAGCTCGCGGATGGCGAACATGATCAGCGTGCCGCCGGGGGTTTCGTAGCAGCCGCGCGACTTCATTCCGACGAACCGGTTCTCCACCAGGTCGATTCTGCCGATGCCGTGCTCGCCGCCGAT
>DATGMB010000045.1:0-6602 GCA_035293845.1 Bryobacteraceae bacterium
GCTCAGGCCGAATCGTATCCTTTTGGAACAGGAAGTTGACACCCCAGTGCCAATTTTGCATACAAAGCCGTTGAAATTTCGGATCTGGGGCAATGGTTTCAAGTGTTTACCGTTTGGCGAGGAGATTGCTCTAGAGAGGCCGTGACTAAGAAATCGCAGGCCCTTGGAGAGATGATTGATCTTCCGTATAGTCTCCCGCCTAACCAGTCACCTCGCATAAAAACCCTCTAGCTGTCCATCGAAATTCCTTCACAATCGTCTCTCTCCGGGCCTGTGGGCATAACGCCGGCGGTATATCCGCCGGCGTTATGCTGTGTGCCCCCGCGGGTCGTTTACCATAGTCCTATGGCGATCGGAATGTTTGAAGTGGCGTGCCCGTGCTGTGCGGCCATCCTGAAAATCGATCCGGAGACGCGGGCGGTGATTGCCCACACCGTCCCGGAAAAACCGCGGGCTATCGACGATCTGGCGGCGGAAGTGGAAAAGCTGAAGGGCGCCGGCGCGCGCCGCGATGAGATCTTCCGCAAGCAGTTCGAGGCCGAGAAGACGCACGGCAAGGTGCTCGAAAAGAAGTTCGACGAGCTGTTCAAACGGGCGAAGGAGAACCCGGATCAGAAGCCGCCCACGCGCGACATTGATCTCTAACGGCCCATGGCGAGGCCTGCAAACCCGAGAGCCGCGACCGCAACGCCGAAGCCCCGCATGGCCCACATCGCCCTGCGCGAGGGAGGCTGCGGCTCCGGACGTCTGCCCCAAAGCGGGGTGATCGGCATTTGAAGGGCATCCTTGAAGTGCTCGATCGCCGGTCCGAGCCGGCCGCCAAGGCGCAAGGCACCCTCCGGATCGACGGCCATCGAAACCCCCGCGAGAAGCACCACCGCGAACTCCACCATGGCCCGATTCTACCGCGCCGAAAGATCGCGGATATAAATATCCTTGAACCGCATGTTGCCCTCGCCGCCCGAATGCAACTGCAGCGCGATGTAACCGTCGAACGACTTCGGCGCCGGGTCGGTGAAGTCCAGGACCGTGATGCCGTTCAGAATGTATACCATGTGGTTGCCTTCCACCTTGGCCAGCACGTCATTCCAGTCCGTCGGCCGCAGCACCTGCTCGTATTCCGGCGAGGGCCATGCGATCCAGCCGCGCCCGTCGCCGTAGAGCCCGCCATTGTGATGGTTCAGCGTGCGGTCGATCTCGAACTGCATGCCTTTGGCGATCTCCGGTGTGTCGCCCACAAATTCCGTATGGAAGTAGAGGCCGCTGTTGCCGTCGTCCTCGCACCTGAACCGGATCGAAAGCCAGAAATCCTTGTACTTCTTCTCGGTCCGCAGGTAGCCGTACTCCTTCGTCACGCCCTGCCCGTGGATGGTGCCGTCCTCGACGGTCCATTTCTCGTGGCCTACCGGCACCCAGCCCGTGAGGTCCTTGCCGTTGAACGCGCGGACCCACTGCTCGTTGGGATACGGCGCGCGGTTGCGCGGGACTTGAGCCAGCACCAGGGCCGCCGCGGCGGCCAGCAGCAGAAGGCAGTTTCGCATGGCGCTTATTCTACCGGATACCCGGCGTCGACCCAATTCGTCTTGAGATTCTCCGCGATGTAGAGCGCCTTGACGCGGGTGAAACCCATGTCGCGCAGCAGCGCGAACGCCGGCCGGATATTCGGGCAGTGGTCCCACGGGCAGCAGCCGCAGTAGATCACGATCTCCCGGTCGCGCGGCAGCTTCTCGACCGCCGTCCGCAGCGCCGCCAGTCCATCGGCCTTCGAACCCGGCCCAGCATACACCGAGCCCGCAATGTGCTTGCCGTTGCGATAGAGCGTATTGAAGCCGACGTGGAAGATGGCCGGCTTCTCCGCCAGTTGCGCCGCCAGATCCTTCGGCTGCACGAGCGCCAGATCCGCCGCGAGCATTGCCAATGCCGAAACGCAGATTCCGAGAATGAGAGCTTTCATCAAGATCACTCTACCGCGGCTGGCATCCTGCCGCATGGGCACAGGTGAGTTTCACGAGGCATCGCTCTCCGCCCGCCGCTTTCCATTGGCGCGTTGACCGCTTCGGCCTTCCCGTGATTTAATGGCGCAACCAGATGGCCCGGCGATCTCGACGCCGGATGCGTTCCCGAGCCCGAACTGGAAAGCGCGCGCGCCGGAGAGTTCCATGCAAACAAAGCTGAGTTTCCTTGCTGCCGTATTTGTGGCGCCGGTGATCTATCCCGGCGCAACCGGCCTGGCACAGACGCAGGCGGAGAAAGCGGTGTATCCGGCCATGGCCCCTCTGGACCGGTATTTGGAGCCGAACGAGAATGCCGAAATTGCGCTCGCTCGCAGTGGCGCTCCGGCATCCATTTCGGACGGGGCTGAAGTGATGGTACTGCGACGGGACGGATACGCGACGGCGGTGAAGGGGAGCAATGGTTTTCTCTGTCTCGTGGAGCGATCGTGGGGCGCCGCCACCGATGAGCCTGAGTTCTGGAACCCCAGAGTGCGCGCGCCGATTTGCTTCAATCCGCCAGCCGCACGGACGTTCGCGCCCATCTTTCTGATGAAAACCAAACTGGTGCTGGCGGGAAAATCGAAGGCGGAGATGCTTCACGCGATCGCAACCGCACTGGAAAAGAACGAGCTGCCCGCGCTCGCGCCGGGAGCGATGTGCTACATGATGTCGAAGCAGCAGTACTTAAGCGATAGCGGCAAGAACTGGCATCCCCATTTAATGTTTTTTGTTGCGGGCAAGGCGGCGGCGAGTTGGGGAGCGGACCTGCCCGGCTCGCCGGTTATTGCGGCGGACGACCCTGAAGAGCGCGCAACGATTCTGATGGTCTGGGTCGGCAAGTGGTCCGACGGAACACCTGCGCCACAAGCTACGCACTGACCCCAGCTTCGAGCCCGATCAGTATTCCCTCGCGGTTACGATGCCGGGCTGCGGCACGGGATATCTGCCATCGGCGTTCGCAAGGAGCGGGGCAGGGGAATCCATGGTGAATTTGTCTATATTCGGCGCCATCTCGTGCTCGCATTGGAGCATCTGGTCGAAAGTAATCTCCCTGCCGGTGTTGGCGGCCATCCGGCCCATGCTGGCAACCAGGCTGGCCTCGACGCCGCGTTGGACCTCGTTGTAAGGTTTGTCGTCTCGAATGGCGTCCATCAAATCGTTCCACTCGTTTTGGTAAGGATCCCTCTCCTCCGGACGCACCCTCGATTCCCAAATCATGTCCGCGGGGTTCGCCGCCTGGCTCCTGTACAGGCTCGATGGCAGGCCGCAATCGCCCTGCCTGGAAGCGATTCCCATGCCCTTGCTCCCATGCACGGAGCTGGTGTAGATCTCCTCGCAGCCGTTCATGCAGCGGCCGTCAAAGAAGAACTTCGTACCATCCGGATAGGTGTATTCCACCGAATAGACGTCAAAATTCTGATCCACGTAGGCAACCCCCTCGGGACTTACCTTGTAGTGCCGGCCGCCCAACGCCTGCGCCTTTACCGGCCAGGCATTTTTCATCCATCCCAGATGATCGATGAGGTGAATATAAAAATCGTTGTAGCAGCCTCCGCTCGCCCAGATGAAACTGTGGAATCGCTTCACCTGGTAGAGCAGGTCGCTGATGCCGGCGGGTTTGGGCAGGGAGAGGAAATACCCGCCGGGTCCATGCATGCGGTAGCCGCGCTGCAGAATGATCTCGCCGATCTCGCCGTTATGGACGCGGTCAGCCATTTCCTGTAGCGCCCGGCTGTGCCGCGACATCAGCCCTACCCCCACCTTGAGGTTCCTGGCTGAGGCCTCGCGGCCGAGCGCGAACATGCGTTTGCTGGTTGGGCCGTCCGCCGTCAGCGGCTTTTCCATGAATACATTCAGCCGCTTCTGGATCGCGTAGGTGAAGTGAACCCAGCGGAACGCCGGAGGCGTTGCGAAAATGGCGGTATCGCCCGGCTTCAAGCAATCCATGGCCTTCTGATAGGCGTCGAAGCCGAGAAACTGGCGATCCGGCGGCACCTCGACCTGGCTTGGATAACGCTGCTTCAACCGGTCCAGGTCGCTCGCCAGCCGTTCCGGGAACAGATCCGCCATAGCCACCAGCTTGACGGGACCGCGCTTGACCGATAGTGCGTTCGCCGCTGCGCCGCCGCCCCGCCCGCCGCAGCCGATGAGCGCCACCTGGATCAGGTCGCTGCCCGCTGCGTGGACGTGGGGAATCGCGACGTTGGCCAAAACCGATAGGGCAGCCGATTTAGCGCCAGTCTTGATGAATTCACGGCGCCCGGCCGAATTCTGTAACGAGTCCATGGCGATTCAGTCCCTCCGCTTTGAATTGGCGAAGGCCTCCTTGGCACGCGGTATAGTGTAACCCCGCGCGGCTCCCCATGCTGGCCTGGGAGAGAGACATCGCGCCGTTCAACGCGCTTCCCACGTATGAACAGATCCAGTTGCCCGAGTTGCGCCTGTTTGGTGAGAAGTGGCCGGTTCCGGCTGGCAGACGCCCCTGTTGTAGGCTGGCTCTGCTCCCGAGGCGCTGCGATCGGATGCAGACGTGTCGTGCTGTGGACGGGGAAAGATGGCGGCGTGCCATCGCGCAGGCCCGCCGCCATCCCGGACGTTTACCGCTGGATGGGCGGGCATCCGACCACGGAACAGTTCTCCAGGTAGCCGGAAAGCGTGATTCCGTTATTGAAGCCGGCTCCCTGGAAGGCGCCGTAGATCACCACGAACGGGAACTGGCCGGCATCGAAGAATGAGAGGACGTTTTGATTGAGCCCCGCGAAGGACTCGCCGTTGAAACCGGTGCCGCCAATGGGCGCATTCAATCCGGTGAAGGTCTGGATGTTGTGGGCGAAATCGAAATCCTCCATATATCCTGCCAGCGGCGTGCTGCCGTACTGCAGGTTGAAAAACCCGGAAACGTTCTGGATGACCAGCCGGTATCCGGCGGGGCATGCGGTGAATCCGCTGAAGGCGCAGTTCTGCGGTTGGGCGCCAGTGCATTGGCTGATGACCGTGGATTGATAGGGAATGCGCGTCATGGTGTCGGCGCTCAGGTTGATGGCCGGAGCGCTGGTGGTGTTCACGACGGATACGGGCGTCGAGTAAGCGCCCCTGGCCTGGCTTCCCCGATGCTGCATCAGGGAGCCGACGAGGAAGAGGCCGGCCAGGCCGGCGCAGGGTAACAGAAACCGCTTCGTTCGATTCTTCATGGGTTCTCCATCAGGGCCTCGCCGGAACGCGCGGATTCCGCGGATAGCGCACAGGGCGAGGGTTGGTGACAGTGGCAGCGCGCGGACGCTGCTTCAGATTTCCCAGCAGGGCGGCATGAGTTCCCCGGCCCGCCTGCTGCGGAGAGATCGGGCAACACCGTCAGGCTGTGTTGCGGCGGGCGCGGTTGCGGCGCAGAAACGGCAGCAGAACCAGGGCGCCGCCCAGCCCGAATGCGGCCGACGGTTCCGGCGCGCCGGTGGCGGGCATGATGATCCCCATGCCGGCATTCTGCGCCAGTGGAATTCCCGAGTCGTAAAGCGCCGACGCCGAGGGGCTGCCATTCAAGTTGATCTGCTCGAGTTCGCCGGTGAACGTCGACGGATTCGTGTAGATGGCATAGAGCATTCCGCTGCCCGCATCGGCGATGCCGCCGAGGTGCGTGCCCGCCTGGGAACTGTCCAGACTGTTCAGGTTGGCGACCACCGTCACGGCGCCGGTAAGACCGAAACTGACCAGAAGATCGCCGTTCTGAGCGCCGGAAGCTCCGGCAATGATGCCGTAGAACTCGTCCAGACTGGAGTCCCAGGCGAGGCCGGCGTACGTGCCGTTGAAAGTATCGAGGGACGCCACCTGGGTGGCGGTTCCCGATTGAATCTGGTAGAGGCCCTCGGAACTAAGGCCGGCGCCGATTGCATAGAACGTGCCGCCGATCTCCGCCAGTCCGTTCTGAAAGACGATCCCCGCTGCGCCCCCCGTGTTATTGAACGCGGAGCTGACCGCGGCCAGGCCTTGCCCGTTGGTTTGCATCGAGTAGAGCGTGGCCACGCCGTTGCTGTCGTTTCCGATGGCGTATAGGAGGTTGCTATAGCTCACCAGCCCGCCGTTAAATCCGATGCTGCCGTCACCTACTGGCGTGAGAACGGCGGCGACCGATGCCGCCGAGGCCGGGTCCATGAAGTTGAGACTGTCCGGGGCGCCGTTTGCATTGAGCGACGTGAAATCGCCGCCGAACGTATAGATCTGCACCGCGCTCGCCGACGCCGTACCGCAACAACTCCCGAGGGCCAACGCCAGACAGACCGATCGTACGCACTTCATATCGCCTCCGTGAAGGTTATGTTCGCCCGGATAGTACTGGCGGGAAAGCTCTCTTTGGTGATTGGTCAGTTGTCCTACCGGAAAGCGGATGCAAGGTGTAAGCGCTCCGTTCTAGCGGGATCCGTGCGCGCGCTACCATCGTCCTATGCGCGTGCGAGAACTTGCCGAATGGCTGGGCGCCACTTTCGAGGGCGATGGCGAAAAGGAGCTCACCGGCGTCGCTCCGCTCGAAAGCGCGGGAGGCTCCGAGCTCGCCTTCGTCGGCAGCCGCAAGGCGGCCGAACAGGCCGAAGGCTCCGCTGCCGGCTGCCTTCTCGT
>DATGMB010000046.1:0-10954 GCA_035293845.1 Bryobacteraceae bacterium
AGGACAACCAGAGTTTGCAGGCAAAACTCGATTCTCGCCACCGTGAAATCTCCTCGATATTAGGGAACTAATCCCGAACTAAACCGGGACGGGCTATCTTATCGGCGGCAGGATCGAGGGTCAAGCCGCCCAGAATGGAACTGTTTCTGGCGATACAAAGGTCCGTGGCGGCGCTCGGCGCTGCTGCGGATCAGGAAATCGGGCGGGCGGCCGAGCGCTGGCGAAGCCTCCGCCGCAAAGCGGCGCGAAAGTTGCCGGGCGCGATGGCGAGATCGGCGGCGCTCGCCGCTGTCCGCCTCAGCAGGCCGAGCGGCGTGCGGGGCCGCTCGGACTACTCCAGCCATGCCTGGCGAAGGCGCAGCCGCGGCTGCGGTACGCCGCCGAAGCGGCGCTGGCGGGTGCGGAACTCGCGCATGGCGGCGGCGAGATCGGAGGCGCCGAAATCGGGCCACATGGTCCGGGTGAAAACCAGTTCCGCGTACGCACTCTCCCACAGCAGAAAATCGCTGAGACGGCGCTCGCCGCCGGTGCGGATCAGCAGGTCGACGGGAGGCCCTAGGGCCCGCGCGATGGATTCCAGCGAGAGGTCCCCCGCGGCGCGAGCGGCGGCGAGAATCGCGGCGCGGCCGGAATAATCCAGCGCCACACGCAACCGGAGGCGCGTACCGCCGGCCGTCTCGGCTTCGGCGCGCGCGATCGCCAATTGGAGCGAGGAGGTGAGCCGGTCGCGGCGGCCGATGGCTTCGACGCGCACGCCATCGGCCACGCACCGCGCAGTCTCGGTCTCGAGATACGCGGCGAGCAGGCGCATGAGCGTATCGACCTCATCCGCCGGGCGGCGCCAGTTGTCGCTCGAGAAGGCGAACAGCGTCAGGATCGAGATGCCGCATCCGGCCGCGGCTTCGACCACGCGGCGGACGGCCTCCACCCCGGCGGCGTGCCCGGCCGCGCGGGGTAGGCCGCGGGCGAGCGCCCAGCGGCCATTGCCGTCCATGATGATGCCGGTGTGTAGAGTGATTTGCCTCATAAAGTCGGTTGCCGTGCACCGCCGAGCAGGAATTTAGGAGTTAGGAGTTAGGAGATGCTGGCCGGAGTGCCTCGGCCTCCTGACTCCTAGCTCCTAACTTCTAAACTCCTAAATCCTCACTTCTCCCGCATGGCCTGGATCAGCGCCTCCATGTGGTCGAGGTAACGCTCAAGAGCGCGGCGGCCGGCCGCGGTCAGGCGGTAATCGGTGCGCGGAATGCGGCCCTCGAAGGACTTGGTGCAGGAAAGGTAACCGGCTTCCTCCAGCTTGCGCGCGTGCACGCTGAGGTTGCCGTCGGTGGTGTCGAGCAGTCTCTTGAGCTCGTTGAACGTGAGGGACGCGTTGACGGAGAGCGCGCTCAGGATACCCAGCCGCAGACGCTCGTGGATGAGGCGATCGAGTTGGCCCGCGCCGCCCGGCGCGCCGGGCGCGGCGGGCCCCATCTCTTTGTTCGGGGCGGTCTCCGGGACCGCCGGTTTCAATTTGCGCTTAGCCGCCATATTTCACCGCAATGATGGTTCCAAAGACGATATGCAGGCCGCCGAATCCGGCCGCGAGCAGGGCATCGCCGGCCCCGGGAGTCGCGCCGCCCCACCATAGCGCCGCCGCGCCCAGCGCCATGAAGCAGGCGCCCATGAGCGGCACGATGCGGACCGAGTTGCCGCCGCCCGAAACAACCGCCGTGCCGTAGAGCAGCATCCAGGCGCCCGGGAGGAACCCGGCGAGGCCGGCGCGAAACAGAACCGCCGTGAGCACGCCGCCCGCCAGCATCGCGGGGGCGAAGCCGGCGACGAATTTGCGGCCGGGACCCGAAAGCAGCGGCAGGCGCGCGCGCCGCGCCTTGAATGCCGCTCCGGCCAGGCCGATGGCCAGCGCGAACAGCGCTTCGGCCAGCCAGACCGCCATCCACGCGGCGCCGACGCTGCGGGAGGCGATCCACGCCGCCGCGAGCGCGGAAGATCCCATGAGCATGCCGCCGATGCCGGGAACGGCCGTGAACGATCCGGCGCGCTCCATGGCGCGGCGGATATACCGCAGGTTGTCCATGGCGTGAGCGTGCAGCTCGACGGGCTGGGGTCGCGGGGTCGCCATGCCGGTATAATACCGCGGCAATGGTCCGCATTTCAAGTACTTTGTATAGCAAAGAAGTGCGGCGCGGCCCATGATCTCCGGGGCCGTAAATCCAGCGACCGGCCGCCGGTGGCTTGTTAAAATACTGCCGTGGCGTCGAACGAGGGATTCTCACGAGCGGATGTTCGCCGTAAGTTTGGCCTCTCGGAGCGGCAGCTCAGAAGCTGGGAGCGGCAGCGGTTTATCCCGGCCGGCTCGAGTTATTCGTTTTCCGACCTGATCTCGATCCAGACGCTGTGCAAGCTGCGGGAGAATCGCATCCAGCCGCGTCAGATCGTCCGCGCGCTCGAGTCGCTGCGGCAGAAGATCGCGGGCGTTTCGCAGCCGCTCGCGGAGCTGCGCATCGTCTCGGACGGAAAGCGGATCGCCGTGCACCTGGGCGGGCAGCGGATGGAGGCGATCAGCGGACAGATCCTCTTCGATTTCGACACCGCCAGCCTGGGCGACGTTAAGGCGTTTCCGGAGCGCAAGCGCGCCGCCGAGCGGCTGCGGGAATCGGAAGCCTGGTTTCAAAAAGGGCTTGAGCTCGAGGAAACCGGCGCGCCGGTTTCGCAGGCGATCGAGGCGTATTTGAAGGTCATCGAGCTGAACCCTTCGGCCGCGGGCGCCCTGGTCAACCTGGGCACGATTTATTACCGCCAGCGCCGGTACGCCGAGGCCGAGAAGTATTACGCGCGCGCGACCGAAGCCGATCCCGGGTATCCGCTGGCACAGTTCAATCTGGGCAATCTCTACGATGAGCAGGGGCGCGTGGCGGAGGCTGTGCAACACTACCGGAAAGCCCTGGAGCTCAGCCCGCAATACGCCGACGCCCATTTCAATCTGGCATTGCTGTGCGAGCGGACCGGCGAGACGCTCAAGGCCGTGCACCACTGGAAGTGCTATCTGAAGCTGGATAGCGCCGGCCAGTGGGCGGAGATCGCGCGCCGGCAGTTGGAGCGGCTGCGGCAGGCTACGGTGATCCAGTCCCGCTGAGTGCGTCTGCGGACGTCCATCATAAGTGTGTTTGAGCGCTCGTACCGCCGGATTTCCGTGCCGGCCGGAACAATTGCGCGGTCGGATCGAATCCGCAGGTGTGCGCACCCGGAATACAATGCGATATCGCGATGATCGACCACGCCGATTCGGCTCCGCATTACCGGTGGCAGGCGCCTGGCGGAGCGATCTCGGTAGACCTCAGCCTGGACGTTGTGGAGCAGCTCGGTCTGGCGGTCCGGGAGCCGGAGGCGTCGTTTTCCTACCGTTTTTCGGAGATCGGTGGCTTGCTCTTGGGGACCGTGGGAAGACTTCGGGGCGAGACCGTGGTCCAGGTGAAAGATTTTGAGCCGGTCGGGTGCGAGCACGCCTTCGGAGCATCCTATCTCCTCTCCGGCGACGACCAGCGCGGGCTCGCGAGACAGCTGCGGCGGCATGGCGCGGTCCGCGCCTGCGGGGTGGTCGGCTTCTTCCGCAGCAATACGCGCAAGGAATTCGCGCTGACGGCGGAGGACATCGATCTGATGGCGGCCCATTTTTCCAAGCCGTCGATGGTGCTCCTGATGGTCCATCTCACTCCCGGCGGGAAGCTCCGGGGAGCATTTTGGGATCAGAGCGCGCTGCGGATCGCCAAGCCTTCGAGCGAGTTTCCCTTCGATGCCGAAGCTCTGCTGGCGGAGAGCGGCCCGGTCCGGCGCCCTCGGCCTTCCTATGCCGCTGTGGAACCCGCGCGCGCGACGATCGTTCCCGTGCCAGAGACCGAGGTATTACCGGCGCGGCGCGCCACAGTGAACATGCGCCGGCCTCCGGCGATGCTCGATGGCAGCTTTCGATCCGGCGCGGCGCAGGCACGGGCACAGGCTGCAAAACTGCTGGCCCGGGCAAGGCGCCAGTGGTCGCAACCTTCCGCGCTTCTGCCAGGGCGCTGGAGAGTCGAATGGCTCGTGGCCGCTGCCGCGCTGGGGATCGCGACCTTGGGTGGCCTTGTGCATCAGGGCGGCCGGCAGGCGGTTGCAGCGATCGATGCCAGGCAATTGGTGCGCAGCAAGGAAGAAGCGGCTCGGCCGGCCGACGCTCCCCCACCAATCGAGATCGGACCCGTCGCAGCGCTCCAACCAGCGCAAGCGGATGCCACGGCGGAAACGGCCGCCCCTGCCGGTGGTGATACCGGTGCGCCAAGCGCTCCGCCGGTCCAGAGGGTCAAGCGGAAAGGGCGGGCGCGATCGAAAACAGCTCCATTCCCCTTGGCGCCGCAGCTTGCGGCGGTTACGCCGGCCCCCCGTCTTCCCGATCCACCGAGCATTGCCACGGAGCCCTCGGCGGCGGAGCCTCCGGTTGCCTGGAGTGGAATCTCATTCCCCGCCTACGAGGTTCCCGACCCGTTCGTGAGGATCGCGGTGGACCCGGTGCCGTATGGTCACCGGGGACTCATCGGGAGGCTGCTCTCGCGCAAGAGCAGCGAACGCGCGGCGTTCGACCCGCCGCACGTGCTGCGCGAACTGCCGCCCGAAATCCCATCGGAATTGCGGAGCCAGGTCCGAAATACCGTGCCGGTCACCGTGAAACTCTATCTGGATCGGGCCGGCAAAGTCGATAACGCCGAGTTGCTCTCCAAGGGAAAGGGACGGAGCAGGGACCTGGCTGCCCGGGCCGTAGTCGCCTGCCGAAAATGGCAATTCTCACCGGCGCACCTGGGCGGCGAGACCGTTCCTGCGGAGGTTCTGGTTCGGTTTGTGTTCGGCGCCGGGACGGAAACAGTAAAGCGGATTCCTGCCGATGAGCATTAGCCTGATCGCGCTGGCCGTAGTTGTGCTTGGCCTGCTGATCGCAGGCGCGGTTTTTCTGGTCGTGAAGCCTCGCCGCAAGCGTGCGATGGATCTGGCCATGCGCAATTACGTTCGCCGCCATTATTGGACCTGATTCCGCCGGCGCCGGATTTTCCGCCGCCCACCGTGGCCTTGGCAGCCGCACTGCGCCACACCGCTGATATCCTATGAGCTTGGAGCTTTGATTTGAATCGGATTCTGCTTGCGTTTCGGTGTTTCTTCAACATTCTGTTCCATGGCGAGCTTTCGGCGGAAACGCTCGGAAAACTGCGGCTGGGCCGGCCGGCAACCGTCTCGGCGGCGTCCCCGCGGCAGGCTGCGCCTGCGGCTCCGGCGGCCCGCACCGCCGATGGCGCGCTGCAGATTCTCGGCATCCTGCAGCGCGATTCGCGTCTGGTGGACTTCCTCATGGAGGACATCGCCGGCTATTCGGACGAGCAGATCGGCGCGGCCGTCCGCGAACTTCACGACCAGTGCCGCGACTCGATCTCGCGGTATCTCACGCTCCAGCCGGTGATCGACGGCGTGGAGGGGACCTACACGAACGCGCCCTCGACCGATGCAAACGTGGTGAAGTTCGTCGGCAATGTCCCGGCGATGCCGCCCAAGGGCGGAACACTGCGGCATAAGGGGTGGCGCGCCGTGAAGGTGGATCTGCCGGCGATCGCGGGCAGGCAGGACCCGTCGATCATCGCGCCGGCGGAAATCGAGATTGAGTAGGGTCAGGGCTCAGTGAGAGCAGGTTAGCGGCTTGGAAGCACGATACGTAATTGGCATAGACCTCGGTACCACGAACTCCGCGCTGGCGTACGCGGAGGCGCACGCGGGCGACGATCCGTTCGCGCCGGCGAACGTGCAGTTGCTCGGGATTCCGCAGCTCGAAAATCCGGGCGAAGTGCGGGACGAAGGACTGCTGCCCTCGTTTCTGTACCTGCCGGGGGCTTCGGATTTTCCGGCGGGCACGACGGCGCTGCCGTGGGATGCCGATCGCGGCTACGTGGTCGGGCGCCTCGCGCAGAAGCGAGGCGTGGAAAACGCGGGGCGGCTGGTGAGTTCGGCGAAGTCGTGGCTCTCGCATTCGGGCGTGGACCGCACGGCGCCGCTGCTGCCGTTCCGCGCGCCGGAAGGGGTCGCGAAGATCTCGCCGGTCGAGGCCAGCCGGCGGTATCTGGAGCACATCCGCGAGGCATGGGACTACAAAATGCCGGATGCGCCGTTCACGGATCAGCAGGTGCTGGTGACGGTGCCGGCATCGTTCGATGCCGTCGCGCGGGAGCTGACGCTGGAGGCGGCACAGCAGGCGGGATACCGGAACATCACGCTGCTCGAAGAGCCGCAGGCCGCGTTTTACGCCTGGATCGAGCGCCATCCGGACTGGCGCGAGCGCGTCCATGTGGGCGACCTGATCCTGGTCGTCGATATCGGCGGCGGCACCACGGATTTCACCCTGATTGCGGTGACAGAGAAGGCGGGCGAACTGGCGCTCGACCGCGTGGCCGTCGGGGAGCACATCCTGCTCGGCGGCGATAACATCGATCTCGCGCTGGCGGGGGTGGTGGCGCAGCGGCTGGCGGCAAAGGGCACTCGCCTCGATGCGCGCCAGCACCAGCAGCTCTGGGCCAACTGCCGCGTCGCGAAAGAGAAGCTGCTCGATCCGGAGGCCAAGGCCACGGAGCAGCCGGTGACGATCCTGGGGAAGGGAACCGGGCTGGTCGGCGGTACGATCAAAGCGTCGTTGACGCGCGAGGAGATCGACGACGTGCTGGCGCAGTTTCTGCCGGCGGTCCCGAGCACGGAAATGCCCGCGGGTCAGCGGCGGGTCGGCCTGCAGGAACTCGGCCTCCCGTACGCGGCGGATGCGGCGATCACGCGGCACCTGGCCCGCTTCCTGCGGCAGCAGGCGGCGCGGGCGGAGCATGGCGAGGTGCGGCGCGGGCCAAGCGGCCTGGCGTGCCCGACCCACGTGCTGTTCAACGGCGGCGTACTGAACGCCGGCCTGGTGCGCGGGCGCATTCTCGAAACGCTGAATTCCTGGCTGCGGGAAGAAGGCATGACGCCGGTCGAACAGTTGAGCGGCGAGGACCTGATGCACGCGGTCTCGCGCGGCGCCGCGTACTACGGCCTGGCGCGGCGCGGACGCGGCGTGCGCATCCGCGGCGGCGTGCCGCGGACTTACTACGTCGGTGTGGAGTCCGCCATGCCCTCGATTCCCGGCTTCCCGGCGCCGCTGAAGGCGTTGACGGTGGTGCCGTTCGGCATGGAAGAAGGCACGGAAGAGAAGATTCCCAACCGCGAGTTCGGCCTGATCGTCGGCCAGCCGGCGGAGTTCCGGTTTTTCACTTCCGCTTCGCGCAAGGATGACCGTCCCGGTGACCTGATCGAAGATCTCGATGAGGAGCTCGAAGAACTGGCGCCGATGGAAGTCGCCTTCGGCGGCGAAAGCTCCGCCGAGGTCGTCCCGGTGTCGTTCGAAACCGTGGTCACCGAGACGGGCATCTTGCAGCTCTGGTGCGTGGCGCGGGACGGACGGCGGTGGAAACTGGAGTTCAACGTTAGAGAGAAAGTGCAGGTGTAAGACCGGGGGGGTGGGGATTAGGGATTGGGGTTTGGGGAAGGCCGACGTGACGCTCCGAACCCGATCCCCAATCCCCCAGCCCCAACCCCCAATCCCTATGAAAATCGGCATCGACCTCGGCACTACCAATTCCGCGCTGGCATACATCGACGAACGGGAGGCCGAGGACCGGGATTTTCCGCCGCTGCATATCTTCGAGACGCCGCAGATGGTGGCGGCGGGCCGCATCGAGCCGCGGCGCACGCTGCCATCGTTTCTGTTTCTCGAGGATTCGCAGCCGGTTGGCGTGTATGCGCGCGAGCAGGGCGCGCTGGTGCCGACGCGGCTGGTGCACTCGGCGAAATCATGGCTCTCGAATCCGGATGTAGACCGCACGGCGAAGATCCTGCCGTGGGATTCGCCGGAGACCGGCCGCGTGCTTTCGCCGGTCGAGGTCTCGGCGCGGTTCCTGGCCAAGTTCCGCGAGGAATGGGACCGTTCGGGGCGTCCGCCGCTGGCCGAGCAGGAAATCGTCCTCACCGTTCCGGCCTCGTTCGACGAAGAGGCGCGCGAGCTCACCGTCATGGCGGCGCGGGATGCCGGGCTCGAACGGCTCACGCTGCTCGAAGAGCCCGCCGCGGCGTTCTATTCCTGGATCGCCAATAACCTCTCGCAATCGCGCAAGAAGCTGTTCGACGGACAGATCGTGCTGGTCTGCGACGTGGGCGGCGGCACGAGCGATTTCAGCCTGATCCGTGTTTCGCGCGAAGGCGACCTGGTGAATTTCACGCGCACCGCGGTCGGCAAGCACCTGCTGCTGGGCGGCGATAATCTTGACCTGACGCTGGCGTGGCTGGCCGAGACCAAGCTGGGCGCGTCGCTTTCCGTGCGGCAACGCAGCGGCCTGCGGCGGCAATGTTCCGCGGCCAAGGAGCGGATGCTGAACGATCCGAATCTGAAATCGGTGGAAATCACCGTGCTCGGCGGCGGAACGGCGCTGATCGGCAAGTCGCTCAAAACGGAAATTCTGCGCGAGGAGGCGCTGGAGCTGGCGCTCGAGGGCTTCCTGCCGTTCACGGCGCGTGGGGAAGGGCCGAAGGAGGAGAAGCGCAGCCTGTTCCGCGAGCTGGGGCTGCCGTATGTCTCCGATCCCGCGATCACGCGGCACCTCAACGCCTTTCTGGAGCCCACCGGGCAGGCGCCCGACGCCATCCTGTTCAACGGCGGTTTCTTCATCCCGGAGATTCTGCGGGAACGCGTGGCGGATGTGGTGGGGCAGTGGTACGGGCGGCGGCCGGAGATCCTCGAAAATATCGATCTCGATCTGGCGGTGGCACGCGGCGCGGCGTATTACTCGTACGTGCGCTCGACGGGCTCGGGCGTGCTGGTGCGGGGCGGCCTGCCACGGACGTATTACGTCGGTCTCGGCGAACCGCGCGACGGCAAATTCCCGGCGGTGACGCTGGTGCCGCGCGGCGCCGAGGAGGGCGCGGCGGTCGAAATCGATCAGGAGGGCTTGCAGCTCGTGGCCAACCGTCCGGTCTCGTTCCGGCTGTACAGTTCGCTGACGCGCACCGAGGACAAGCTGGGCGATGTGGTCGAATTCGCCGCGGACGATGCCGGGCTGCACCGGCACGCGCCGCTGCACGCGGTGATCCGCTTCGGCAAAAAGGCAGAGGAGCGGCTGATCCCGGTGAAGCTGGGCGCGCGGCTGACGGAGATCGGCACGCTCGAATCGTGGTGCGAATCGAAAATCAGCGACAATCGCTGGCGGCTGCAGTTCGAGCTGCGCAAAGCGGCGGCGGACACGCGCGCCGTCGAAAAGCGCGCCGCGGCGGTGGTGAGCGAGCAGGCGCTGGAGGCATCCCTGGCGCTCGTGGCCGCGGTGTTTTCGACGACGGCGAAGTCGCCGGTGACGCCGGAGGAATTGCCGGCGAAGCTGGAGCAGACCATGGGGCTCGGCCGGAATTCGTGGCCGCTTTCGGCGATCCGGCAACTGGCCGATGCGTTCCTCGCCGCGGCGGACGGGCGCAAGAAGAGCCCGGCGTACGAGATCCGCTGGCTGAACCTGGCGGGCTTCTGCCTGCGCCCCGGCTTCGGCTATCCCGGCGACGATTTCCGCATCGAGCAGGCGCGGCGCATTTATTCGTCCGGGCTGACTTACGGAAACCAGGTACAGGCGGAGATCGACTGGTGGATCTTCTGGGGACGGGTGGCCGGCGGGCTGAACCGCAACCAGCAGACCGATATCTACCAGCGGCTCTCGGGGCACCTGTTGCCGCGCGGCAGCAAGAAGCCGCAGCGCATCAATCCGGCGCTGCTGCGCGAGATGTGGCGCACCGCGTCGAGCCTCGAGCTGCTGCCCATCGGCACCAAGACGGAGCTCGGCGAAGCGCTCATCAAGCGCGTGCGCGCTGGCGATTACAAAGAGAGCGAACTTTGGTGCCTGTCGCGGCTCGGCGCGCGCAAGCTGTTCTATGGGCCGATCAACCTCGTGGTTCCGCCGGCGACCGTGACACGGTGGGTGGAGGCGCTGCTGAAAGTGCCGGCGGCGGGCGAAGCGCTGGCCGCGATGGCGCGGCAGACCGGCGACCCCACGCGCGATCTGCCCGTTGCAACCCGCGACGCCGTGCGGGCGCGCCTTCAGGCGCTGCCGAACGCCCCGCGGCTGCTTTCGATCTTCGAAGGCGAGGAAGAGGACGAGATGGCGCTCGGGCGGATCTTCGGCGAAGAGCTGCCTTCGGGGCTGGTGCTGGCCGAATGAGCACGGCCGCCAGATTGGCCTGGCTGCTGATGGTCGTGGTGTGGGTAGCAGGCGCTTTCCGCAACAAACGGACGGTACGCGGCATGGCTCGCACGGATCTGATCGTTCACGTGCTCGTGCTGGCGGCGGCGTTCGATCTGCTCCTCGCGCCGGGCCTGCGGCGCGGAGCGCTCGCGTACCGGCTCGTGCCGGACAGCGGATGGATCGAGGATGTGGGCGGTCTGCTGCAAATCGCCGGCATCGCGTTCGCGATCTGGGCGCGGCTGCACATCGGCCGCAACTGGAGCGGCACGGTCACGCTGAAGGAAGGGCACGCACTGGTGCGCAGCGGGCCGTACGCCTGGGTGCGGCATCCGATCTACTCTGGCCTGGTGTTGGCGGCGTTCGGGCTTGCGTTGGAGCACGGCGAGCTCGGTGGCACGCTCGGGTTCCTGCTGCTCACGGTCGAATGGAAGCGAAAATCGATGCTGGAAGAGCGGCTGATGATCGAGCAGCTCGGTGAGGAATACAAGCAGTACCGGCGTAAAGTGAAAGGGCTCGTGCCGGGGATCTGGTAGCGCGCTACGCCGTTCGCGTGCGGCCGCACTCGAGGCAATCGCGATTCCATCCGGCGAGCGTCGCCGCGGCTTCGTAAGCGCTCTGGCAGAAGCCGAGCAGCAGCGTTTCCGGCGATTGCG
>DATGMB010000047.1:0-44490 GCA_035293845.1 Bryobacteraceae bacterium
CAGAGATGGAATGAGAACGCCGGTTCCCTTTACGGGATGCGTTAAGCTCCCAAATGGAAACGCACTCGAGGTGCAAAAAGGAAACCGGCTATGAAGAAGAATACCAGTAAAACGAAGAAGCAGACCAGGAAGGTAGAGGCCCCAAAGCAGAGGGATGGGAAGGAATTGTTCGCCTCCTACATGGGCATCGACCTCGGGGACAAGCATTGCGAGGTTTGCGTGCTGGACCAGCAGGGGGAGTTCGTGAAAGCGTTGCGGCTGCCGATGAAGGCCGCGGATTTGGAGCGGTATCTGGTAAGGATCGGGCGGAGCCGCGTAGCGATCGAAGCCGGCGGGCAATCGCGATGGGTGGCGGAAGTGATCGAGCGGTGCGGGCACCAGGTATTCGTATCCAACACACGGAAGGTAGGCTACATCCACCAAAGTGATGACAAGAACGATCCCGGGGACGCCTACAAACTGGCGGAGTTGGTGTACTTCAAACCGCGACTGCTGCATCCGATCCAGCATCGGAGTCAGCAAGCGCAGTCAGACCTGAGCTGGATCCGAGCGCGGGAGGTGCTGGTGCAGGCGCGGACGGAGGTGGTGAATGCGGTGCGAGGAATGAGCAAAGCGTTCGGGGGGCGGCTGGCGAAGTGCTCGACCGAAGCGTTCACGGCGAAGTTGGCGGATCAGATTCCAGAAGCGATCCGATCCGCGGTGGCGCCGTTACTGGAGACGATCGACCATTTGAATGAACAGATTGACTACTACGATCGGATGGAGGAGAAGATCGCTGGCGATCGGTACGAGCAGCACACTTTGCTGACGGCGGTGGATGGGGTGGGAGTGCATACGGCGCTGAGCTTCATGCTGACGATTGGGGATCCGCTGCGGTTCGCGAAGAGTCGGATGGTGGGATGTTATGTGGGGCTGCGGCCGAAGCAGAAGGACTCGGGGGAGAGCCAGCCGCAGTTGGGGATCACCAAAGCAGGCGATGAGTATCTGCGCAAGACGTTGGTCAACTGCGCGCATTACATTTTGGGGCCGCATGGCAAAGACAGCGATCTGCGGCGATATGGGCAACGCATTGGTGGGCGGGGCGGGAAGAACGCCAAGAAACGAGCGGTAATCGCGGTGGCGCGGAAACTGGCCGTGCTGCTGCACCGGTTATGGGTGAGTGGAGAGGCGTACGAACCACTGCGGAATAGTCCGAAGCAGACGGTCGTGGCGGCATAGGGCGGAAGGCTGAGAGCGGCCAAGCAGGTTTGGGTTTTTAGCAGAATCGCAGAACGGAAAAGGAGGGCGCTGACTGGCATCGAAGTAAAGCACAACCGTCGCTATGGGGCAGACTGCGTTCCGTGTCTTGATCCACGAGATCGCCGCAGAGATAGCAGCGCCCCACCACAACGAGGGACCCCATCTCGCAGCGGGCCAGCCGGCCCGGCCAAGTGCGGATAGAAGCGGGGCGAGAGGCAAGCGGACGTGCCAGCCAGGAAGAGACCGATGAGGAGAGGCGACCAACAGGATCCCGAACCGGCGCGACTCCGACACGGTCCGCTCCCATTCCCCGGAATGGCGATTATCGGCGGGGAGGAGGCCCCTGTCCAGACTGCCCTACGGCGCGCCAAAAACCGGCGCGGTCTGGACAGGAACCCCCTCCCCGCGAAAACACAAATCTCCCTGAGAAGGGGGAATGGGAGCTTGGTCTGGGCGCATCCAGAAGCCCTAGGCCGGCGCAGCCAAAGGGGAACGAAACCCTACGGTTTCTTTCCCCTTTGGAATCCCCATTCTTCCCTGGTAAGTCGTGGCAGTCCCCCTTGACAGAGGCGGCGTTCTCATAGAAGGCACGGAGGAGCTTCGAGTAGAAGGCTTACTGCTTGCCGCGAAGCGGCCGCCTTCTCTTTCGGCTGCGGAAGTTCCGCAGTCAAGATCATGAACGGAGGCGGACCAGCCTCAAGGACTAAGACCGTCCACAAACTGAATCCGCGATCCAGGCCACCGCCACCGCGTCAATCCGGAGGAAACAGAACCGTAAGTCAAGGCTCTTGAAACAAGCGCTCCTGCCGAGGGTCGGGCGGTTCCGCAGGTCTTTGCTGAGCCCCCGTCTCGCGTCCACCCACCTTCCGCCGGCCCATCTGGATGCTGATTTCATCCAGCCAGATCCTGTACGGGTGGTACAGGCGTGGGCCAAACGGATAGGCATCACGCAGAGCGGCCCTGACTTCCGCCTCGGATTTGCCGGCGTTCTCCGCGAGCACCCGGGCGACAATCGGTGCGCATTGCTGCCGCCAATACGAATGCAAGTCGTCCCCTCAGACGCCACATCCCGGCACGCGCTCTTTGAGCAGCAATGGAGCGCTGGAGTGCAGGCCCATCCTCTCGAAGTGCCGGCGCAGGAGGCGCAGCGCGCGGGCATGGAGCTGGGAGACGCGGCTTTCGTTAATGCCTAAGCCGTCGCCGATCTCGCGCATGGTCTTCCCGCCCCGGTAGTATGCCCGCAGCAAAAAACGCAGCCGGGCGGGCAGGTCCGCAATCGCGCGATCCAGTAAGCGCCGGCACTCGCCGTCCGCCGCGTAATCGTCCGGCGCAACCAGGGCCCCCGGAATCCGATCTGGAAAGATCAACGGCTGCGGTTCGGCGGGAGCTTCGGCTCCCTCGGCTTTCAGACAGGCGCGCGCGTGCCGCGACAGGTGATCGTTCCGGCGCAGCCCGTCGACCACCGCTCCGCCGATGCGCCGGCGCGCGTATGCTCCGAATGGAACTTTCTTCCGGGCATCGTAACGGCTTGCGGCGCACACCAGGCCAAGCAGCGCGTCCTGGCGGACATCGTCGCGATCGACATGGCGTGGCAGCCGCTTCGAAAGATTGCCCGCAATTCCGGCGGCCAACGCGAGATGATCGAGCACGAGCTGTTGTGCCGTCACTTGACCGCCTCCACCGGAACGGTCAACCGCATGCACTTGGCATGGTGGTCGCGTTCAAACATCACTTCCGTCTGCTCATCGAGAGCACGTTCGACATCTTCGTCCGCAATCACGATGGCCTTTCCACAGCGCCGGACAATTACGGCCAGGCAGGCGAGTAGCACTTGGGTTTTGTAGTCGTTCATGGTTATGGCCTCCTACGCGGCGTCTGATTCGTGGATGATCCGAATGCCCGAGATCATGCCCTCGGTGCGCGCGATCTCGATACCGGCCACGCGCCTGCCCGTCTTTTCCTCGTAATGCGCCAACGGCTCCAGCAGGCGGCCACTCAGCAGTTCTTCATCCGATGGGTCCTTTACTTCCCCGGCATGCGGATGCTTGCGACTCCGGCGATTACCTCCGCTGGCTTGCCGGCGGCGCTTGCGAGTTTTGCGAAGTTCTGAGGCCGTCGCGCGCGCCTTTTTCCGCCCCTCGGCAACCACCGCGCGTTGCTCATCGTCGGGCAGCTCCGCGATTTCCGCCGCCGCGCTCACCGACACCTCCCCGTGATCGACGGCTTCGATCAGTTCAGGCGCGCCAGCGTGCATCACCTTGGCGGCCGTCTGCACCGTGCGCGGCGAGACATCGAGGAGCTCGGCCGCCTTATCACGCGACTTGCCGAAATCACTTGGTGGCAAATTTGCCACCAGGTCCGTGCGGGTGCCTTTCCGGTGTTGAGCCTCTTCCTCGAACAGCGGCTGGGACCTGGCGGCTACCATCGCCCGCTGGCTTTCATCCAGGTGCCGCCGATGCAGATTGAGGCTGAGGACCAGGGCTACAATCGATCCGCCTCCGTCCCAGGGGCGAAACACCGGCTCGACGCCAGCCTCCAGACAAGCGCGATAGCGGTTGCGGCCGTCGATAACCGAGCCGTCCGGATGGAGCAGAATCGGCTCCCGCAGCCCGTTCTGCTTAATGTCGGCAACCAAGGCGGCAAACTGCGCACCGGACATCTCGGGGAAAACGGCAGCTACCGGATGAGCCTTGAGGGGTTTCATCTCAGGCCTCCTGCTGGATCTCCGGAAAGTCTTCATCGAAGCCCCACCGCAGCGCTTTGCAGGGCGCGCCCGCCAGATGCAGATTCCACGCTTTGACAATCAGCGCCATCTTCTCGAGGCGAGGCAGCTTGGCTTTCCGGGCACGGTCGGCCTCCAGCCGGCGCCGGACGTGATAGACCGGGAGTGTGACATTCGGGCCTGTACCGTAGAGCAGCTGCTCGAAGAATGTGGTGGCTTTCTCCTGGTCGATTCCCCCGAACACGTACTTGAAAAATGCTGCGACGCTCGGGGCCAACAAATCCCGGAACGCGATGCACTGGCCCGTGATATCCTCGATGCGCTGGTGGCCGTTACAGAACAGCTCATAGAGTTCGTCCTGTGAGGGCGTGGGGCTCGCGTTCTTGTTGATCGAGCTGAGGCCGCCCGGTTGCAAGTGGTAGTAGAGCAGCGTCATGGCGGCGGCTACTTTGCGCGCATTCTTTACGCCGTAGTAGGCGAACAGATCGCTTCCGGTGCGGGCCAGTTGATCGCCCAGCGTGGTGAAAGCGTCGTCGTCCACGTCGCGGATGAGAATCGTCTCGAACGGCTGGTCCGCGAGCATGCAGGCCCACAGCCGATGTTGCCCATCCAGGATCTTGCCGGTCTTGGAGATTACGATGGTGCTGCCGTTGAGCCTCCAACGGCGCTCCTGAATGGCACGCGCCAATTTGTTGACGTGGTCCTGGCGGATAGGCCGGTTGCGCGTGTTGCCCTCCAGAAGCTTGGTCGCCTCGGCGGGTGTGATGACGACGGTGGTGTGACTAACAGCGAGTGATGGTTTGGACATTGGCTCTCCAGTCGGGATGATTTGGATTACCTCTCCAGACCTGCTCTGCCGGGGGCTTTGCGGCCGCTGGAGAACCGGCCGCGTTGCGGGATGTACAGTCCCGGCCCCCGGCAAACTTAAAAAACGATCGTTAGGCTGCCACGTGCGGCAGATCCTCGATGGCTTTGGCAAGCTTCGTCAGCATCCGGTTGTTGTCCTCGCGGATCAGGCGATGCACCTCGGCACCATCTGTGGTTGCCGCCAGAATGTTGGCCAGCCGGTCCGCCTGCGACAGCGCATGATCTTTCACCAACGCCGAAAATTGGTTGGCATATTCGCGCAGCGTGCTGGCTTCGATCAGCTCGCCGGCCTGGCGGCGCTCGGCGCGTTCGGCCTTCTTCGCTTCCGCCAGGAGCTTCCGGGCGCGGGCGACGACCAAGGCGCGATTCGCGTCCAACGGCGCGCCGCTGGAGGATGCCAGGGCACCGAGATTCGGCGTGGGAGATGCTGGCGGCATTGCCGCTGTCGCGCCGCGATTGGCGGCCTTGCGCACCGGCCAACCGCCGCCGCTGCGGTCCACGTTTTTGGTGATCCAGTCGAGGGCCTGCTGGAGGTCCACGCGGCCATCCGGCAAGACGGGGAGGCCCGCAGCGACCCACTGGGAAACGCGCGCGGCTGAAACGCCGACGCGCTGTGCAAGCTCGCCTTTTCTAAGGACTTCCGCCATTTAAGTGGGCTTAAGTTAAATGAAATTTAGAGGTCAAAGAAAAGCAATTGGGCAATGTTTAAATCCGCCGCCCCCGCTCGGGGGTCAGGTCCCAGAAACGGGCGCGACGTACTCCAGAAACGCGATCTCGCTCACATCGCCGGTTGCGCCACAATCACGGCACTCGAAGTATTCGCCGGCATCGTGATAGCCCGTCTGAGGGCAACGTCCAAAGTCGAAGCTCCGAATCTTGATGTTGTGGCTTCCGCATTGTGGACACATGGACCGCTCCCGAACGTCAATGGATCTGGTCCCAATCCCCGATCTCCGGACACCCGCACGACGGTGGCCCGAAATACTGAAGCACCGCGTCCGCAATCTCGCGGGCCGTGAATGGCCTCGCCTGTCGCGCTGTGATTCCCGTTCCCCAGAACCGCACGTATCCTTCTCCAACGATGACTTCGAACTGAGCCGGGATGCCGTGGACCTCTCGGAGTGCACGAACGGCTCCCGGCCGCTCCTTGGCGAAATCCGGAGTGATGTCCAGCATCAGAACACCTCCCGGCTGTTCTCTGCCGACCACGGAGACGATGGGTCGCGCTTGACGCAGAATCGAGCTGGTGGAACGCGAGGTGCGTCTGCAGGCGCAGCCACGACCTGGATCGGTGGGCGCTCCGGTTCATCCTGTGGGCGCACAACCTGGACATTGTCGGGATTGAACCGCTGCGGATTGAAACTGTCATTTTCGTTCCAGCGCACCAGCCGTCCCGAGCGGTCGTCATAACGTTTGAGGACCGTCAACGTATGCAGTTCAAGGTGCTCATCGTAGAACGGGCATGCGCCGTCGCCGGTCGAATGGCGCATCGAATCGTCGCCATATGGCAGCAAGTTGATCTGCATGATCTCGCCGGTCTTGTGCTTGCGAACAATCTCGGCGTTGCGCGCGGCCAGGAAAGCCCGGATGCTCACCGCATCGCAGTAGGCAATAATTCGAGGCCCGGAAAAGACAGGAATTCCCTTCATGGCTGGAGACACGAATTGCGACCCCAAATGTCGGACTATTTATGACGCGCCCGGCCCGCCGGTACGATGTTTTGAGGGATTCTTTCGGAGGGTGCGCTATGCGCTGGCCTGTCGAACTGGGCCTCTACTTGATATATACGTCTGGGGACGATTTCTTTAAAGCGATCCCATAAAAAAAGTTTGTTCCTGGAGCAGAGCGCGAACTTCCGCGACGCTGGTGACTGTCGCGGCGAGCGCGCCGGCCTCCGTCCATTCGCGTAAGCGGTGCATCTGCAGCGCCGTCGGCCTTTCGCCCGGTCGCTTTACTTCGAATTCGAAATGGCGGCCGCCGATGCAGCCGGTAATGTCGGGATCGCCAGTGACACCCAACCCGCCGCCCCAGCGCTTTCGGGCTACGCAGCCCGGCAATCCATTCAGATATGTCAGAATCGCTTTCACAATCGCGCGTTCACTCGTCATGCTGTTTTCCTCCCAAACTGAAGCTTTGGCTGCACTTCCGCCGCGGGCTGGGCGCGCGGATCTTCCCGATTCTTTCTGCGCCACACTTCCGGCCGGAGCTTCCATTCGTTCCATGTCATCCAGCGCAAGCCTTCGTCGTTCAATACCAGCGGCATCGATTCCTGGCCGAGGACCTTCATGGCCCACCGGATCTCCTCGATGTCCGTGCCCAGTGGGTAAGCCATCGCGTGGTGCCCAAGGGGGAGGCGGATAATGCGAATGCCTCTGGCGTTCATAATCGCGATGGCCTTCTTCACATCGATGATGGCCTGTTTGTGGTCGCGGACGAGATGTTTGATTTCCTCCGGCGCGCCCTTGTCGATCCGGAGCTTGCCGTCCGAATCGAGCCAGACAGAGACGCCCGCCTCCATCAGCCGGTCGAAGATGGCTTCAACGTCCATGATTGGTCCTCCATGACGGATATGACGGGTTATGACGGGTGTACCCTATAAGTCCTATATGCGTGCGTGCGCGCGCTTATATGGATTAAATAGGTTGTATCCGTCATAACCCGTCATATCCGGAATGCTTTGTTGCAAACAAAAGACTTGCTGCACCTCGATATGACGGATCGTCATCAGACCTCCTCCCCCTCTTCCTCTGCGCGGAATTCCGACTGCCTCGGCGCGCCTTGCTGGCGGGGCATGTCATAGCGGTCTTCCGCGCGGAGCCCAATCCCCAGGTAAACAGCGCCCTTCATGGTTTTGGTCTTCGCAAAACCGCGCTCGCTCATGAACGAGGCAAACATCTTGTGGCTGACCGGCGCTTCGCCGTACTGCTCGGCCCAGGATTTATACTCACGGTAAAGGGCCAGCGACAACGCCCGCGCATTAGGCACCTGGATGCATTTTTCCTCCAGGAACATCGCGAACGTATCCTGTTCCGCCTCGTACTCGCGAGTGGCCTCCATAACCTCGTCCGGCACGCCCAGGCCTTCGCGCTGCCAAGCCAGGCACCCCTGAACAGCCCAGACCAGAATTCCCGGAAATTCGGCCTGGAACATGGCGGTCACTTCATGGCGCGGCTTCTGCTGGTCCTTCGGGATGGTGACGTCGAACGGAATCAGCTTCAGACGATTCCACAGAGCGCGGTCGCCGCGGACCTGTGGTTTATGGTTCGTCGCCAGCCACGGCTTAAACTCCGGATAGAACTCGAAATACTCGCCGCGCATGAATCGCGCCGACATTTTGTCGCCGCCAGTCATCTCCTTAATCAGCGCTTCCGAGAGCCGGGAGCCGCGCTCGTTTTCGGAGGCCCACACGAACCGCGCCCCCTTCAGCTTGGCGATATCATTCGGGATCGCATTTTCCTTCTTCTTCAGGAAGGTCTCCACCGGTGTGCGCGTGGCATAATCGCCCATCAGCCGCTGGATGATATCCACCATCGTGGATTTGCCGTTGTCGCCGCCGGCGCCGTACATGATGAACATGGCCTTGTCGCTGGTGATCCCGGTCAGGCAGCATCCGAAAGCCCGCTGGAGGAAGGCGACCAGGCTGGATCGGCGGTTCATAACCATGTACAGAAACTCCAGCCAGTTGGGACAGGCGGCTTTGGGATCGAAAGTGACCGGCGCCAGCTTGGTCATAAGATCACGCTGGTTGTGCGGCCGGAGCTGCCCAGTGTGTAAATCGATGGTGCCGTTGCGGACGGTCAGGAGCCAGGGATCGGAATCCAGATCGCTCGGCCGGATGGCAATGGCTGGATCAGCCTTCGCCAGGTTGATCATGGCCGTGATGGAGCGCCACGATTCGGATTTGATCAAATGGGCGAGGAAGGCCTCCCGCTCCTCCTCATCTGGAATCCTTTTCGCGAGGGAATAGAGGCTGCGGATGAGGGCGGTTCCCAGGTGGTAGACTTCGAGGACTTCATCCTCCCGCCACCGCATGCCATCCCAGGCGTACCAGCGGGCCCACTTTTCGCAGTAGCGCAACCGCTCGCGGTACTTGGCGGCAAAACGTTTCGCATTGCCAAGATCCGTAAACCGTTCGATTTTCGCGGCGGCGGCGCTGATCTCCGATTCCGGTTCCGGTGGCGGATCTCCGGGAGGATCGCCGCTGGCGGGCTGCGAATCACCGGGCAGATGGGGCACCGACGACTCCGGAGCGGCCGACTCCAGTGAATCGCCGTCGGTTTCGATCCGGCCAATGGCGATGGGCGAATTCACGTTGCCACGGAAAAGGCACTCGGCGCAGAACTTCTCGCCGCCGAGGTCCGACTGCACGTAGGCGCACGTGACCGGCGCGACATTGTCGCGGGAGGCTTGTCGCAACTTGGCGGCGGTTTCCCGACGGCTGTAGCGCGGGTACGCCTTGCTCAACTCATGCGCCCAGCGCTCGGCATCCTCGCACCGCGCCACCACCGTAATCAGCCGGTACCACTCCGGCTCGGGTAGATTGCGGGCGTCATCCCGGCAATGCTGCATCCAGGGGCAACCCTCCAGGATCAGCGGCAGCTTTGCCGGCGGCAGAGATTCCTGTGGCTCCGCACGCGGAAGCAAAGGGCCCGGATCCTCGATGCCAGCCAGGATTTCTTCGATGTCCGCCTGCGTGTAAGCTGAATCGGAATATTCCGCCGTCACAGACCGAATGTCTGGCGGCAATTTCCGGTTGAATGTGCCCGGAACGCGCAGCACGCGGCAGAGATCCGGAGTCGAATCGAGGCCCCATCCGCGCGATTGAGCCAGTTGCCGCAAGAGACCCTGGAACCGCGTAGAGAGTGATTTCGCCGCGGCGCGATCAGCGGCGGTTTCAAGCCGCCAGGGTTCCTTGTATCGCCAATAGACTTGCAGCCCGAAGCCGCTGCGGACGATAATCGACGGCGGCAGGCCAACGGCTTCGATGAGCGCAACGGCATCCTGTTCCGTTGCCGGCAGATCTTTGGAGGCATGCGCCGGGCCCGCTATGTCGATATCCGCCCAAACGGCGGGGACGGAGCAAACGCCGTCCTCGGTGCCGCGCCCGTTTCCGGCCGGTGGGCTGGCCTGCAAACCTACCGCCGCATACACATCACACGTTTCCGCCCGGCGGCGGCAGTACTCCATCGCGGCGGTGAGCGCGCCCGCGGCAGCGAGGTCGAAGGCGCGCGTCGCTTTATCCTGGCGAGTCCAAACGATGAGATGGCCGAATGCTTCCTCCCCGTGCAGGCGGCGGAAGAATTCGGCGATTGGTTCGGCCATCCGCTCTCCCAAGAATGCGGGCTGGCGCGGCGATCAGCGCCGCGCCAGCCTGGTTCAGATCACTTCGCCTTCGTTGCTGTGAACGTCCTTGGCCGTGGGCGCCGGCGCGGCCGCCAGGAACGGCTGGATCATAGTGGCGTACTCCTTCACGCGCGCCGTCTGCTCTGGCGTCAGCCGCCCGCCCGAGGTGAAGGCCGCTTTCGAGTAGACGATCCCCTGCGTGTTCTTCGTCTTTTCGAGGCCGATCTTCGTGATCAGGCTGTAGCACGGCGCCGCCTTCGAAGCCAGGCGCATGAAGTACTGCCGCGCCGGCTTCAGCGAGCTCGGCGGCAGGCTGACAATCTCCGGCAGCAAGTTCTCTTCGCGCAGCAGAAAGATCTGCCGAACGAGCTTGCAGGCCTGGCCTTCGCCGCCCTTCGGATCGCTGCCGAATTTGGCGAACTCGCATTTGCGACAGTCCGTACCGGGTTTCCCGACGCCGGTGCGCGCGTCGAGCGAGTAGCAGTCCGGCGGCATGTTGCCATCCGACTGTTCCATCGGTACGCTCCAGTAGGCGCGCGTGTCACGCCAGGCGACGATGATGCCGGAAAGTTCCTTTTCGATTTCCTCGCCGTCCAGCCCCTGAATGCTCCAGGCTGTGCCGCCGCCCGCCGGCACCTTGATGCGCTCGAAATTGGCGGCGTTCATCTCGCCTTCGCCGAGGTTTGCGAGCACCGCGTCGCGGATCTCCGTTATCGGCGTCCCGAACATAACGAACGGGCTGACGGCGGTGTCGCTGTTCTTTTTGACGACTTCTTTCGTTGCCATGCTCAACTTCTCCTTGTCCTGAGTTTGAAGACTTCGCTGACTTCCAAGACCTCGCGCAGGGTCGGCGGCAGCGGCCGGTCCTCGCGATCCAGCTCCCTCACGTATGCGCTCAGGGAGTTGGTATTGAACGTCTCCTCGACGTAATCGCCCAGGTGGGCGCGCCTCAGGGCCTTGCAGACGGCGGCCTTATTGCCGTCTTTGGCTTTGGCCCAAAGCTTCCGCTCGATGTACACCGTGCGGCCGTCGATGGAGATCTTTTCGAAGCCTTCCTGCTCGAACTGGGGCAGCAGGTGCTGCTCGAGTTCGGCGGCTTCGGATTTGATGGTGTCAACCTCGGCCTCGAGTTGGCGGCGCCGTTCTTCGAGGGCGACAAAACGTTTCAGTTCTTCAGTGTTCATGCATCTCCTTTCAGTTGCTGTAAGACCTCTGTAACGACATCCGCTTTGGCGGCCAGCGCGGCCATGACCCTTTCGTCCACGGTGTTCCGGGCGACTAGGTGGATGTATTCGACCGGCCGCGTCTGACCGGGGCGGTGAATGCGGGCGAGGCTCTGTTCGTAAGATCCGAGCGAGAACCCGAGTGAGTAGTAGATGGCGTATCGCGCGCGGGTCAGATCCACGCCCACACCGCCGGATTCGATTTGTACGGCAAGCACCGGCGCTTCACCGGCCTGCCAGCGCTTCAGATCGTCCATGCGACCCGAGAGTTCGAGCGCGCGCCGGCCCGTCTCGTCCGCGACGCGGTTAATCGCATCGAGATCCTTATGGAACCGGCAGAAGATGACGATCGGCTCCGCGGGATCGATGTCCTCCAGCACATCGCGGAGCACGTTCATCTTGGCCGAATCGATCTGGACGTACTTGCCGTCGTCAGTTCGAATGAAGCCGCCGGTGATCTGCTGAAGCCGAAGTAGCTTCACCAGGGCGTTGGCCGCGGTGATTTCGCCGGCATCGAGTTCCGCAACGAGATTGCGCTTGAGGGAGCAGTAGGCGCGCCATGCCTCCTGACCCAGCTCGCAGGTATATGTGATGTGCATTTCCGGAGGCAGATCGAGGACGTCCTTACCCACGCGGAACGCGACGGAATAGAACTTCCGGTTGAGCTCCTCGAGGTTGCGGTAACCGACGATCTGGTGATTCTGGAAACCGCCCATCACCATGTAATGCTGGCGGTAGGCGCTGTAACTCCATCCGAAGACGTTTGGCGCGATTGCCCGCATCTCTCCGTAGAGATCTTCGGGGCCGTGCGGCATCGGCGTGCCGGTCATGCCGAGCCGGTAGCGGGCCACCTTCCCGAGCTGCGCGAGAAAGCGGCTGGCTTTGCCACCAGGCGCCTTTGCGCGGTGGATCTCATCGGCGATCATGAAATCGGGCCGCTGCCGCAAGATCCACTCGGCAAAGGGGCTGCGCCAGGCGCTCTCGTAATTGATCACGAGGAACACGGGCACGCTGCGCGCCTGGGCGAGCTTCATGAGGCGTTCCGCCTCGGCGCGCTTGGTGGCGACGCTCGCGAACGAATCATCGAGCGAAGCGACCACAAACGGCACCGCACTATGCAGTTCGATCTGTGGCCGCCAGACCTGCACAACGCGCAGCGGGCAAAAGACGACGTTCGTCTGGAAGCCGTGCACGAGCGAGGTATAGATGGCCACGGCGGTTTTGCCGGTGCCCATGTCGGCACAGACCATGGCGCCGCGTTGACCGCTCGCGTAGAGCGCGCGAACGAACTCGACCGCCTCTTCCTGGTGTCGCCAGGGGACCGTCCGCGCGCCGGGAATAACGAGGCGGGAAGTCATGCGGCTTCGCTCTCCCTGGCCGGATTTGCGGTGGGGGCGGCGCCAAGGCCGGCAAACCACGGGCGCATGCTCCACAGCAACTGGTAGATGCGGGCGGGCGACCGGCCCAGTGAATTGCTGACAGCGCTGACACCTTCTTCCACGACCCGAACGCCGATAGCGCGCAAATCGGGAGGCAGTGAACGAAACGCGCGATCTACGTCGAGGCGAAGATCGAGCAGCTCGGCCGCCGGCCGGGACGCCAGCCCCAGGAGCATCCGAATGGCATCTTCGCTGAGGTCGCCGTTTAGGTCATCGGAATCTTCCGCCGACAGCGGGGGCAGGGCGCACAGCGTTGCCTCGTTGTACCGCCGCTTGCGCGCCCGGATGAGCGAAACCACGCGGTTGCGGACCACGCAGTTTACGAAGGTCTTGTACCGTCCCCGCGACGGATCAAAGCCGCCCGCCCGCTCGAGGTATTCGAGAAAGAGCTGCTGGGTCAGGTCGCCGCGGTCGCCGGGCTCGATGCCGTATCGGCCAATCAGGGTACGCACGCGGCATTCGATCACCCGCATCGCGTATCGGTCTGTTTCGCTGAGTCCGTCTTGCCGAATCATCGATTCCTCCTCTGGCCGGGGAGGAAGCAGTGGGCGATGACGGAAGCTGGCAACAAAAAGGCGGAAGCCCGTGAGATTGCCCTTCCGAGCATCACCCACAAGACTTCCGCCGCGCGGCCAGCCTTTTGCCTGGTGTGTCCTCTTCTTAATCGGCCATTTCGATCACGAGCTTAAAGGGTAGGCCGTGCTTCACCTCGATGCTTTCCACCAGCCCATCGCCCAGCCGGGACAGGTAGTCGAAAAATTCCGCCACTTGGCTCTTGAGCACGAAATCGCTGCGGTCGAGTTCCGGCCGCGGGCCGTTTTCGCCGCCCAGTTTGATGTCCTGAATGATGCGGGGCGCCGGATTGAAGACGGGCTCGCCTTTGCGGATCTCCAGGTCCTCAATGCGGCCGAAGTTCAGTCTTTGCATGGTTTCCAGCAGCCGGCGGCGCGGAGCGGAAAGGGAAGCTTTGGTCATCAGGTCGTTCACGGAATTACTCCAAAGGGAAATATCGAGGGGTGGCCGAGGGATGGTGGGAAGACCGCTGGGATCGTTCCGCGCGCTGTTTTCACGCATCGCCGGGGCAACGCCTCCATAAAAGAGGCGCTACATTTTTTGTAGCGATTCGCTACTTTCCGTGTAGCAATTCCGGCATTCCGCTACTTTCCGTGTAGCATTTTCGGCAATCCGCTACTTTCGGCGATGCCGGAGATGCGGTCTCCTATGGTATGCACGTCGTTCACGAACTTGCGCACCCAACATCTATTTAGAACCACAGCGCATGTCCAGTTGCTGGAGCCTAACGGCGACAGGGATGCCACCGCCCTGATGGTCGTCTCGGACAAAGAGGCCGGAACGGCGATATGCCCAGTTTCACCCCATGCGGCAAGGCGTTAACCCCGAGGCCTCGCCTCGGCGGCGACGATTTCAAACGTTTGAAGTTGGGGAAACCTTGGGCATGAAGCGGTCCTGCATTCCTTTCCGAACCCGGAATAAGGGGTCATAGCCCAAATGAACGTAAAGCTGCGAGTCCCAACCGTGGGGAATCGTTTCTAAACGGAGGCGCGGGGCATGCTCATACAGCGCCTCGAGAGCCGACCAGTTGCTGCCCGATTTGCCAGGGAGAAAGACGGTGATGTACCGGGTTCGATTCGTGCGTAATCGCAGCAAAACGCAGTAGCACTCGCCAACATCGCTGAAGCGAACCGGCATCACCAGCAAATCCGTCGGAGGTTCGCGCTCTGGAAAGGCCTCCATGATGACCTTCTCCAGCACAGGAACTTCGGCATCGAGCATTTTCCGGACCTGCCCCGCTCCCGCACTCAGCGCATACTGATATCCTTCCGCTTTGAAAACGGATAAAAAGGCTCCCCGAAACGCAGCACGAAAATACCGTTCCGGTATGAAGTCGAAACTCATCTGCATCGTCAGTGTAAAGCCGTCGCGCAGATTATTCCGCAGATCGTCGCTAGCTTCCATATTGCTCGCCTTGCCTACAATCTGGATACGGCAGGGTTCCGGCTCCGGCCCGGACGGTAAGAAGACTTCGGCGACGATTTTCCCTTTGTCGCTGCCGAGAACGGTCGGAATTGGTGCCGCGCCCTCGACGGCATCCATGGCCCGCATTGCATTGATAAGATGGCTGTCCAGGCGCGACCCGTGAGTATTGTTGCATTTGCGGCGGCATGTCAGCGTCTCCGAGCGCCCTCCGAGTGTCGAGGGGACAATGTGCTCGCGACTGAGCTCAGCAATATTTGCCAGGCGATACTCGGTCAGACACAGGGGACAGGCAACGGTATCCACGGCCTCGGGGCGGAACCGTTGATAATCCGCTGCCAATTCCCAGAACAAGCCATTGCGTTTATTGGGCCGGTCGGCCATATTGATTCATCTTAGCCGAGGCGCACTCCGCGGATGTTAGCCATCGATAGCAGCACTTCCCGGCCTGCCGGGGTAGTTGATCGTATCAGCAGTTTGGCAGGAGCGTGCTTTCATGAGGCGGCCTCGGGCCCGCCAGGGGTGTATACTAATCCCGCCCCACAATGCGAGTAGCCTTCGGGTGCGGAGGAGGCCTGGATGAGCGAGAACGGTCTGTTGGCCGATCTGACACGCTTTTTCAAAACGGCACGACACTTATGGGGTCGGTGCCCGAGGTGTGGCGATCTCTTTCGGCTCTCAGAGGCCGCGATCTCCTTTGGTGAGGAGCCACCAAAGGACTGGCTGCGGCGCTTACAACGTACACAAGACCAAGTCGCAACGAAACAGCGCGAGCTCGCCGCATGGCAGGCCGACCTGGATGGTCGGGAACTCGATCTTGCAGGCCGCGAACGTGACATTACGTTTCGGGAACGCAACCTGGAGCGGACGGCACGTGACATGGCCAAAGGAATGGTCAAAGACGACAAAACAGTCAGGGCCCTGCTAACCGAGGCCCGCCGTCAGGCGGTACAACGCTCGCGCTCCACCCTGCTGGGGCACTTGTTTGAACGACTCGCGCCGTTCTTTCACGAGTTCGACCACGACCCGCGTGACGTTCGGCCACTTATGAACCCGATCGATTATGTCGTGTTCGATGGGCTTACTGTCAATCGCGAGGTCGACCGCATCGTTTTCGTGGAGGTCAATGCGGCACGGCGCGAGAATCAGCCGCGCAACGCAGCATTCGCGAGGCCATCCGCCACAACCGCGTAACCCTGGAGACCTGGCAGGTCGGCAAGAGGGGCATTCCGCTGGAACAACAGCTGCTCCGCAGTGGCCGACTGGCAGTGAAAGAAGAGCAAGCAGGCGATACTGCACCGAGAGCAGACGCTGCACCAGCCTAAGCATTGCCGCAGTCGGCCGTTCCCGGTCGTAAACCAGCTCATTGCCGGGCATGATTGTCACGGTCCAGGGCACCTCCTCGGATTCAAGCAGAATCTCCAGGGTCACGCGGCAAATATCCTGTCCGAGAATTCGACTATCCAGGCGCAGCTCTTCGGAAACGTCGTCAGCCCGGAAGACTTCGATGGGGTGGAAGGGACCGCCGCCACTCCGCTCGAGTTCGCGCAGGCGGACCGCCTTAATGCCGGCAACATCGTGGCACATCAGCGCCCTCGCTGCGCCATGCCTGCGAAGCGGATCCAGAGTGTATTTCGGGCAAAACCCGAATCTCCGCTCGTCACCGAATAGATGGCGGCCGAACAACCGGCAGTGTTCCTGGCGTTCGGCAAGACTGGCCGCAGAGATCCGCAGCTCGTTTTGAATCTCGTCGTAAATGACGGTGGCGGTGTTTTCCCTACGGCAGACGGCGCACACCGGGCCGCCGCTCCAACAGGCGGGATCGCGGCTGCATGGCGCATTCGGCTGAATCTCGAACCGGGCTTCGCTACCGGAATCGCTCCGGAGGATGCGGCACCCGCCATGCATCTTGGCAGGGAACGCGGCGGCCAAGTCCTTTTCGAGCGGGGTGAAGTCGGTGGGCAGGTCCGCGAGGGCCACGGTCTTCCCTCGATCGACGACCTGGTAGCTCCCCACAACCACCCGCAAGCAATCCGGCCGAATGGCGCACGCTGGTGCCGACATCAAGTCCTCCCGTCCACCGAAGACCTCGCCGGCAGCCTCACCGGCGCACCCGCTTCGGCAACATAACCGGACGGGAACTCAGTGGGATTTTTCACCGCGTCCTTGCAGGGTTTGTAGGAAATTCAGATCCCGAAGTCCTGAAGGAAAGCTCAGCATATCTGATATGAATTGTATATGCTATAGCGTATTGGAAAGTATTGGTTTAATATCCTTTGCCATTGATCGTTTACCCGCAAATGCGGGGGAACCGGTGCGAGTGCCTGACCAGTGATCACGCCGACGGATCGCGTTGGCGAGCGGCACGTGTAATGGCGGCTGGGGCTCTGTTACAACGCTGCAATACGGCAGGCAACCGAAAGCACTAGAAGTACTGAACCAGACAGGGCGTACTTTTTGGTCGTACGAAAAAGTGTCTTGCACATCGCAAAATGCTATAAGAGTACAGAAGTGATCCTCCCAGGTACGCTGCTCTCGGGGCGCTCAATCCCGTGTGGCCGCTTTGCTCTCGTGGATTCAGAGCGACTTGATATATGCATCGAAGTAACTGCCTAGCACTTCGCAGGCGATGCTTCAATGACGCTCATCGTCACCGGACTAATGTTGTCGCGTTAACTTCACGGCGGATTCCCAATGATTCGCCGCCGCGCAAGCTGCCGGAACTCTCGTCCCTAACTGCTAGCGCCATTCGCATTCCGGAGACATGCCATGTCCTCTATACCGCCAACCGTCTTCCCGACGCCTGATGTGCCGAAACTCAACTTGTCGCCGCAGGCGAGGGCGAAGCTGTTCGTGCTCACGTTCTTGCTTCAGCAGTCGGCCGAAACGGTGCTGGATCGCGCCATGGACTCGCTCATCGAAAACAGCCTGCCGCCGAGCGACAAGGATCTCGTACCGGTGCTCCAGGCGCGATTCGTTCATTCTCTGGACGTGGAGTTTCTGAATAATACCGGCGGCCGTCTAGCGAGCCAGATTAGAACTTTTGTCACGACGGAGTATGTGCGACCGGCGCGTGAGAAGAAAGAGAAGCGTGTTACGGTCCGGGTAAGGGAGATCCACCGGCGCCTGGGATTGACGCAAAGATATCCGGCCGTGATCTCGGCCTTGCAGACGCGTGCCTTCCTGGAAGACAACAGGATTCGCCTGGTCGAGTCGTCCGGGGCGAAACAAGGGTCTACGAGAGTGCTCATTTTCGAGCTCCTGTAGGCGCGCGTGCCGAGATGGTGGCCGTCCCGGCTGCGATTCTTGTGAGGCGTTACTATAATGGCTCGCATGTTAAAGGGGCTCATCTCTCGCGTGCTGGGCCGTTCCGAGTCGGCGTCATCCGATCGTCAAAGCAGCCGGCTGATTGAACACATTCCTGAAACCGAAACGCAGCCTGCGACTCCCGCTCCGGAGCCGCACGTCGCAAGCGCCGACATGGATGTTCCACGCCGGCCGGGCATCCTCTCTGCATATGCGCCCGCCACTTCCGGCGACAATCCGCTTGCGATTCGGGAGGTGCGAAAAACCGGAGGCGTCACCTGGACCGCGGAGCGGGAAGGCTGGTGCATTAACCCCAGCACATCGTTTCCGCTGACCGTGATCGGCACTGACGAGAAGACGGCCCGGCAGGTCCGTGAGGCGATGTACGGCCTGGTGGACCACCACGCCGAGGATGTTTCGGAAGCAGTCGCCGGCCTTATGGTTGAGCGCGGCGCGCGGTTCCGGGAGTTTGAAGCTTATCTGTGTGGGCAACGCCGAGTTTTTCAATCGACGCTCGCAGCGGTGCGATCGAAAAAGACAGACTGCATCGAGGGAGATGACGAGATTGAATTGGAAGCCCTGGAATCTCTCGACGGATGCTGCGACGACTTTGGGGGCTTGATCCACGGCGATTACCCATCCGATGCCACAGAGCTTGCGGTGATACGAAAATTTGGCTATGGAAATCTCAGGCGATATCTCGCCACGGGGCCGGCCACCGTCAATACGGTTCCCGTCGATCACCGGAAACGCCGAGGCTTCGACGCCTTGATCAAGGCGGGCCTGGCGATTCCCGGCAGCGAAATCGCTGCCATTCCGACAGAGGCGCTTCTTCATGCCTTCACCCTGAAGGAAATGCAGGCTCTATCCGTCGGGATGATCCCCTCCAAATCGCGCAAGAAGCACCTGGCGGTTGAGTTCCTCCTGGCTCAAAGCGGCATCCGTGAGCGTGCCATCGCCGCGATCGATCTCGATTCCGTGGTTTACTTTGTGCCGGCAAATGGCGTACTCACGGGTTTAGACGTCGGACCACTACACGAGCGGATGGCTTTCGCTTTTTCGGTTGCCAATCTCGTGGTCGCCACGTACCTCACGGCCGCCCTGGCGCCGACGAACCGCGAGTACGAGGGCAAGCACCTCGCCCGAGAGCCGTTCAGGTTGCACAACGTCCGCGATGTCCTCACCTGCCGCACTTGCCTGGAGGCGCACGGCGAGTCGAAACCGCTCGCCGAGTGGACTCGCTTCCCGCTGCACTTCGGCTGTAGATGTTCCCTGCTGATCGGAGCGGACCGAAACGTGGGATGCTGACGATCTGCACGCGCCGCCAGCACACAAGTCAAATGTAGAACTTGAAACTCGGGCTCGTGGCTTTTACCGTCGGGTTCGCAATAAGGATCTCCCCGACCGCATCCGAGAAGCCCACTGTGACGGGTAGGGAGTCACCGAGCTTGCAGGTGTTGTAATTAAGTTTGGTAAGCCCGAAGATGTCTGCCGCCACTTGCTCGATATCAGCCTCGCCGTGCTCAATGTCGATGCGCAACGGTGTTGGCACTTCCCAACCGTCGTACGTCAACAGCGATGGCTTAAAGCCGCTCGCCCACAAATAGGCGCTGCGATCGCTCAATTTCCAAAACGTGCCGCGAACGACCGGCCACTCTCCCGCACGAAACATCTTGGTGCTGAAATCGCTCCGGACCCGGACGGCCACCAGTTTGACTCCAGCAGGACAAGCATCCTGGTAGCCCGCAAATTCGTCGGCGTTGATTGTTGACCGGCTATGCAGGAAAATCTCGGTCAGTTTCTCGCCACCTTGTTCGGAGTACGTCGCGAGCGCGCCGGTCAGCAGGTTTCTGGCGCTCTGCCGGTCGAGGTGGCACTGCTTCTCCTCAGGTGAAAACCACGGGCCAAACTCACCCTTAAAGACAATGCCATCGCCGGTATCGAGGAACATCTGCGCGGCGCAGCAGGCAGTCCGCCGATCGGCACCGCCGGCCCGGCGGAACGCCAACCCGATATAACAGACGCCCTTGCGTGCGGTCGAGAGGCGCCACGGCTTCCCGCCAGCCTTGTAATACAGCGTGTTCCCGAGATTCCAGGCGCGATCAGATTCCGCCGTCAGACCGCGATTGTTGCCTTTCCGCGGCGGTCCGATTCGCAATGTTGTTTCCCTGACGATCTGCACCGGCACACCGAATTCCATGGCTCGGGCCTTCAGCTGCCGCCGGAAATCCACCGACAGGCTCAGGGCTTCTAGCGATGGCGGCTTTTCAGTGCCGCTGCCTGTTGCCTTCACGTGGGACTGGGGCCGGCAGTTCTGGTACACCTCTTCTGGGATCACGCAGACCAGGACGTGAAAAGCTTCGTCGCGTTTCTTTATCAGCGAGATCGCGTCACAGTACGTGCTGACGACATCGTAGGCGCGCGTGTTAGGATCCTTTTGCCGCGCCAAAGCGAGCAGCTTGTCGCGGTCCAGTTCGTGCCGCCAGCCGCCCGGAACCGGCCATTCCGAGGCGAATGCCCCTTCAAAGCCGGGGAATGGCGGCCACAGCAGGTACAACTTTCGGTCGTCGGGTGGAATCGTGCGCCCCATCTTTCGTTTTGGCAAAAGAGGCTCGACGATAGCGTCCTGCATACGCCGCGACCATTGCTGGAACGCGTCCGCACCTTCTGGCGCACCGATGACGCCATAGACGATGCTGCGGGGGTGAGTGCCCGTACCGGCCGAATGGGGCCCAAACAGCGCAAGTCCGGCATGCGGATCATGCGTGCGCTGCCCGTAGCGGAATTCCAACTCCGGTTCGGGTAAGAGTTTGATTTCGGCCCCGGTCGCCACGTTCGTCATGCGCCGTCCTCTCCCTCGGCTTCCTCGTCCCAGCCTGGCGTGCTCGCCGCAATCTGCTGCCGTAATGCCGCGAGTGCAGCTTCATCAATCGATACAGGCACGTTCCCGCTGATTGGCGTCGCCGAAAGCACCACTGGATCGTTGCGGTCGAGCAAGACGATGCTCTTTCGACCCTTCGCCAAGAACCCGGCGATCGCCAGGACTCGGCTCAGCCAATGCCGGTTGAACCACGAGGCGGCAAGATGCTTGCGCCGGGGAATGAGAGCCGCAGTGCTCAGGCGTTTGCTCTTGGCATCGGTGAGCAAAACGCGAATTCTGAGTTGGGCCATGAAATCCGCTCCCAAATCCTGCCTGATGACAAAATCTGGGGCCAGGTGGTAGCGGTACGGCTTCCCGCGGAACGTCTTTTCGCCGACCACTGCCACCCACGTCTTACGGCCACGGCGGCCGAAGAATTTGATTTTGTTCTTCGGAAGAACGCCGCGCGGAAAATAGAACGCGCCGCTGTCGCTGTCGCGCCGTAGCCCTCGGCTCACGAGCGTGCGAACAATTGCCTGCCACAGCAGATTCGATACGATATTCCGGCAATTCACGCCCTCGATCATTCCGGCCGTTCGCCATTCGACAGAAGCTATTTCTGTATACGCCGCCGCCTGCACGCTTTGAGGCGGCAGGGAGAACGCCACTATCCGGCGATTGGGCAGGTCGTAGTGCGACCATACGGGTTTCAAACCGTCCAGATCGGCTGGCACACCCTGATTCCATTCGATGACGTACAGCCGCTCGGGAATTCGCTCGAACGAGAAGCAGTTTGTCCTGAGTGCTTCCGGTCGGTTAACCATGACACGCTGCGGCAGGAACGTGGCGGCGGCAATCGCGCGGCCGTCGTCGACGGTTATGGGGCGTGGCGCGCCGAGCTTCGTGAGCTTGGCAAGGAGTTGTTCCAGGCCCGTCCACCAGTTCTCGAACGGGATGTATGTCAAATCCGAATAGTCCCAGGGCAGCTCCGAGGCTTTCAGACCATCCACGTTGAGTGGAATCATAAAATCGATCCCGCGCTCTCGGGAGAGGCTCAAGGCGAGTGTCCGCTCCTTTCGGGGATTCGGCTTATTGAGCGAATATCGCGAGAGCAAGGCAATGAGCCGAAAAGTGCGGGTCTTGATTGCCTCATCGATGATCTTCGGGAACGGCTCGCCTCCGAGCATCTCGAAGCGGTCGCACCAGACGCGGTACCCGTGCGCCGTCAGTTGCCGAACCAGCCAATCGGCGAGGGCGCAGTTCTCCCACGCGTAACTGATAAAAAGATGCTCCTGCAGTTTCGGGGTCCCAGCCGGTTCGGACTGGGCAGGCGTGCTTCGGGCGGGCAGCCCCGGAGACGGCCTAGGTGGCTCGATAATGCGGCGTGGAATCAGGTCCTCCACTGGGAGCCGATACCGAACGGGTTCGATTCAGCGACGCATGGTCGTCGCATTTCGCTGCACAGATCCGATCCAATCAACGGCTTCCCGAACTACATTTTCTCTCAGTTTTGATTTTGGGCAAAACTGCCTTCTCCGCAGCCGCGCAGGTTAACGGGGCCATGCCATGGATGCCCGCGTCGCGATCCTCAGCTCCTCCGCAGCTATTGCTCCTCGCTCGACGGCCTGGCACATCAACGATGACCCTAATAGTCCCCGCGCTCCGCTGTAGTGTTCGCCAGCATCTCCGCTGCTGCACCTCCGACATCTCCGTCGCCGGATTGGCCCGTGCTGCAGAAATTTCGTAAAATGAACTGTTTACCGGTCAAAGGTGATTCGCTATTGCATGTGGCCTTTCCCAAGGGCAGCATGGCGTAGCGTCAACCTGCCCAAACGAATTCGAGAGCGATGAAGCGCACGTGGTGGGTCGATATTAATGAGCTCGACGAGGACCAGAAGAGGGTCATCGCGCTGCCCGGTGATGGGGACTACCTGCTCCTGGGGCCGGCCGGTTCCGGGAAGACCAACCTGCTACTCCTTCGAGGCAAGTACCTGTACAAAAGGGGAGAGAAGAACATTCTGGTTGTCGTCTTCACCAGGACGTTGCAGGAATTCATCGTCGGCGGGTCGAGGGAGTATGAGTTTCCAACTGATCGGATCGTGACGCACCGACGTTGGCAGCAGGACCTTCTGTATTCGTACGGAATCAGAAAAATCCCACCGGATACCTTCGAGGCCCAAAGAGCATTTTTCACGGAGCAGATCACAAATCTTGTTGACGGTCGTGGACTGTCGGGCATCTACGATGCGATCCTGATCGACGAGGCCCAGGATTACACGGTCGAGGAGATCAAGCTTTTTAAACGGCTGGGAAAGAAGATCTTCGCCGTTGCGGATTCTCGGCAACAGATCTACGCCGGGGAGAATCCCGTTCCTGCACTTGAGAAACTTATCCCAAAAGTCGAGCGTCTCCGCTTCCACTATCGAAACGGCCGGCGGATCTGCGAATTGGCGGATGCCCTGGCCAAGGATACAGCGGCTTACGAGCCGTTGATCAAGACCTGCCGGTATAACGAGGAAGGACAGGAATCATCAGTCGAGCATGCTCACTGCGTCGACTTGGCGGAACAGATCGAACGCGTGCTGAAGCGCCTCCCCGCGCAGCTCGCTGCCTATCCGGATGAGTTCATCGGCGTGCTCACGCCACGCCGGGAGGAGATGGATGCTATCTGGCAAGAACTGTCGAGCTCGGCGCTTGGCCAGCGCTGTGTCGTCCAGGGGGCGGGCGAAACGATTTCCTTTGCTCCGGACAAGCCAATCTGCATCTGCACAGCTCATGCGGCTAAGGGACTCGAATTCCGGGCCACCCACCTGTTAGGCTGTGAGTACTTCAAGAAGTTTGCTCAAAATCGCAATCTCGTGTTCACGGCGGTGACCAGGACGAAGACTGCTTTGTCGCTGTACTATAGTGCGGAACCGCCAGGCTACCTCGCTTCCGCACTCAGCTCCATCGAAGGGCCGGCTCCCGAATTCGAACTCTCGGACCTCTTTCCGAAGGCAACATAATGTGGATTTCCCAGGCGACGCGCACTGAGTTTCTCGGGATTGTACAAGCTGAGCGGCAGTTGGCGGCTCTGGATGGCCCCGCCTTCGAACGCGTGGACGAGTTACCGCGTTTACGTTCGGAACTCATGCTCGTCTGGCCGGTCGATCCTCACGAGCGACCGATGCTTCCCTCAGTGATTGTACTGCCGGAGCGCGGAACGCGAGACTTCCTGGCGTGGACCTCCACTTATTTGGCGGAATACCGGCCGTTGACTGCATTGGTTCGCGTCCTTGAAGAGCCGGAAACACGCCGATATTTTCGACCGGAGCCGATACGGTGGTTAGGGCGGCTCCAAAATGTGTGTGCGTCATTGGTTCTGGCGGAAACAATCACGCATCTTGAAGGTGATCGGGATCTGAGTTCACTACCGGGAGTGGCATTCGGTAACACGTATTCTTTCAGTAGAGCGCGCGACCTCGCTCTCTGGGGTGCATCGGATCCCCGTGATCGGCTGTTCGAGCGCTGGCGGTCCGCGCGCAATCTGATGCGACAGCCCCGGCTGCCCTTCGATTCGCGGGATCTCACGTTGCCATGGAGCATCGTTGCGATCATCGCGGCTGGCGGCTCGATCGGGCCCGAGGAGAGTGGCCAGCGCCGCATGATCGAGGCTGCCCGGCAAGTTTTCACGGATGGCAACATTCGTGAAGACCTGTGGTCGCACCTGCTCGTCCAAGGTGGCTTATCCCAAAGCCAAGTACCGCGCAAGAGCTCGCGCGAAGACCGCGTTGTGGCCTGGGAAGCCATCGCGCGTCAGTGGCCGGAATCGAGCTCGGCCCAAGAGATCTACGCGTTCATATGCGGGTATCTGGCTGACGCGATTGCGCCAGGTTCTTTTGAACATGTGAACCTCGTTCTTCGGAGCGCACGCGATCCGCGCCGAACGCTGCTCTGGTACGGCTTGTTCGCGGGCTTGACGCCAGCGTCGGCGGTGAGGGATGCGTTCAACGGCCTTGGCCGCCGACTATTGCGGGACATTATGGCGGACGCATCAGTTCTCGACCGTCCACGGGCAGATATAGCACTTCCGGAACTAGAGCTGGTGGCGGCGCGTGCTGGGCGTCCCCTTTTCTTTACAGCCAGCAGCAGCGCTGTACATGTGGAAATTGCACCCTGCATTAGCACGCTGGTGCGCTGGGCCAGTACGGACATGGCTGCTCCCGCCCAACAGGACCAGCTGTTTGAGCGCAGCGAGCGCCAGCCCGACCCGGCAATCAAATCGGCCCTATTCGAGATCCGCGACAGTCTCGGACGCGTCGAAGGTGCCCACAGAAAGCTGCTGCGCGCCCTTGGGCTCGATTTGGAATCACGGCGCCCGCCACGGCGCGGACCACGAAGTTAAGACAGTCCGGCGCGGTGCTCCAGGCGCAAGAGATACGTGATCATGGCAGCGGACAGGCTGACCATCAGCTCAGCTTCGCAGAAATCGATCTTCTTCCCCTCAACCAGGTGCCGCGCTTCGTTGGAAGCGAATCCGTACGCTTTATCCACGACTGTCGCCAGGGTAGTTGGCATCAGATCCGGATAGCGCTTGACCAGCTTCCCGAGAGTGATCTGGGGATCGCCGACCAGATCCCTCGCCACACATTCCAGTGCGGCAATCGCGTGCTGTACCGCACCGGTAACTTCGGCTTCCGGCACACGCGAAATGTCCTTGATGGCCTCCTGTAACTCTCCCTGTGCCGTCTGGCGGGCGCTGCGGTCGAGGGCATCCAACGCGTTTTTCAGCGCCTGGTCCAAACCCGCGCCGCCACGCACCCGCAGAACGCCATCCTGCAATTCCCAGCCGACGCCGCTCTCGCTGAAGTAGGTGTTGATCCGCGTCGAGTACTCTTGCGCCTGTAGCGATGACCTGGCGGCGAGCTCGGCGGAGACGTCCTCAACGAAGCCGTAAACGTGATACCAGATGCAGTCAGCGAGCATCTGATCAACTTCTGCCAGGATTCGGTGATCTTCGACGATCTGCGTGTTCTCTCTCACGAGCAGCCGTTTACAGAGGAGGCGCCGAAGCTGAAACGGCTTTATGCCGACGGCCGACACGATACAGAAGACACCGTGGCGAATGCTGCCAGGGGCATCCTCTCGGATCGTCACTGGCTGTGCCTGCCTCAGATTGTAGCGATCAGGAAATGAATCGGGACGGTCCATCGAAGATGATCAAAATGCTTTACCGAGTATAGCAATCGGCATTCGCGGCGATGCGGCTCTTCGGATTCGTGTCGCGCCCGGCGACCCCTTCCCGTCGGACACTAGGAACAGCTCACTTGAGCGTTACCATGAGTCGATATGGAACAGCAAAGCAGCGCGGCCATGCCCGAGCTCCCGGTTTATTCCGAAAAGGAACTTGAGTGGTATCGCCTACAGGCAACAGCCACCGTGGCTCATGAGATGGGCGTCTGGGATTTCGTGCCCAGGATGGAAGAGGACCTTCGGGCGGCGATCCGCAGCAAGGCGCCGGACCTCCTGGGTTTGCTCGATGCCTGGTACGACTCCTATCGCGAATATTGTGCTGCCATGCGCCAGCAGTCGTCAGACCAGTGGGATCGCCGCCGCAATGCTGAGACAGTGCGGCTCAAACTGATTGCCAGAGTCAGAGCCGTTCGTTCCGCGGGCCCACGTTCAGAGACGCGCTCCGTTTGAGTTTCCCGTGGCGGCGGCCCACATCTGCCGCTGTTCGCTCCAACGCAACCGCGAGGCGACCTTCCGCAGCGCGGGCTCGCCCACGGGGAAGCGGCCCGACGGCGTTCTCGGCAGCGACAGCACCTCGCGTTGGATATCCGGTGCGAGCCACAGCAGCCGGGCGAGCTGGCCGATCCTCTCGCGGCTCAGGCCCGCCAGCCGTGCGAGGTCGGCGAAATCGTTGCCCACGCCCCGCCGGAGCATGTCCTCATACAGGATGGCCTGCGCGAGGAGCTGCGTGATCCGCGGCAACCGCCCGCGCTGGACGGCGGGCTGCGCCACGAGTGCGTCGCCCGCCGGCGGCGCCGCCGTGCGCCTCAATACGAATTGAACTCGGACCATTTCCGGCGATCTTGTTTGCATTTGTCCTCCTTCACCGGGTAGCACCGCCGTTGATGCACAGCCGCCGGATCTCGGCGGAGTGGAAATCCACGGCGACCACACCCGTCTTGCCGTTGTAGCGGACCTGCTTGACCACCAGCTTCACGAACTGCTCCTGTTCCCTCGGCGCCATCTGCTGCCACACGCCATCAAAATCCCGGAGCGCCCGCTCCAGATCGGCGCGAGAGAGTGGGTCGGCATCGAGTGCCGCCAGATGTGCCCGGATCTCGGCCGAGCGTCGACCCAGGCATTCGGTCCGTTCTGCCACCTCAGCCAGGCGCCCGGTCGCACCACCGCCGTTCACGACGTCTGGCATTTCCGCCGCCAGCTGCTTCAGATCCCGCTCGATGAACCGCCGCTCCCGCTCCAAGGCGCTGGTGTGCATCTCGCGCTGCTCCTCCCACTGGCGAACCACCTCGTTCAGTAACGCCGGGTTCCCCCCAATGCTGCGGATCTGGTCCACCACCGACTGCTCAATTTCGGGCGCCGGGATGGAGCGCGTCTCGCACTTGTTCCATCCGCGCTGGTGGGCCTTCACGCACACGTAATACCGATACAGCCTGTTGGCCGACTTCTTCGTGTAGGTGTGGACCATCCCGGCATCACACGTGTCGCAAACCAGGATGCCCTTCAGCAACGCGCCGTACTTATTGCGGATCTCGCGGCTGCCGGACTGGCCGTTCGCCTTCAGGCGTTCCTGCACGCGGTTCCAGAGATCGAGATCCACGATCTGGCCTTGCTCGCCCGGGTAGATTTGACCTTGGTGGGCGACCTTGCCCGTGTAGCTCACGTTGGTCAGGAGGTTATAGAGCCGGTTCTTCGTGAACGCCTTGCCGCCAGCCATGTGGCCTTTGCGGGTCCGCCATTCCTTCATGCTCCATCCGCGCCGGTCCAGTTCATCGATCACCGGGATCAGGGAGCCATACTCCAGGTATAGATCGAAGATCGTCCGCACGCGTTCCGCCTCTGCCTCGTTGACGACCAGCGCGCCGCCCTGTGGGCTCACGTCGTAGCCCAGCACGGGATTGCCGCCCACCCACTTGCCCTTCCTCCTGGCGGCCGACATCTTGTCGCGCGTCCGCTCCGCGATCATTTCCCGTTCGAATTGGGCGAAGCTGAGGAGGATATTCAGTGTGAGGCGCCCGAGCGAGGTGGTGGTATTGAACTGCTGGGTGACAGAAACAAACGTCGCACCATGCTCGTCCAGGATCTCCATAATGCGGGCGAAGTCCAGCAGCGACCGCGTCAGCCGATCGACCTTGTAGACCACCACGCAATTCACCGCGCCCGATTCCACGTCGGCCAGGAGGCGCTTCATCGCGGGCCGGTCCATATTGGCGCCGGTGTAGCCGCCGTCGTCATAGTGCGCCGGCAGAGTGATCCACCCTTCCTCCTGCTGGCTGCGGATGTACGCCTCGGCGGCATCGCGCTGGGCGTCGAGCGTGTTGAACGCCTGCTCGAGGCCCTCCTCGGTGGACTTCCTCGTATAGATCGCACACCGAACCGCCGGAACCACAGCGGCGCGGCTATTTCCGTTGATTGCCCGTGCGCGTCGCACAGCCTTCCTCCTTCGCCAACCCAAAGAATCTGAATCCGTTCCACTTCGTGCCCGTGATCTCCTGTGCGATGGCGCTCAATGACCGGAACACACGGCCGCCATAATCGAAACCATCGCGGAGGATTTTCACGACGTGCGTCTCGCCTTCAATCTCCCGAACCAGGAGACTCCCTGGCATCGGCAGACGAGTATCGCGGTGGGAGTGAATCTTCCCTGCGGCACGCGCCTCGGGCGAAATGCCGTTCTGCCGACGCAGGGCGTTCTGCTCGATGCGCGCGGCGTGCGCGCAATCGCGCGCGATGGCGATCGCATACTGGCGCGTCTCCTCGTCCAGCCCGCCTTCCAGCTTCGCCTGCAATCGCCAGGCGATCTGCCGCACCAGGAACTGCCGGTGAAACGAATGCGGCGTTTCGCCGAACAGGTCCAGGTGCCGCTGGCGCAGCTTCCGGACGTTCATCCGTTCCAGGGCGGCCAGCTCGGCATCGAGATCGATAATCCGGTTCTCCGCAGTCTTCATGGCGTCAACCTACTGTCATGAGGGCTCGGCTGGTCCCCGGTATCAAGGCCGGTCTCCGGGCCATCTTCTGCGCCTTCCTCGACGCGCACGATGCGCCGGTAGCGCTCGTACGCGGCGGCAAGGAGGCTGGCAAGCTGGGCGATTGTCTCTTCGATCAACGGACCTTCTCCCGCGGCTGGCCGCTGCGGGCGATACTCAAATGGGCGTGGGCCCGGAAGGCGCGCGACGGCCGGCGGAACCCGACACCCACATGGAGTTCCGCCTGGCGGCCATCCCGCTGTCTGGTGGTTTCGGGAGCCGATTCAAAATCCGCTCCCTACTGGATATATACGCCTGGAGTTCGCAAGTTTAAAGCTGGGGTCCGGAGTGAAAAAAGCTGTCAAGTTTTTGGGGGCGTCAAGAAGAGACAACGGAGAATTCGAGGCCGAAAACGTGGGGTTCGGGCCGAACCGTAACGGTTCACCGCGATCCCCGAAAGAGGCGGTTTCCAAACGGAGACGCGCCGCCAAGCGCAAGTATTCGCGTTATGTTGCGGAAACGGGCGCGGCAGCGTAGAGGCCGAGCAGTCAAGAATTTACGGGCGCTTCAGTTATCGGAAGGGTTGTTGGCTCCCCGGCATGGATTCGAACCACGATTCACGGCTCCAAAGGCCGCTGTCCTACCATTAGACGACCGGGGAATTCTCGCGCAGGCGCCCCTGTGCTCGCCCTGCTTTCGCTCCAGTTTAGCGTTTCTAGCAGGTTAGCGCAATCCGTCTGCTACAATCCCCTTTGGAAGCCATTCTTGGCCGGCGCCGGGTGCGGGCTTCAAACCCGTTGTGCGGTACTTGTGCCGCGGGTGGGTTCGACTCCCACTGGCTTCCGCCATCCGTCCGGCCCACTCCGAGTGTCCATTTTCATCCGAAACCCAATACTCCAAAACGTGCGTTCTGTTGTGATTCTGGCGTAACCTATGGTTATAGACGTTGAATCGCACCGCTTTCGACGGCACAAGTCCTCAGTTCATGTAGGGAACGCCTGGCACCGTCCGGACGCTCCATTGCTCGCGCCGCAACAACCGTCGTCTTAACAGGAGGGGATCCGGACCCGGCCGTGTAGCGACGTTCGCGTTTTAGGGAGAACCACATGCCAAACGGCGCTAAACTCAGTGCCCCGCGTGAGATGGAAGATGCTCTCATGTATCTGCCGCGCAAGGGCGTTACTGACTACCGCAAAGGCCAGATCATCTTTGACGAACACCAGCCCTCCAAAGGGCTCCACTTGGTAGTACAGGGAAGGGTCAAAGTGACCATTCCGCTCGACGACGGAACGCAAACCGTTGTGGACATCTTTACTACCGATGACTTCTTCGGCGAAAGTTCGCTCCTGGGTACTGCTCAGTACTCCGAGCGCGCCATGGCCCTCGACAACGTTACCCTGATGTCCTGGACCAACGCCGAAATTGAGGAGCAGGTCGAGCGCCAGCCTCGCCTCGGCATCGCCCTCCTCCAGATGCTCGTCAAGCGCGGCCTCGATTACGAGGAGCGGCTGCAAAGCTTCGCCCTCGACAAGACGCCGGAGCGCGTCGTCCGCTCGCTCCTGCGCTTCGCCGATCGCCTCGGGACCCGCACCGAGGATGGGTCCATCAAGATTCCGCCGCTGACCCACCAGGTCATCTCCGAATACGTCGGCACCTCGCGCGAAATCGTGACCTTCCAGATGAACCATTTGCGCCAGAAGGGTTTCCTTCGCTATTCGCGCAAGGGCATCCAGGTCTATGCCGACGCCCTCCGGGAGCACCTGCAGGCCAACACCGGCCAGAACGTATGGCCCAAGCTGGATGAGCAACGCACGCTGACCGCCGGCGAGCGCCAGTTCTGATGGCGGCGCAGGCCCATGGCCTGCCTTAAAGACAGCTAACGGGGATCGGGTAAACCCGGGACCGGTAAACCCGAGACGGGTAAACTTCCGGTAACGCCGTGTTGTTGCCCAAATTCAGGGTTCTAGCGGAGCTGCGCCTTGGGTACATTAATTGCCGAGGGGGCAGCCATGAACCGGTTCCTGATCGTTTCTGCTTTCTGTGCCGCCACGGCGGCAGCTCAGGGAGTATCCAGCGCCGACCGCGCCGAACCCGATCCCGGCGGTATCCATATCCCCGTCCTCGCCGGCTCCGAGCCGGCCGATAGCCTGGTCGTCACGCTGCCCGGCGGGGCCACCCCCACCCGCCCCGAAACTGCGCCCGGACCGCAGGCCTCGGTCCGCCCCGGCGCCGCCCCGGCGCCCTCGCCCGACGACCACCGTCCGCTCCTCCGCCGGGCTCCGCATCCCATTCTTCCGGCCGAATTCGAGCGGGATAGCGGCTTCTTCTGCCAGAAACTGATCGGCGCCTGGACGGCCAGCGACGCCTATAACCTCTTCGGCGAACCCCTCCACCGGCGTCCTGCCTTCGACGACGACCATACCGCCAACGGCGAGATCCTCGCCTATTCCGACCCCACCGGCCGCTACCGCCAAATCGAACTCGATTTCTCCAAGGACACCGGCCTCCTCCGCACGGTATTCGTCTACCCGTGGAAACTGAGCTGGCAAGACTGCCGCCGAACCTGGGGCGCCCGTGTGCAATCCACGGGAGCCCGCAACGGCCGCAAATTCTACTCCTACATCGACCGGCACCTCGATGTCCTGGTCGATCCCGCGGGCAACGTCATCAGCCTCGGCCTCTATTAAAAAACAACCGGTTTACGGAAACCTCGCAGTCCCGCGCCCCGTTTAACCTGTAGAGCTACGCCCCGCTTTCAAAAGAGCGTATAGTGTAGCTATCAGGAGTTTCCGAAATGAGACGTCCCTCTGTAGTGCCTGTGGCGGTTCTGGCCGCACTCAGCCTTGTCGCTCCGGGTGCCTTCGCCGGAGACAAGAACAAGAAGGATGATCCCGATGCGATCGGCAATCGGGATGTCGGCAGCGGTATCAATTTCTACTCCCTCGAAAAGGAAATTGCCCTCGGCAAGCAGCTCGCCCAGGAAGTCGAACGCCAGTCCAAAGTGATCGACGACCCGGTCATCGCCGAGTACGTCAACCGCGTCGGCCAAAATCTCGTCCGGAACTCCGACGCCAAGGTGCCCTTCACCATTAAGGTCCTCGACACCGAAGAGGTGAACGCCTTCGCGCTCCCCGGCGGCTTCTTCTTCGTCAATTCCGGTCTGATCCTCAAGGCCGATTGCGAAGCCGAGCTCGCCGGCGTCATGGCGCATGAGATCGCGCACGTCGCCGCCCGCCACGGCACCCGGCAGGCCACCAAGGGCGAACTCGCACAGATCGGCATGATCGCGGCCTCCATCGTCGTCCCCTACACCATGGCTGGCTACGGCGCGATGCAGGGCGCCAATCTCCTGATCCCTATGGGCTTCCTCAAGTTCTCCCGCTCCATGGAGGCGGAAGCCGATTTCCTCGGCCTCCAGTACATGTACAAGGCCGGCTACGATCCCACCTCCTTCGTCGATTTCTTCGAAAAAATCCAGACCATGGAGAAGAAGAAGCCCGGCTCGGTCAGCAAGCTCTTCGCCAGCCACCCCATGACCGATGACCGCATCAAGAAGGCCCAGGACGAAATCCAGAAGGATCTCAAGCCCAAGCCCGAGTACGTCGTCAACACCTCCGAATTCAACGACGTCAAGGCGCGCCTCGCGATGCTCCACAACCGCCGCAAGGTCGATACCGAAGATCCCAACCGCCCACGCCTCCGCCGCGCTCCCGGCAGCGGCGGCACCATCGACACCCACGATGGCAGCGGCACCAAGACCGATACGGACGATCGCCCGACATTGAAGCGCCGCGACAGCCAGTAAGAATCTAAAAGTTAGGAGCCAGGAGCTGGGAGTTGCCGAGCCAAGCCGGCAATGCCCAAGCTCCTGACTTCTGACTCCTGCCTCCTGCCTCCCAACTTCCTCCCCGTGCCCCCACGTACAATAGAAGTTTACCTATGCCATTTCAGGAAGTGGTCGAGGCCGAAGGCCACCTGATCGACTCCCACATCATGGAAAACATCTTCGACCAGGTCGTGGAGCACCACGGCCGGTTCGAAGTCGAGCAGTTCCGCATCGGCCGCACCAACAATGATCCATCGTACCTGCGGCTGCGGGTCGAAACCCCGGATGCCGCGTCGCTCGAGGGCCTGCTCAACACGCTCCTCGAGCTCGGCTGCGCGCCCGTCGACACCGGCGATGCCACGCTGGGCGCCGTCGAGCGCGACCGCTGCGCGCCGGAAGATTTCTACTCCACCACCAACCACCGCACGTACGTGAAGGCCCGCGGCAAATGGGTCGAGGTGGAAAACCAGCGCATGGACGCCCTGATCGTCGTCAACCCGGACGGTTCGGCAGTCTGCCGCCGCCTGCGCGACCTGCGCGCTGGCGATCGCATCGTCACCGGCCTGCGCGGCATCCGCGTCATCCCGGAAACCAAGGAGCGTGACCGCCTGGAGTTCGCCTTCATGTCGAACGGTATCTCGAGCGAGCGCCAGGTCGAGACGGCCGTACGCCAGACCGCCGCCCTGGCGCACCATGCCATCGAGCACGGCCAGAAAGTCGTGGTCGTCGCCGGACCCGTCGTGGTGCACACCGGCGGCGTCACCGGGCTTTCCGCGCTGATCCGCCGCGGCTGGGTCCAGGCGCTGCTCAGCGGCAACGCGCTCGGCGTGCACGATATCGAAGCGGCGCTGTTCGGCACCTCGCTCGGCGTCCGCCTGTCCGATGGGCGCCAGGAGGAGCACGGCCACCGCAATCACATGCGCGCCATCAATGCCATTTTCCATGCCGGATCGGTAAAGGCCGCGGTGGAATCGGGGCGGCTGACCTCCGGCGTGTTGTACGAATGCGTCAAGGCCAATGTGCCCTTCGTCCTCGCCGGCAGCCTCCGCGACGACGGTCCCCTGCCCGACACCATCACCGATATGAACGCCGCCCAGGACGCCTACGCCGCGCACCTGAAAGGCGCGGGACTGGTGATCTGCCTCGGCTCCATGCTGCATTCGATCGCCACCGGCAACATGCTGCCAAGCTGGGTCAAAATCGTCTGCGTCGACATTAATCCGGCGGTCGCCACCAAGGTCAGCGACCGCGGCACCGGCCAGGCCATCGGCGTGGTCGCGGACGTCGGGCTGTTTCTGGACCTGCTGGCGAAGGCTCTCGCATGAAAAACACCAAATTCGCCCGGGCAACCGCCCTGGGATACACCGAGGAACACGCCAGGGCGGGCGTCGATGCTCCCCTGCCCGAGATCGAGACCTGGCCCAACCAGTATCCCGATTACGAAATCGAAATCATTACCGACGAGTTCACTTCCGTGTGCCCCAAGACCGGTCTGCCCGATTTCGGCAAGCTCGTGCTGCGCTACGTGCCGGACCGCCACTGCCTCGAGCTCAAATCCTACAAGATGTACCTGCTCGCCTACCGCAACCTGGGCATCTTTCAGGAGAACATCGTCAACCGCGTGCTGCGCGACGTCGTGAAAGCCGCCAATCCCGTCACCGCAACGGTAATCGGCGATTTCTCGCTGCGCGGCGGCCTCGGCACGGTGGTCACGGCCACCTGGAACCGGCCGCGGAAGGGGTCGCGTGGAAAGCGCTGAGCTGATTGCCATTCTGCGCGAGGTGCGGGAGCGCGTCGGCGCGGGCCATGGAAGTCGCAAGCTCGACCTCATGCCCCTGGTGCATGCGCGCGACGCCGCGCTCGGCAAGGTGGCGGCCATCGGGACGGTGAACCCTCGCCCCGGCGGCCTCGTCAATTCGCTGGTCCAGGGCTGGAAGCGCCTGGTAGCCCGCGTGCTCGATTGGCACGTACGCGAGCAGGTCGAGTTCAACCGCCACGTGGTCGCGGCGCTCGATGCCGCCATCGAAAGCCTCAACGATCTCGGCCATCGCATCGAGGTAGCCGAGGAACTGAAGGACATCCGCGATCACTGGGCCGAATGGCGCGCCGGATGGGAGAGCAAGCTCCAGCAGAACGAGGTCCGCTTTCTGCGCAGCGTGGCCGAGCTCGAAAGCTCCTTTCAGCACCGCGTTAGCGTCCTCGATACGGGCTGCCGCGAAGCCATGCGCGGCCAGCACGCCGAATACATGGCCGCTCTCGATCGCCACGGCGCGGAAATTCAGCAGCGCCTCTGGGCGGATCTCGAGCGCATCCGCCTGGAATACGAGCGCCTGATCTATTCGGAGCTGAAAACCATCCGCCAGCGCGCCGTCATCGGCGCCGGCAGGGCAGGCGTGCGGTCTGCCCCGGCCGAGCCTGCCGCAAACCACCAGCGTGCCCTGCCCTTCGACTACGGCCGCTTCGCCGAGCGCTTCCGCGGCTCCGAAGAGTACGTCAAAACCGCCCAGGCGATCTACGACCGGCTCTTCGCCGGCCGCAACAACGTGCTGGACCTCGGCTGCGGCCGCGGCGAATTCCTCGAACGCATGCGCGAATTCGGCGTCACCGCGCGCGGCATCGATAGCAGCGAGGAGTCCGTCGCGCTGTGCCGGCAGAAAGGCCTCGATGCCGAAGTCGCCGACCTGTTCGACTATCTCGCCGCGCTACCCGAAGGATCTCTCGGCGGCATCTTCTGCGCGCAGGTGGTCGAGCACATCCCGCCCGAGCGCCTCCCGGAAATGATCCGGCTGGCCGCCAGCCGCCTGAAGCCCGGAGGCGTCATCGCCATCGAAACGCCCAATCCGGAGTGCCTGGCCATCTTCGCCACGCACTTTTATCTCGATCCGACGCACCAGCGCCCCGTGCCGCACCCTCTGCTCGCGTTCTATCTCGAAGAATTCGGAGTAGGGAATATCGAAGTGCGGAAGCTTTCACCGGCGGTGGAGAGCATGCCCTCGCTCCGCTCGCTGCCCGAAGATTTCCGCGAGGCCTTTTTCGGCGGCCTCGACTACACCATTACTGGAAGGAAACTGTAGGGGCCGGCCATGGCCGGCCCTACCCGCAAGCTACTCGTGCAGTCCGAACAGGTCCAGCAGCTCCGGCGCCAGCAACTGCGCCCGCACCGGGCTCCCGATTCCGCCGCCGGTCGCCGGGCTCTCGACCATCACAGGCAGCGTCATCTCCTTCTTGTTCCGCACCACGACCACCGTCACGGTCTTCTTGCCGTGCGCCGCGCGCAAGGCCATCGTGATATCGCGCGAGGTGGAAATATGGGTGTCGTCTACCTTCACGATCACGTCGCCCGCCTTGATGCCGGCCTTTTCCGCCGCGGAATCCCGGTTCACCGATTTCACCAGTACGCCATCCTCGACACCGAAAAAGTCCGCCAGTTGCTTTTCCTGTCCCAGCGGCTCGCCCATAATTCCGAGCATCGGCGTCTGCACGTTCAGCGGGAAGCCCTGCATGCCCGGCATTCCGGGCATCTCCGGGAACTGGAAGCCGCGGAACTGCTCCTCGAGCTTGCGAAGCTGCTCGGCATCGGGCCCCTGCCACGGTCCGTTATACGTGAACACCTGCGGCCCCGCGGCCCGGTGTCCTTCGATCGTCGCGGTCAGCGTTTGCATCGATCCGTTCCGCCACACCCCGATCTTCACCTGCCGCCCGATGGGCGTTTCCCGTACCATGCGGCTCAACTGCTCGCCGCCTTCGATGGGCTGGCCGTTGTATTCCAGCACCACATCGCCTTCCTTCAAGCCGGCCTTGGCCGCCGGGCTGTCCGGCGTCACGCTGGTCACCTCGCTGCCGCGGACTTCCTTCAGATTGAACTTGCGGGCGCTGTCCTGGTCGATATCGCGGACGCCGATGCCGAGATACGCTGTGTTGGCCGGCCCGACCATCTGCGCGGCGTGGCCTCCCGGACGCGGTGTCTGCGCAAACGCGCCGGGGTTGAGCATGGCGGCCGCCGCCAGAATGGCCGCGCCGCATGCCGAATGGAGTCTCATGTTCATTGCCTCTTGATGAATATTGTTCCGCCCATGCCGGATATCTGCAATAGCGGGCCGCCCCCGTTAATGGGGCCTGCCGCCACCACGCGCATCCCCTGCCGCCGCGGCTGCACCGCCGCGAAATCGGACATGATGCGCCGCAGCGTATCCGCCATCGCATTTTCGGCCTGGATCGTCACACCAACGTTAGACGGGATCAGCACCGTGATGTCACCGTTGGCGGTGGCCAGGTAGGAATCGGCCAGATGGCTTCCAGTCAGGTTCGCCAGGATGCTGCCCATCACCGTCGAAACCCGCATCGGCCCGGCGATTGCCGCCAGGCGGATGCCGCCGCTCGCCAGCTCGCACCGCACCCCCGCCGCCGAGCCGACTTGCGCGGAGGGGACAATCCCGCGCATCGTGACGGGGCCGCCCGCCCGGCCGATGTCGATGACGCCGCCGCCGGTCGCTGCGGTAACCGGACCGCCGGCCGCACCGATGCGAATGCCTCCCCCGCGCGTTTCCGCGCGCACCAGCCCGCCCGCTTCCTGTGCCACGATGTCCCCGCCTTCACTCGAAAGCATGGCCGCCCCGTGCACCATCGCCGCGGTGATCCGTCCCGCGCCGGTGTGGCATTTCAAGTCGCCGCCGGTCTGCCCGACCTCGATATCGCCGCCGCCCGTCGAAAGATTGCAACTGCCCGCGATGCGATCCACCGCGATCGCGCCCGCGCCCGTATCGACGCCAAGCGGCCCCGCGATGCCGTAAGCCCGCACCGGCCCGTCCGAAGTGGCGATCTGTGCGGCAGTAAGACGCGGCGCTCGCACCGTCACCGCCGTCATTACCGCGCCGCCCGGCGCCGTCAGCAGGGTCCATGGTCCGAGTGCCTGGATCCGCAGCGCGTAATTCCGCAGCAGCCGCCGGGCTTCCACCTCGGTGCGCGCGCTGACCGTGAGCTTCACCGTGTAGGAGAGGTGCGGCGAAACGCCGCCTTCGAGCGTCACTGGCCCGTGCGCCACAATCCGCAGCCGCGAACACGCCGGGATGCTTCCCTTGATCGTCGCTTCGCATTTCCCATCCCGGCAGGCCGGCTGCAATTGGGCGCAAATGCCAACGGCAGAGATACAGAGGACACTGACGAAACGCAAAGTAACCCAAAGATGTCCTCTGCGTGATCTCCGTGCCCTCTGCGTCTCTGTGGTGATCATATGGCTTCGATCCCTAGAACGTCCCCACCGACGCATTCATCTCCCGCAGCGCCTTTTCGAGTCTCATCCGCACCGTGCTGTTGTCCTCGCGGCCCACCAGCCCCTGCAGAATGCCGATCACGGAATCGTCGCGGTGCTGCACCAGCATATCCACCGCCTGGTACCGGATCGCCGGGCTATTATCCGCCAGCAGCACCTGGGAAAGCGTCTTGCGCACTTCCGGATCGCCCGCCAGCGGCTTCAGTCCTTCGAGCGCTTTGAGCCGCACGCCCTCGTTGGGGTCGTGCGCCACCGCGTTGAGCAGCGCGTCCCGCACCTCATTGGAATTGCAGCGCGATTTCAGCACCTCGACGGACTCGACCCGCACCGAAGCGTTATCCTCGTGCGTCGCCGCCAACAGCAGCCGCTGGATCGTCTGATCGTCCATGCGTCCGGAAACCACCCGCCGCCGCGTCTCGTCGAACGCGATCTGCACCCGGCCGTCGTTGTCCGGACGCACCGAGCGCACGGTGGCGAACGCGTCCTCCGCGGGCGCCAGCCCAGCCGTCGCCATACCCGGCAGCGCCGTGTTCCAGGCCCCGCTGAATCGCGCGCCGAAAAAGCCGAGCGCGATCAGCGCCAGCGCCCCGACCGGCGCGGGAACCCGGATGCTGCCGAACACGCTGCCGATCATATCTCGAAACTGCGCCCATGGGCCGCCGGCGCGCGGCATATGCGGCGCGCCGCCCCGGATCGCGGCCATCAGATCGCCACGGCAATCCGCCAACAGGTCGGGAGGCAGCTCGGCCGTGCGCTCGTCGAGCGCCGCCGCCAGCGCGCGCTGCCGCTCGAGCTGCCGCGTGCAGGCCGCGCACTCATGCAGGTGCTGCTCCAGGCGTTCTTCCTCTTCGGCGTTCAGCTCGCCGTAAAAATACAGTGGAATCAGCTTCGCAACCGGATCGCAACTCATACGCAACCTTCCCGAATCAAACAAAATCTCCCAGCACCGAACGCATCTTCTGCGTGGCGCGAAACAGGCAGTTCTTGGCGGCCTCCTCGGTGGTTCCCAGCATTTCCCCGATGGTGCGCAGCCGCAAGCCCTGGTAATGCCGCAATTCGAACACCACCCGCTCCCGTGGCGTCAGGTCCTCCAGCGCGTGCTCGATCCGCCGCTTCAACTCGCGGTTCCACATGCTGCGCTCGGGATCGGCCGCCGGCCCTTCCTCCTCGAAGGTCTCCAGCCGGTCCACCGGCCCTTCCGACGTTTCTACAACCGCGGGCTCTTCCTTCCGCACCTTCCGCTTGCGGAGCTGGTCCAGGCAGATGTTGGTCACAATGCGGTAGAGCCAGGTATGAAAACTGCAATCGAACCGGAACGTGTGGAGGTTGCGGTACACGCGAAGAAAGGCCTCCTGATAGACGTCACGTGCATCCTCCGGAGACCGCAGCAGGTTCATGGCGAGCCGGAGCACACTCTGATCGTAGAGCCGCACCAGTTGCTCGAAAGCGTCCTGATCGCCGCCCTGCGCTGCCCGAATCAGCGGATCTGCCGGTCCACTCACGCGGGCGCCTACCGCTCCGGCTGCCTCCGCCATATCCAATGCTGTTGTACCGCTACCTGACTCCCAAACCACCTGCCTAACACGTTGGACGCAGGTGTGGCGATTTGGTAACGGTGGGGCACACCCATGCGTCCATCCCCCTTTTAGATGTCCAGCTTGGATAAATAGGCGAAACTCTGGCGAAGGCTCGCCACCGGATCGCCCGGCGTCTGGTCCTGCTCCACGAAATAGTGCTCCACCCCGGCATCGGACGCCGCTTTGAGCACCGCCGGCCAGTCGATCGTGCCGCTGCCGACCTCCTTAAAGGTGGTCCGCGGCACGCTCTCGTTGTACCGCACCGGGGTATCGGCGGCCTTGTCCTTGAGGTGCACTAGAGGCACGCGCCCGGCCACGTGATGGATCGCCTGAGCCGGGTCATGCCCGGCCACGCTGACCCAGAAGCAGTCGACCTCGAAGCCTACCAGCTTCGGATCGGTTTCTGCGATCAGGGTATGAATGAGCGGCTCGCCGTCCACCGGCTCGAACTCGAAAGCGTGATTGTGGTAGCAGAAACGCAGCCCGGCGGCGCGGGCGCCTTCCGCGGCGCGATTGAGCTTCGCGGCAAGAGCCTGGATCGCCGCGCGCCCGCCGCGTTCATTCGGCGGAAGGTAGGGAAAGACGGCGAAGGTGAAGCCTTTTTCCTTCAGATCGGCGTAGGTGCGGGCCAGCTCATCCGCCGGCCCTTGCGTCACCAGCTTCGAATCGAGGTGCGCGCTCACCGCCTTCAGCTTCGTTTTCTGAAGCGACGGCCAGATCTGCGCCACCGGCACGCCGCCGGTTTCGATCTCGCGGTACCCGGCGGCCTCGATCGCCTGCAGCGTTTCGAGCGGATGCTGCGGAAGCACCGTGCGCGCCGTATAGAGTTGAACGCCGATCGCGCCAAGCCGTTTGGCGCGGCCCGCGGAGGCCAGAGCGGCGGCCAGGGACCCGGCCTGCAGAAGACTGCGTCGAGAGAGCATGAGCACATTGTATGCTCCCATCGCACGCCGGAACACTTCGCGCCGGCCGCGGCTGTCCCGGCTGCGCCCTGATTCAGATGCTCACTACCGGACACGGCGATTCGCGGATGATCGCATACGCATTCGCCCGCAGCCGCCCCATCACGCCGCTATGCAGGCTGCGCCCGATCACCAGCAGATCCGCGCCGAGCTCTTCGACCGCGCGGCTGACCGCCGCCGCCGCGTCGCCCGTCTCCACGTGCATGTCGCCGCATACCGGCATCCCTTCCTGAAGCTGCGCCATCTGCTCGCGCGCCATGCGCGCCAGCTCCGCGCCCCATTCCGGATCGAACGTGAGTCCGCCCAGCGCGGCCGTCGACCCCGGAACGGCATGCACCAGCGACAGCGCCGCCCCGCACTGCCGCGCCATGCGCGCCGCCCACGCCAGCACCTCGCGGCTGCGCGGGCCCAGATCGAGCGCGCACGCGATGCGCCGCCACTGCACGTCCCGCCACTCCGGCGCCGCTTCGAGGTGGGGACCGGTCCAGACCGGGCAATCCACATCGTGCAGCACCTTGGCCGTGACCGAGCCGATCAAAAAGCGCCGGAACGGCCCGTACCCGTGTGTGGACATGACGACCATATCGCAGCGCTCGGCATGCGCGAAATCGACGATCGCGCCCGCCGCATCGCCTTCGAGCAGCACCGGCCGCGCCCGGATGCCTTCGGGAATCTGCGCCACGAAAGCGTCGAGCCGCGCCTTTGCAGCCGCGGTGCGGTCCGCGATCACCTCCGGCAACGCGGCATACGCGGTGCCTTCCCCGGCCCCGCTGTACAAGAGGTACGGCGGAGGTACCACATGCAGCACCACCAGCTCCGCGTGGAAACGGCTCGCCAGCGCCTCCGCATAACGCGCCGCGCCCCGCGAGCGCTCGGAGAACTCCACCGGCAGCAGGATCTTCCGGATTTCGATCTCTTCGTTCATTGGGCGCCTCCTTGGGCCGCCTACCACCCGTGCATCGTCGCCGGCTCGCGCGAGATCGCAACGATTTGCGGCTCCGCCAGCCTGCGGAATTCGGCCATCGTCATGTGGACCACGTCGCGGTGCGTGCCGGCATTAAACGCAATCGTCTCCTGGCCCGCCAGCGCCGCGTCCAGAAATACGGGGAAGCCGTAGATCGGCCCGATGGGCGGCATCGCGCCCAGCTCGCAATCGGGGAATAGCGTGCCCAATTCCCCTTCTGTGGCCAGCCGCGCCTGCGTCAGTCCCAGGACCGGCCGGACCTCGTGCAGGTCCACCAGCTTGCTTGCCGGGACCACGACCATGTGGTAGCCGCCGTCGCCGAAGATCACGACGGTCTTGGCAACCTCCCGCGCGGGAAAGTGTTCCGCGGCGGCTACCTCTCGCGCCGTGTATGCCTTGGGGTGTGTGGTTAGGGTGAATTCCGCGTGGTGGGAATCGAGAAAACTACGGAGTCGTTCGGAAAGCGGCATAAGAACCTCCGTAAACCCGATTATACGCTCAACCGGCGCGCGCGGCTATCGTTTAGCGCGCCGCTTCCGCCGCTCGTGCGGCAAACACCACAAAATGGCCGCCCGGGTCTTTGACCCCGATTTCCACCATGCCGTAGAAGGTCTTGCGCTCCGGCATCCGAATCGGGTATCCATCCAGGCGGCGCCTCACGTCCGCGAAATCGTCCACCTCGATGAACAGCGGGCACAGGTCCGGTCCGTCGGTCGAGGCCGGCGCGAGAAACCGAGCCGGCCGGTCCAGAACGGCAAACTCGCTTCGATCGAATCCACGATCAGAACAGGTGTGATCTTCATGCCCCGATCTTACGCGCCGCCGCGCCGATCCGTATTGGAAAAAACGGCCATCGGGGGCCTGCCCGTAAACTCGCGAAAATCGCGGATCAGGTGCGCCTGATCGAAGTAACCGGCATCGGCGGCAATGATGGACCACTTCAGCCCCGGCGCGCGCGCCCGCCAACGCGGCCGCATTTCGGAAGCGCAACACGCGGCAAAGATGCTTGGGAGTGAGGCCGCTCGCTTCCAGGCAGCGCCGGCGGAACTGGCGGGGGCTCAGGTTGGCCTGCCGCGCCACCTCATCGACGTCCACCGCTCCGTGCGCCGCCGCCATCGCGGCGATGGCCCGCTGCACGCCATTCGCCGGCGCCGCAGGGCGCAACACCTCCGCGAATGCCGCCGCGGCATCCTCCGGTGACAGCGCGTCCTCCAGCCGGTCCGCGAGCGCCCGCGCGGGCGCGCCCCACAGATCTACGAGCGGCGCATCGGAGTCCGTCAAGGCGACGGCCGCGGTCCTCAGGAAAGCGCTCGCCATTCCCGGCCGGAACCGCACGCCGCAGTGGCGGTCGCGGGCGGGAAGCTCGAACCGGCGCTCCCGCGTCATCGCGCCGACCGCCCGCAGCCCGCCGCCCGGCGAGTGGACAATATCGAGGCAGCCGTCCGGCGCGACACCGTAATCCGGAACCGTCACCGCCGCATCCACGCTCCACAGGCATTCCACCCACGCCGCGAGGTGAGGAGGCGGCCGGAACTCGCGATACGCTGCCCGCATCGGTGCTATTGTGCCAGAATCGGGGCCAGCGCGTGCCCCGGCCTTACACCCATTTTCTACCTTCCCATTCCTTCAAGCCGGAATCGGTCAATCGTTTCAGCTCCGCGGCCACACCGGCCGGCGGCGGCGTCTTGAAATTGAAGCAGGTCTTACCCTGCATGCGTTTCTTCAGCTCGGGCGAGATATTCCCGGTGAGCTCCGGCGACATATAAAGCGGCATCAGGTGATAACTCACGTAAGCCTTGCCCAGCCGCACCGAGCCGAACCACATCGGCTGGCCCTTGTGCTGCGGAAACGGCGATGGCTCGCGTGAGACCAGCGTGTATTCGGCGGGCGTATCGGTCTTGACCTGCAGGCGTGCGGCATGCCGGGCCATGATCGGCTTGAGCGCGGAAAAAACGGCGGTGAAGTCGGAGGGCATGCCGGCGATTATATTGCAATCGTTGCAACCCGATCGTCACTGCCCTGCAACATAGCTTTTCTACACTCGGTACTGAGCAGCCTGGCCAACAATCTTCAATCGGGAGTATATATGTATCGCTTCTCCGTACGCGTGTGTATCGGTGTGCTCGCGCTCGCGGGCGCGCTTTCGGCGCAGGACCGCGCCGGCATCAACGGCGCGGTGACCGACCCCTCCGGCGCACGGATTTCAGGCGCCCTGGTCGACCTCAAATCGGCCGCAACGGGCCTGCACCGAACCACTCATACGAATGCCGACGGGCTTTATGAGATCACGCCCCTTCCGGTGGGCCTCTATTCCGTCAGCATCAGCAGCGCCGGGTTCCGGCCGGTGAATATCGATAAGATCGAGCTGCTGTACGGCGAAACCCGCACCATCGACGCCACGCTGCAGGTCGGCGCCACCACCGAGACCGTCGAGGTTACCGCCGCCGCCGAGGCGCTCAACCGCACCAACGCCGAAGTTGGCGGCGTGATCGAATCGGAGCAGATCAAGGAGATTCCGGTCAGCGGACGCAACTGGGCCAGCCTTATGCTGCTCGCGCCGGGCGCGATCAATTACGGCGACGGCGCGCAGCGCTCCATTCGCTTTTCCGGCCACTCGCTCGACGACAGCAACTTCACCTTCGACGGCGTCGATACCAGCGGCGTGCAGGAGCAGACGCAGAAGGCCGACACGCGGCTGAATAT
>DATGMB010000048.1:0-9821 GCA_035293845.1 Bryobacteraceae bacterium
GGGAATCGCCAGCGCGACGGCCACGTTGATCACCGCCGGTCTGAGATGGGGAACTCCGTAGATGGGGTGCCGGTCGGCCCACTCGAGCACGCGGTCGGCGAGCCACCAGGTTTGCCCGATGCCAAGCCCGAGCAGCACCAGGACCGCGCCGGCCACAATGACCACGAACGCCCGTCCAAAAGCCGCCAGCCAGTTGGGCCCCTTCATAAACGAGTTCAGCCACATCGTGAGCAGATGGGTTCCGAATGTCAACCCGAGGAGAGACCAACCGAACTGCGTCAGTTGCACCGCCCCCGAAATCACGCCTCCTGCAATGAGCAAAATCGCGATTAAGTAGAGGATCTGCGCCCAATATCGAAACGCAACGTTCCATGCGGCGCGCGGCGCGGCCAGTTCCACGAGGCCCCACAGGATGCGGCCCCCGCGGGTCAGCCAGGTTGCGGCGGGCGGCAGGCTCTTGCCGGCTGTGATGTCGTCCAGGATTTCCCCGGTGATCTGTGAGGCACGCGCCACATCTTCCAGCAGGAGCTTCCGCTCCATCTCGTCGGGGACCACGGTCTTCCAGTTTTGCATTGCCGCGCGATTGCGTTCGCGGACCGTCGCACCGGAAGGCGCCGTGAGTTCCGCGATCACGTGCTCCGCATTCGCGCGGCCGAAACGGACATTCCCGCGCTTCCCGGCCAATCGCTGCAGAGCCATCGCCCGGATCTGATCCGTTACCTTGAAGTCTGTCAGGATTGCCGCGTGAGCCTCATCGATCAACTGATCGCGAAGGGCCGAACTTTCGTCCAGCGGGAGGAGCGTCGAAATCAGACGTTCGGCGGCATCCAGGCGGCCCCAAAGAAGATCGTTCCTGCGCCAGGTCTCATCCAGGAAAGCTCCGAAATGGGCGACGGCAAGCCCTTTCAGTTTTCTGCGGCGGGCCAGAGGATCCGGTTCGAGAGCGGAAACGTCTTCGGGGCTAAGGCGGACGATCTCGACCGGGACGCCGTCGCCCGCCGGAGTTCCATACACGATCGGGAAAATGGTTGAATCGAACAGGTCGAAGCTGATGAAGAACGGCAGGAGCGGACGGGCTTCGGCGTGGAGCATCTCGAGCGCGCGTGCGACGTCCGGGCCCGTCAGCACAAGCTGAAGTTGAGTCGCCAGCCGATCGCCCAGTTGGCGCAGTCTCTCGAGGACGTCCTGCCCATCCTCGCCGCTCAGTCTATGCTCGACCCAGATCCTCACGAGGTCCTCTGTTTCTCCCGGATCGCCGGAGCTGCGGCGGATCGTGCTGGTGGCCAGTTTCGCGCGGGTGGATTCCCGCGCCGGCAAAAGGCCCTGGAGGAAATCACGCACCATTGCGGGCGGGCCCAAAATCTCGCGCACGCTGGCCAGCGGCGGCGCAGCCTGTCGATTCGGAGAGGCGCCATCGCGCGCGGCGCCGCGCGGATCGAGATCGTCCTGGAGCAGGGAGCGGCGCAAACTGAGCAGCGTCCGGTAAGCCGTCACCAGAGTGGAACGTGCGGAGCGAAGTGGAGCCAGACTGCCTTCTCTGCCGGCTTCGATTCCGGCGAACTGCAGGCTTCGTTTGTACGACTCGTGGTCGGGACCGTTCGGCGCGCCCTGGGCGGTCAGCATATCGAACTTGCGAATGAGGAATCGCAACCGGCGCAGCCGGTACGGGAGATCGAAGTCCCGGAGAAAATCGAATCGGTCCCGTTTGGCCGTACCCTCATAAGTCCGGACCCGCCACGTATGCAGGACGGCGCGTAAGCACTTGTACGGCGCGCTCCCGTCCTCGATCGAATAGGCGCGCGCGATCAGATCCGTAAGCTGATCGGTCACATCCGTAGCGCGCAGCCGGTAATACTGCCGGAGAGACGGATTCTCCCGATCGAACGAAATCTCCTCGACCGTTCCCTTTTCGATGGCCGCCTGGACCGCGGAAGGATCTGGAGGGCCCTCGGCTTCAATCTCCCGGATTGCCTGGTTTACACGGGTGATGATTGCGTTGCGGTCCAGCGCGCGCGCCAGGTCTTCGCGGATGGTCTGGTAGCCGGGGATGGTGACCAGCGCATCGAGGCTGTTCTGAATCGCATTGGGCGGGCCGGCCGGTTGGGGTTCGAGTTCGGGATGCTCGGGACTGGGTTCCACATACATCAGCTTCCGTTTGACGGGAAGATCGCTTTCCGTTTCCGAGAGTGCGTCGATGGCGTAGCTGAACGGCTTATTATTCAGATACCCGCCATCGCCGAATGCGCGCTTGGAAAACGCCTCATTGCTCGCGGCGCCGTTCGACGCCGAGCCGAGGTACTGCTGAAAAAATTTCTGCCATTGCCCTGCACCGGAACCGCACTCGCGGAAGCGGTCCTTGAAATCGGGGTCGGCCTTCAGCACCGGGTCGATGTCCTCGAGGCGCATGGGCTCGAAGGCAAACGGGAAGGACGACGTGCATCGCGCGGCGAAGGCGAGAAATGGATCGCATGCCTCGCCGAAATCATTGCGGCCTTGCTCGAAGGGGCCGTCCGGATAGAATCGCAGCCGGAAGACGTTGCGGTACCGTCTTTCGTAGACGATTTCGTCCCAGAGTTGAATCGGCAGGGGAACGCCTTCGATATCCGTGGTCGTGGCGAATAGTGAGATGCGGTCGGCCAGAGGCGCACGCGCCGGCGCCGAAGGTTGCGGGTTCATACCTTTGAACGCCTGCAGAAGTTCGTAATACATGCGCTGGCTGTTCAGGAGCGATCGCGTGGCCGGGGGCCGGCCAAAGGGGAGATCCTCCTGAGACTTGCCGTCGTTGAGGAGTTTCTCCAGCGCACCCTGTTCAAACCAGAGGTTCTGTAGCGCATCCAACCCGGTGTTGTTCGCCAGGGCCTTCGCAAGAAAAATGCCGTTGATGCCCCCGGCGGAAGTCCCGGAGATCACGTCGATGCAGAACCGGGTGCGGACCGGGGCATCCGCGCCGGGCGATTTTGTGGGGACCACCCCCGGCGCGATCGCCTGCCCGAGCTTACGGTAAACCTTCTCGATGGCGTCCAGCTGGCCGGCCACGGGCGAAGTCGAGCGCACCAGCCGGAGCATCTCCTGAACCACGCCATTGATATAGATGGCGAGCGAGACGCCGCCATACAGAACCAGCGCGAACCGGACTTCCTGCTCGACTCCGGCTCCGCCCTGGACTTTCGTCGGATCACTCATCTTGGCTCACTCACACTTCGATTTGCCTAGACAATCGATTTTGAAGTTGAATCCAATGTAGCTCTGTACGCCGTCCGCTCCGTAGCCCAAGTCGGTATCGACTACGATTTGCGCGAAGAACGAAAACGGCGTGGAAGCGATCCGTTTCTGCAGATATCCGTCGATCTGCCAACGGCCGCGTGGCCTGCTTTGGAAGAGATCGTTCCGCCCCCATCCGACCTCGAGGTAGCTGCCGGCATAATCGTTTTTGGTGACCGTCGCGCCGATCCCGAGGTGGTGGTTGTCCTTGAGCGACGGGGCGCCCGCCACGGTCAGAAAGCCGGCCTCTGCCTTCAGGTAAACGTTGGCGGGTAGACCGCTCCCCGGTTGAAGTGTCAGGAATTCATAGCGCAGGCCCATGTAACCTTCCAGGCTGGACGCATTCCGGATAATATACAGCAACTGATCGCCGGGGTTCGCCGGTGTAGCACTCAACGAGCCGGTACACGCCAGCAGGTCCTTTGCGGGAGCCTTCGAGCAGTCCAGCTCGGCACTGCGTGTCCCGTGAAGGGTCTCGCCATACAACCAGAGCTGGGGAGCCGCCAGGAAGTGCGCCTTGTAGGTGTCCGCAGGCTTCACCTGGGTATCGTTTGGCGGCCCGAACAGCCGAAACGCAAAATCGAAACCACCGATGGCGCGTTCGTGTGTGCCGCTGGAAGCGCTAGGGTTCAGATATTGGATGGTCTGTGCCCCGGCGAAAGTGTCGATAGCCAGCCCTAGGTACGCGGATGCCGCAAATGCCGGCCGGCAATCCGGCTTCGCGGTATCGTTGCAGTCGTCAGCCGGATCCGTTGCCGCGTAAGCACTGCAGGCCACCATCAATGTGGCGGTAAATAGAACTCGGTAAAACATCGCTCCTCCGGTTGATGAGCCGCTCCTTTTGCGCTGTGTTCAAGAAGCAGAACGGAAACCGCCGGCGGATCCCTTCGAGAAAAATGCAGAAATAGGAAATTGCCCGCCTTCCGCCTGCCGTACGCGAGGGCGCACCGGCGCCCCGCAATCGTTGCCGTCCATACAGCCGGGTGATCTGCCTGGAAACCGGCGTGTAAGCGACCTGGGCCATGAAGCATCCAGCACTGCTCGCATGCCTTGCTCTCGCGCCGCTCGCACCGGCTTCGACGGGATATCTCGTACACAATCTGGTTGCCAATGCCGCTGGAATAGCGGATTTCACGGACCCGAATCTGTCTACCCCGTGGGGGATTGCGAGCTCCGCCACCGGCCCGTTCTGGGTGTGTAATGGCGCCACGGGACTGGCGTCGGTGTACAACGCCAGCAGTACGGGGTTTTCGGTAGATTCGACCGTGGCCGTGATCCCGCCGCAATACCGGCCGGCCTCTGCGCACGGAGACGATTACACGCGGACGATCTGCACGGGAATTGTTTTCAATGGAACCAGCGGATTCCGGATTCCGGCCGGCTCCCCGCAGGCCCCCGCCAGCTACATCCTGGCCGGTGAGGGTGGCACGCTGTCCGGCTGGTCCGGCACGCTGAACTCGGCCAACGGCCGAATGATGGTGGATCATTCGGCCGCGGGCGCGGTCTATATGGGTCTCGCACTGGTGCCCACCACCACGCCGACGCCGCAGCTTTACGCTCCGAACTTCCGAACCGGGACCGTCGACGTATACGACAGCAACTGGAATCCGGTGGCGATGCCCGCGGGCGCGTTCGCCGATGCGGCGATCCCGTACGGCTTCGCCCCGTTCAATATCGAATATCTCAGCGGCAAGCTTTACGTCACGTACGCGAAGCAGAATACGAGCCCGGCCATCGGCATCTCGGATGTCCCCGGCGCGGGCAATGGCTACGTGGACGTGTACGACGTCTCCGGCAAGCTGCTGCAGCATCTCATCTCGCAGGGGCCGCTGAACTCACCGTGGGGCGTGGCGATCGCGCCGGCCAATTTCGGCGCCTACGGCGGAGCCCTGCTGGTCGGCAACTCGGGCGATGGGCTGATCCACGCCTTCGACCCGGCGAGCGGCGCGCTGCTCGGGACCTTGCAGGACCGGAACGGAAACAACATTCAAATTCCCGGTCTGCACGCGCTGCAGGTGGGCAACGGCGCCAACGGCGGCGATCCGACCGCGCTCTATTTCACCGCGGGCCCTGCTGGGCAGCGCATCGGGCAATTCGGCCTCATCCTGCCCGGCCCCACCATCACCGAGAACATCGTGAATGCCGCCACGGCGGGTGCGGAGATCGCGCCCAACACCTTCATCAGCATCATCGGGGTGGGATTGAGCCCCGTGACGCGGACGTGGCAGGCAGCGGATTTCGAGGGCCCCAATCTGCCCACCTCGTTGAGCGGCGTGACGGTCACGATCAACGGCGAAGCGGCGTACCCGATCTACATCAGCCCGAGTCAGATCGATGTCCTGACTCCCGCGGACCTGGAGACCGGGGCGCCTGCCGAAGTCGTAGTCTCCGACAACGGCCTGACCAGCTCCGCGCTCGGGGTCCAGACCAGCCCGTTCGGGCCGGCATTCTTCCTCCTGGGTGGTAAGTACGCCGTCGCGCAACACGCCAATGGCACGATCGTGGGCGCGCCGGCGCTGGTCCCGAATAACAGCACGCCGGCGGCGCCGGGCGAAACCATCGTGCTGTTTGCGACGGGTCTGGGGAGCACCATCCCGGCATTTCCGCCCGGCCGGATGGTCACGGCGGCGGCGCCGCTGGCCGCGCCGGCCACGGTGACGATCGGCGGAATCCCGGCGGTTGTGACCTTCGCCGGTCTGATCGAAGCGGGTGTCTACCAGATCAACGCCACCGTGCCGGCATCGGCGCCCAGCGGAGATAATCCCATCACCGTTCAGGTGGGCGGGTACGCCTCGCCCGGCGGTGTATTCCTGACCATCCGGTAATTTAAAGCTGCGCTCCCTGGCTGCTGCCGCCTGGATGGACGGGAAACTGGCATACGAACGTGCTGCCCTTGCCGGGCTCGCTGGCCACGCGAATCGCACCGCCGTGCGCCCGCATGATTCCCTCCGCGGCGGAAAGACCCAGCCCGCGGCCGATAAATTTCGTGGTGAAAAAGGGATCGAAGATCCGCGGCCGGATCGATGGCTCGATGCCGCATCCCGTGTCGGTTACGCTCAGACACACGCATTCGCGAGGGGAGCCCGGACCGCCCGCGTCGTCGCTCGCCCCGATCCGGACGAGTTCGCGGTACGTGGAGATCGAGATTTGGCCCGCCGCCTCACCGATGGCTTCCACTGCGTTGAGATAGAGGTTGCCGATCAACTGCAGCACTTGATTGGAGTCTCCATGGAACACCGGGAGATCATCCTGCACTTGCAAATGCAGTTCGATATTCGCAGGAGGCGAGGGCAAGCACTTCACAAACCAGCGAGCCGATGCAGAAAGGTCCACCAGTTCATCGAACCGTCTTCCCTTTCCGGAATAGGACAGCACCTGCGCGACGATCTGCGCGGCGCGTTCGCCCGCTTTGGTCAATGCGTCGAGCCATCGCTTGGAAGGGTGATCCGCGGGCAGGCTCTCCGCGGCCATGCTCGCGTTACCCAGCACGCCGGTCAGAAGGTGGTTCAAGTCGTGAGCCAGGCCGCCGGCCAGCGTGGCGATCGCCTCCGCCTTGGCCCGGTGTGCGCGCAGTTGCGCGCGTTCGGCCTCGCGCGCCTTCTCTTCGAGCATCGCCCGCCGGATCGCGAGGGCCATCTGGCCTGCCATGGACTCGAGAAGAGAGTCCTTCGTGTTGCCGGAGAATAGCGATGGGCCTCGCATCAGGACCATTACGCCGATCACCTCTTCCCCTGCGCGCAGCGGGAGAAATACGCCGTTGCGGTCAACGGCCCCGTTCCGGGCGGCCGCGAGCCTCTCTTCCGCGGCGGCAAGCGTGGCGGCATCCATTTCCGGACAACCCGGCGCCGGATACGCCACCAGGCCCGACTCGCCGGCTAACAGCAATGCGGTGTCCAGGCCGAGAGTGGTCCTGATCTGAGTGGCAGCCGCGTCAATCACCTCGGACAGTCCGCGGGCGGAAGCCAGGGATTGCATGAAGCCGTATAGCGTGGCAGCGTAGGCCTCCCGCCGGTCTGCTTCCGTCGCGTGGTGCCGGACCGAAGCCGTCAGGACGCAGATGATCAGGCCAACGCACATGAACGTTGTGGCGGTGATGAAGTACCAGATATCGGTGATCGCAAAGGCTTCGTAGGGCGGGATAAAGAAAAAATCGAACGTCATGGTGCTGACTGCGGAATAAGTCAGCGCCGGCCCGAAACCCCACCGGCAAGATACAAAAACCACTCCCAGCAGATACAGCATGGCGAGATTGGTGGGTGCCACGCGCAGATCCAACAGAGCACCCACGCCGGTAATGGATATCACCAGCCCCATGGGTTTCAGATACCGGGTCCAACTCCCCCCGCCCGCCTCCGCCAGCAGGACGCCCGCGAACCAGCGGCGAAGCCGGCGGTGCAGCGCCGGGCGGTTTGCACGCGGACGCGGAGCGCCTTTCGGAGGGTGGACCTCCTCCGGTTCAACAGCCTGCCGCGGACCATCGGTCCTGGTGAACATATGCTTTCACTCCTGAGCGCAGATCTGAACCGCAATGAAAGCGAATCATGATAACACGCCGATCCGTTCGGTCCCTGACATTGCGGTGGCGGCGCCGGATGTCGAACAATTGAAGCATGCACCGCTTCCGATGGGTGGCCCTTCTTGCCTTGCCGCTCCTGTTCACGCTTCGCGCACAGCGCCAGCCGGCGGTCGATCCCATCCCGATTGCCGTCGACCGCGGCGCGGCCGGCCTCACCCGCTGGCTGCATGCTATCGGCACCCGCGCCAGCATCCTCATGGTCACGGCGCACCCGGACGATGAGGACGGCGGGATGCTTGCCTATGAAACCCGCGGTCTCGGTGCGCGCGGCGCGCTGATGAGCCTCACCCGCGGCGAAGGCGGGCAGAACGCGATGTCGGCCGACCTTTACGATGCCCTCGGCCTCGTCCGCACGCAGGAACTCCTGGCCGCCGGCCGCTACTACGGCGTCGATCAATACTGGGGCACCGTAGCCGACTTCGGTTTCTCCAAGACGCGCGAGGAGGCGCTGGATAAATGGGGTCACGACCGCGTCCTCTCCGATGTCGTCCGCGTCATCCGGATGACCCGGCCGCTGGTGGTGGCGTCCGTGTTTATCGGGGCTGCGACCGACGGGCATGGCCAGCATCAGGTCTCGGGCCAAATGGCGCAGGAAGCTTTCCTCGCCGCCGCCGACCCCGCGCAGTTCCCGGAGCAGATCCGCGAAGGTCTGCGCCCGTGGCGGGCGCTCAAAGTCTACGGCCACGTCCCGTTCTTCAACCCGACCCCGCAGGGCATCTACGATTACGCAATCGACAAGTTCGTGCCCGTGCGATTCTTCGACTACATCACCCGCCAGTGGTCGAACGCCAAGCCGGCGGCGAACGTCGAGATTCCGGAGGGAACGTACGCGCCGGCGCCCGGACTCACATATCTGCAGATCGGCCGCGAGGGTCTCGGCCAGCAGCGCAGCCAGAACCACGGTGTGACGATACCGCCGCCCGTGCCGCTCGCCAGCGCTTATCATCGCTACGCTTCGCTGGCGCCAGCAGGCGAGCATGAGCAGAGCTTCTTCGATGGCATCGATATCTCGGTGCAGGGCATTGGGTCGCTCGCCTCGCCCGAGCCCGCGTACCTGAAATCCGGTCTCGCCGAGCTCGCGGGTATCGCCGCCGATGCCGCCCGGCAGTTCCAGCCGGACCGGCCGCAGGAGATCGCCCCGCTGCTGGCGCGTGGGCTTGCCGCGACGCGACGGCTGCTCGCGCGCGCGGAGCGCGATCGCTTGGACGATGTCGCTTTCGAGCTGCGCGTCAAGGAAGATCAGTACGAGCATGCGCTGGAGCTGGCGCTCGGGCTCTCGATCCAGGCGGCCGTCGCGCCCGGTCTCGAATCGCGCGGGCAGTTCGCCCAGCCGCTCCCCACCTTCACTACCGCGATCCCCGGCCAGTCCTTCGCCGTGGATCTCGACCTCATCAACGGCGGCCAGGAGGAAGTCGCCGTGAATTCCGTGAACGTGCGCGCCACCGATGGCAAGCCGTGGACCGTCAAGCCCGAAGCCAAACCGGCGAAGCTCGCGGCAGGCGCCGATGCGCTGCTGAAATTCGCCGTAACCGTTCCGCAGGATGCGGCGCTCACACGCCCGTATTTCACCCGCGCGAACGAGGAACAGGCGGTCTACACGCTCAGCGATCCGCGATACCGCAATCTCTCGCTCGCGCCGGATCCGCTGGTGGCGGAAGCGGAGCTGAGCTACCGCGGCGTTCCGCTGCACCTGTCTGAAGTGGTCCAGAGCAATGAGCGGATCAACGCGCTGGGCGTCGTGCCCGAACCCCTGATCGTCGCTCCGGCGATTTCCGTGACGGTCTCGCCCGCGGCCGGCGCCGTGCCGCTCGGCACGAAATCCTTCGCCTTCTCCTGCACGGTGCACAGCAACGTGAAAGGCCCGGCACAGGGCACGCTGCGGCTCAAGCTGCCCACGGGCTGGCGCTCGCTGCCCGAATCCGCACCGTTTTCGATGGAGCGCGATGGCGAAGACCGCACCGTCACGTTCTTCGTCGAGCCCGGC
>DATGMB010000049.1:0-9574 GCA_035293845.1 Bryobacteraceae bacterium
TTCCGCATGATCAACATCGGGCTGGTGAACGAAATCGCGCTGATGTGCGACCGCATGGGGATCAACGTATGGGAAGTGATCGACGCGGCCGCCACCAAACCGTTCGGCTTCATGCCGTTCTACCCCGGCCCCGGGCTGGGCGGGCACTGCATCCCGATCGACCCGTTTTATCTTTCCTGGAAGACCAAGCAGGCCGGCATCGAGGCGCGATTTATCGAACTCGCCGGGTACATCAACGGCCAGATGCCGCACTTTGTGGTGGACAAGGTGCAGAACGCGCTCAACGACGCCGGCAAGCCGGTCAAGGGCTCGCGCATCCATGTGATGGGCGTCGCCTACAAGCGCGACATCGACGATATGCGCGAGTCGCCGGCGCTCGACGTAATTCTGCTGCTCGAAAAGCGCGGCGCGCAAATCACGTATAGCGACCCGCACGTGCCGGTCTTACGGCTGGATGGCCATCAGCTCGAAGCCAGCCCGGAAACCGAGGCCGCGAACGCCGATTGCGCCGTGATCGTCACCGACCACACTGCCTTCGATTACGCCGGCCTGGTCTCACGCGCCCCGCTGATCGTCGACACGCGCAACGCGTTAAAGAAGTTCAGCTCTCCGAAAATCGTGCGGCTGTAGGCTCATTCGAAGCCGCCGATTAACGCAGATGAACGCCGATAAAACGGTTGGTTTTTCAATCTGCGTTCATCTGTGTTAATCGGCGGCCTTACGACTCCAGGATTTCCGGCCCCAGGATCTGCAGATGAATCTTCTGCATCACCTGCGCGGTGCCGGTGAGCTTCTCCGCCAGCCGCATGGCGGTGAGGTGGCTCATACGGAATTCATCGAGCGTGAGACGCCGCAGCGGGCGCATGCGGACCGGGCGCAGCGTGCGGTCTTCGCACGGCATGAGGAAATAGGTTTCGTCGTCTCCCAGCGCTCCGGCGCCGCGCGACTCGACGAAGATCCGCGCGGTCAGCCCCATCTGGCAGAAGTTGACCCGCAGGCCCTCGGTCTCCGGGAACAGCGCCCACATTTCCTGCTCGGTCTCGATGTAGTCGCCGTAATCGAAGGACTTGGGCAGGGGAAACGCCGCTTGGGGATCGAGAAACGCGTAAGGGTTGGACACTGAGGGGCAAGCTCCTTTCCCCTCAGTGTACCCTTTCGAACATTTATTTGCTGCGGATTGCCCCGCCGGCGGCGCTGGCGGATTGCTCCTCGCGCGACTGAATCCGGAGCTCGTTGTGCACTTCCCGCACGCCGGAGACGTTTTCGGCCACATCCTCGGCCAGCCGCTTGGCGTAGCGCTCATCGACCGTGCCGGTGAGGGTGACTTCTCCGTTCTTCACCTGCACATCGATCTCGGTCGCGTCGATATCGGGGTGATCGGTGAGGCGCTCGTTGATGTCCTCCCGGATGCGGTCGTCGGAGCGGCGCCAGCCCTTGGGGCCGCGGCCGGCGAAGCGTCCGCGCTCGGCGTAGACGCCCATGCCGCCCGAGAAAGCGGTGACGCCGCCGCCATAGCCGCCATAACTGCCGCCCCACCCGCTCTCGGAGCGGCCGGAATAGCCGGTCCCGTAACCGCCGCCGTAACTATAGCCTGTGCGGCCGCCGCGCTCCCATTCGGGATTGCGTCCCCAGCCGCCGCGGGTACGGAATTCGTAATCGCGGCTGTAATCGGGCCGGTTGCCGAAAGTGCCCCAGGTACCCTGGGCGCCCCAATCGCCGCGGGAGCTGAATTCATCGCGCTCCGCGCCGTAGCGCTCGTCGAATTCGGTGTCACGGCGCCGGCCTTCGCCGCCCCGCCAGTCTTCGTGGGAAAAGAACCCCTGCCCGCGCGGGCGGTCCTGGCGTCCTGTGGAGTAGGGGTCTTCATAATTGCGGCTTCCGGTATACCGCCGCTCGCGGCCCTGCTCCGGCCGTTCGTAGCGCTCGGCGCCGAATTCGCGATTGCGGTCCCAGTCTTCGCGGCCTCCGAAGCGGTCGCGATCCCTTTCCTCATAACGGTCTGGCATACATGGGCTCCTTTTAGAGTTTGGAATGGGCGCCCGCGGCACTCCGGATTGCCGCGGGAACTCTCAATTCCCATGGTAGCGGCGGCGCCCCGGGGCATAGGGAAAAACCTGATTTGCCATTGTGCGGCAGGGCGCGGGCGGCACAGCCGTGCCGGTAGCCCCAAAGACCCGCTTGACTTTAGCCGCGGAACTCTCCACTCTGAATGCGAGGTAGCGATAATGAAGCGGCTTGGACTTTGGGGGGCTTCGTTGGCAGTCCTGGCGCTGGGAGCGCTCCCGGCATTCGCGCAGACGGTGATCGGCGCCAAAAGCGGCGTGATCAACTGGGTTGAGGGCGACGCCTTCCTCGGCGATAAGCCGTACACCATGCAGCCGTCGCAATTCGGCGAGGTGAAGGAAGGCATGACCTTCCGCACCGAAGAGGGCCGCGCCGAAGTGCTGTTGCCCCCAGGCGTCTTCCTGCGCATCGCGGAGAAAAGCTCGTTCAAGATGATCAGCAACCGGCTGATCGATACCCGGGTGGAGCTGCTAGCCGGTTCCGGCGTCGTGGAAGTGGACGACCTCGCCAAGGAAGCCACCGTGACGGTGGTCTGCAAGGACGGCACCGTTTCGCTCACCAAGCCGGGCATTTATCGCTTCGATGCCGAACCGGCGCGGATGAAGGTCTTCAAAGGAACGGCCGAGGTCGCCCTGGGCGGTGAGAATACCTCCGTCCCGGCCGGAAAGATGATCGCATTGAGCGGCCCGGTAGCGTCAGTGGAGAAATTCGATATCGCCCAGACCGATTCGCTCGACCACTGGAGCCGGCGGCGCGGCGAACTGCTGGCGAACGCCAATATCTCGGCGGCCAAGCAGGCCACCAGCAGCTACGGCGGCTACGCCAGCGACCCGTGCTACGGCTCGTCCGGGTACGGCGCCTACGGCACCGGCCCGTTCGCGCGGCCGTGGGGGACCTGGAGCTACAACCCGTACTACGGCCTCGGCACTTACATTCCGTGCCAGGGACGAATTATGAGCCCGTACGGCTATGCCTACTGGAGCCCGTTCGCGGTTTATAACGCCTTCTTCGCGCCACGGCCGGTTTATGGCTGGAATCCGGGCCGCGGGTACGGCAATGATCCCGGATACGGAACCGGGGCTCCGGGTTACACCCGCGCCGCGTCGAGCATGAGCGGCTATTCCGGCGCGGTTTCCTCTGCATCCTCTCCCGGACCGGGCTTTGGCGGGTCGAGCCATGCGGGTTCGGCGGGCATGGGATCGAGTTCCGCCGGAGCGGCTGGAGCTGGTTCCGCGGGCCACGGCGGAGGCGGCGCCGCGGGCGGCGGCGGGCACGGGAAGTAGACATCACGCGGAGGGCCGCCGGAGCAGACGACTGCCGGCGGCGGCTTCAATGGCGCAGCCTTGGGCCGGCCGCCCAGCTTCAGACGGCCTGCCGCGCCGGGCGATAGCGCCGGATGGCCCGCAAGCCGATCAGGTCCGCCACCTTGGCGAGCAGGTTCGGGACGTTCTCGGTATAGATCGAAACCTCAGAATCCATTCGGGTTACTGGTTTCTGCCGGGACGGCTCGTACGCCGTGATCATGGCGGTGGCGGGGCGGTATTCCTTGACGCGAGCGTAGGCCAGGATCGGGCGAAAACCCGGTTCATCGCCGCTCAAAACCAGTTCGTATTTGCCCTGATCGAGCTTGGCAACGGCTTCCGCCGGAGTGGCAGCGACGTCCACGGCATAGCCGCCCGCCTGAAGAATCGTCTGCAGCGTCAGCCGGGGCGCCAATTCACCGTGCGCGAGCAGAACGTGGGCGAGTTCCAGGCGCGGGCTGGAGGACTTTCGCATGTGCCGTTAGGAATACTTTAACCGAGAATGCCCGATTCAGAGCCACCTATTTTGCTTATCTCTCGATACTCACGGCTGAATTCAGCCAAATGGAACCAATAGTTTAGGACGGTACTAAGAGTAACGAAATCCGGGGTAAAGTGCTGCTGCGGACACTCGGTTCGGCGCCGCCCGGGCCTCCGCGACAGCCGTAAGCTGATATCTTGTTTTGCATGAAACTGGTTATTCTGCTCACGCTAGCGGCATCGGTCCTGCCAGCGCAGAGGACCCCGGAGCCGGAGCTGCTCTGGCCGGACGGCCTCCCGGGGCGCAAGGGAGCGCGGATATCGACAAACCAACGCTCACCCCATACCTCCTGGCTCCCGGACGCGGCACGGGGACGGCGGTAGTGGTCTGCCCCGGCGGGGGGTATAGCCACCTGGCGATGGACCACGAGGGCGATCAGGTGGCCCGATGGCTGAATTCGCTCGGCGTGGCGGCGTTTGTTCTGAAATACCGGCTCGGCCCGAAATACCACCATCCGGTGGAATTGGGGGACGCGCAGCGCGCCATTCGCACCGTGCGGGCGCGGGCTGAGGCGTATCGCGTGATGCCGGACCGCGTGGGAATCATGGGCTTTTCGGCGGGCGGACACCTGGCCTCGACGGCGGCCACCCATTTCGACGGCGGCAACGCCATGGCGGCCGATCCGATCGACCGCGCCTCGAGCCGGCCGGACTTCGCGGTGCTTTGCTACCCGGTGATTTCGTTCACCACGCCATACGTGCACCGGGGGTCGCTGCGCGCGCTGCTCGGAGACACCCCCGATCCGAAGCTGGTCGAGAATCTCTCGAACGAATTGCAGGTGACCGCGCAGACGCCGCCCACGTTCCTGTTTCACACGAGCGACGACCCCGTGGTGCCGGTGGAGAACAGCATCCTGTTCTACCAGGCGCTGCGCAAGGCGGGGGTGCCGGCGGAGCTCCACGTTTACGAGCACGGCCCGCACGGCGTCGGACTGGCGGCGACGGATGCCACGCTCGGGACATGGCCCGCGCGGCTCGCCGATTGGCTGCGGGTGCGGGGCCTGTTGCGGTAGCGGGCAGCCGCAAAGCTGGAAAAATCGCGAAAAGCTGTGATAAGATACAAAAGTTCCTACAGCACGCTAGCAGTACCCTCAGGCGGAGCGCACCTGTTCTGTTTCGGTTCCGGAAATCGCTCGTGGGTTGGAGCAGATGTGTAGGCCGGAAGAGGAGATAGATGTTCAATCCCGATGTGCTCACTCTGGTGGTCCTCCTGGTGGCGGTGCTGGCGGCTTTGCTGATTCCGCCGGGACCGGGGACGCCGTTGCGGTCGCCTGCGGCGTCACGGTAATTTCGCCGTTTATCAGGCCAAACGGGTGTACGTGTTACACTTAGGTGGTCCCCAAATTCTTGATGGATTTCCTGAAAGGCCTGAACCCGCAGCAGCGGGAAGCCGTCGCTCACACTGAAGGGCCGCTGCTGATTCTGGCGGGAGCCGGAAGCGGTAAGACCCGGGTCATCACCCATCGCATCGCCCATATCATTACCTCCCGGCATGTGCCGCCCTCCGCGGTACTGGCCGTAACCTTCACCAACAAGGCGGCGAACGAGATGCGCGAACGCGTGGCGGCGCTGCTCGATGGAGTGCCGCTCGATTCGGCGCCGAACGTCTCGACCTTCCATTCTTTCTGCGTGCGCCTTCTACGGCGCGATGGCGACCCGCTGGCGCGCGTCCGCCCCGGATTCACCCGGCGTTTCACGATCTACGACGATGACGACCAGCTTTCGCTGATTAAAGCGGCGTACCGGGCGCTGGGCCTGGATGAGAAGGATTTCCTGCAGTACCGCGCCGTGCTGTCGCGCATCAGCGCCGCCAAGAACCGCAAGGAAACGCCGCAGGATCTCTACAAGAACGCGGTGAATCAGGAATCGGAGCGGGTGGCAGCGGTCTTCGAGGAATACGAGAAGGCGCTGCGCAACGCCAACGCGCTCGATTTCGACGATCTGCTGCTCGAAGCGGTGCGCCTGCTCCACACCGACCAGCCGACGCGCGAAGCCTGGAACCGGCGGCTGAGCTATGTCATGGTGGATGAATACCAGGACACCAACCGCAGCCAGTACGAGCTGATGCGGCTGCTGACCGAAGCCCACGGCAATGTGTGCGTGGTCGGCGACGAGGACCAGTCGATTTATAGCTGGCGCGGGGCGGACATCCGCAACATCCTCGATTTCGAGCGCGATTTCCCCAAAGCCAAGACCATCCGGCTGGAGCAGAACTACCGCTCGACCAAGAACATCCTGGCGGCGGCGGGCGCGGTCATCGAGAACAATAAGGCGCGCAAGGGCAAGAAGCTGTGGACGGAAGCGGCGGCGGGGTCCCGGATCGGGCTGTACGCGGGCTTCGACGCGGAAAATGAGGCGCTGTTCATCGCCGATTCGATCGAAAAGCACCTGGCCTCGAACCCGCGCGACCACGTGGCGGTGCTGTACCGGACCAACTTCCAGTCGCGGCAGATCGAAGAGGCGCTGCGGCGCTACGGGCGCTCGTACAACGTCGTCGGCGGGTTCAGCTTCTATCAGCGCTCCGAGATCAAGGACACGGTGGCGTACCTGAAGCTCGCCCTTTCGAACAACGATTCGGCGAGCCTGCTGCGCATCATCAACACGCCGGCGCGCGGGATCGGCAAAACCACCGTGGAGCAGATCGAATCGGTGGCGCGGGAGAACGGCATCGGGCTGTGGGATGCGATCGGCCGGATCATCGACGGGCAGGGGCTTTCGACGCGGGCGCAATCGGCACTGGTGGCGTTCCGCAATCTGGTCCAGGAGATGTCGCTGGTCGCGGGGTCACAGAGCCTGCCGGAGCTGATCCGCTTCATCCTCGACCGCACCGGGTACCGGCGGATGCTCGAGCAGGAGAAGACGCCCGAATCCGAAACGCGCCTGGAAAACCTGAACGAGCTGATCAACGCCGCGGCCGAGGCGGCGGAGCGAGGCGAAACGGCGGGCGACTTCCTGGACCACGCGGCGCTGGTGGCGGAGACCGACGCTTTCGACGAGCAGGCGCCGGTGACCCTGATGACGCTGCACAATGCCAAGGGCCTGGAATTTCCGGTGGTGTTTCTCTCGGGCATGGAGTTGGGGCTGTTCCCGCACAGCCGGTCGATGAATTCGGAAGAGGCGCTCGAAGAGGAACGGCGGCTGTGCTACGTCGGGATGACGCGCGCGCGCAAAAAGCTGGTGCTGACGTGGGCGCGCTACCGGCGGCGGTTCGGCGGCGGCGAGCAGGAGCGGTCGACGCCCTCGTGGTTTCTGGGCGAAGTGCCTGCGGAGCTGATCGAAAACCTGGGTCCGCAGGACGAGCCGGGCGAGGTGAACCTGTTCAGCGAGCGCTACGACGTGCGGCAATCCGCGCGGCGCAACACGTTCACGGGCAAGACCTACAATTCGATCGAGAACATCAGCCAGTTTTTTGGGGAACGCGGGCTGCCGTTCAACGGACCGCGGCAGACTGTGGGACCGCGGCCGGCTGCCGGCGCGCCGCCGGCTCCGCGGCCCCCGGCCAATACGATGCAGCCGGCGCACCGTCCGCCGGTGCATCAGCCGTCCCAGTTTCCGCGGCCGCCGCTGGCCACCAAGCCGCTGCCCGCGGCGGCTCCGCCCGTGCGGCGCGCCGCGCGCACGGGAATGACGGTCGAGCATCCCAAATACGGGACCGGGACCGTGGTGCGGCGCGAAGGGGAAGGCGAGGATGCTAAGATCACAGTAAACTTCCCTAAATTCGGGCTCAAGAAACTCGTCGAAAAATACGCAGGATTAAAGCGAAACTGATGAACACGAAGAACATCGAGGATAAGGCAGAACGGAAAAAGCTGAAGCGCGCGGCGCGCAAGAAGGCGGCGCCGAAGGCCAAGCGCGCCGCGGGCGTGGCGCGGGGATCGAACAAGAAGAAGATCCGCCACCAGGCGCAGGGCCAGCGCAAGCGGTAACCGGGATCGCGCGTGGATGAGCACGGCCCGCCATGGGCCGCGCTCGTCCGGCAGCGCTTCAGCTCGCCGCACGCGGGACGGTTAATGGACGTCCTGCGGCAACGGTTTCCCGGCCTTCTTTCCGTGCAGGCCGCTGTGACGATACCCGTACGTCACGTAGAGCAGCAGGCCGATCAGCAGCCAGATTAAAAACCGCTCCCAGGCTTCGTGCGGCAGGCCTTGCATGATGAACAGGCAGCCGGCCGCGGAGAGCATCGTCACGGGCCACACCAGCGGGACGCGGAAGGGGCGCGGGCGTTCCGGCTCCTTATAGCGCAGCACCAGAACTCCGATGCTCACCAGCATGAAGGCGAAGAGCGTGCCGATATTCGTCAGGTCGTAGGTCTCCGCGGCATCCCCCACCAGGGACCAGAGGGCCACGAAAATGCCGGTGAGTAGCGTCGTGGTCCAGGGGATGCGCGTGCGCGGATGGATCTTCGCGGCCCACTGCGGAAGCAGTCCATCGCGCGCCATGGCGAAAAAGATGCGCGGCTGGCCGTACTGAAACACCAGCAGCACGGCAGCCATCGAGACGGCCGCGCCCAGGGCGACCAGGCCGCCGACTCGCTGAAAACCCGCGAGCTGCAGCGCGCGCGCCAGCGGATCGGCCACCGCCAGCTCTTTGGCGGGCACCATGCCGGTGAGGACGAACCCGACGATCACGTAAATCAGCGTGCAAATCCCGAGGCCGCCTAGGATGCCGATGGGCAGGTTGCGCTGCGGGTTGCGGGTCTCCTCGGCGGCGGTCGAGATGGCGTCGAAGCCGATGTAGGCGAAGAAGACGATGGCCGCGCCCTGGTGAATGCCGCGGAAGCCGTTCGGCGCGAAGGGATGCAGATTGGCGGGGTGAATATGGGTGAGGCCGACGCCCACGAAGATCGCCAGCGCCACCAGCTTGACCGCGACCATGATGTTGTTGGCCGTGGCGCTTTCCCGCGCGCCGTGCAGCAGCAGCCAGGTAATCAACATGACGATCCCGAATGCCGGCAAATTCACCAGAATCGGCATGCCGGCGAAGTGCGGAGCGGATTGCAGCAGGCCGTGGATCTGGGGATCGGGGCTGAGCAGCGCCGTGCGGTAACCCGTGCTGAGAAAGGCCGGGAGGTTTATGCCGATGCCGCGCAGCAGCGTGTTGAAGTAATCGCCCCAGGAAATCGCCACAGCGACGTTGCCGACGGCATATTCGAGAATCAGGTCCCAGCCGATGATCCAGGCGACCAGCTCGCCGAGGGTGGCATACGAGTACGCGTACGCGCTGCCGGCCTGCGGAATCATCGCGGCGAGTTCGGCGTAACAGAGGCCGGCCAAGGCGCAGGCGCCGCCGAGCAGCAGGAACGAAAAGACCAGCGCCGGTCCGGCGCCGGCCCGGATGACCTCGCCGTTCGGACCGAGTTGTCCCGCAGCGGCTGTCCCGATGGCGCCGAAGATCCCCGCTCCAATCACCGCGCCGATCGCCAGCATGATGAGATCGCCGGCGCCAAGGCTCCGCTTCAGCCCGCCCGCGCTTTCCGTCTCCGACATGAGCGCGGCAATGGGCTTGCGTTCGAACAGTTGGGACACCAGAGAATTCTAGCAAATGCGGATTTGGAGGCTGGCTCGCGCCGCATCTGGGCCGGAACGTGGCGAACCGGGCTCGCCGGGGGCAGCAACCGGCGGGCCGTCATTCCCACCGTCACCGGGGATGTTCCCGCCATCCGCTGCGGT
>DATGMB010000050.1:0-5345 GCA_035293845.1 Bryobacteraceae bacterium
GCCCGCGCCGCGCGGCATCCCGCAGATCGAAGTGACGTTCGATATCGACGCCAACGGCATTCTGAACGTGACGGCCAAGGATCGCGCGACCAACAACGAGCAGAAGATCACCATTACCTCGTCTTCCGGCCTCTCGAAGGAAGAAGTCGAGAAGATGGCGCGCGACGCCGAGGCCCACGCGGCCGATGATCGCAAGCAGAAGGAGACCATTGAAGCGCGCAACCGCGCCGACGCTATGGTCTACAACGTCGAGAAGACGCTCAAGGAGCACCGCTCCAAGATCAGCGACGCCGAGGCGAAGGAGATCGAGGACGCTCTGGCGGAGACGCGCACGGCGATGGGCGAAAACGACGGCGCCCGCATCAACTCGGCGCTGGACCGTCTCACCACAGCCAGCCATAAACTGGCCGAGGCCATGTATAAGGCCTCCGCGCAGGCCGGCGGCGCGGCCCCCGGCGACGGCGCCGGCGCTGCTCCGGGCGGAGAGCAGGGCGGCAAGGGCGGCGGCAAGGACAACGTCGTGGATGCCGAATTCGTCGACGTGGATGACAAGAAGTAGGAACTAGGGATTGGGGGTTGGGGGTTAGGGAGTCGGGCGGGTCGTGTTACGCGAACCCGATTCCCCAATCCCCAGCCCCCAATCCCGACCCCTGGTACTTATGCCCGCAACTCCCAAACACGATTACTACGAAACCCTGGGGGTGGCGCGACAGGCCTCTCCCGATGAGATCCGCAAGGCTTACCGCAAGCTGGCGCGCAAGTTTCATCCCGATCTCAACCCGGGTGATAAGTCCGCCGAGGAGCGCTTCAAAAACGTTCAGGAAGCGTACGATGTCCTGAGCGATCCCAAAAAGCGCCAGATGTACGACCAGTTCGGCTTCTACTCGGAGAACGGGTTTCCCGGCGCTGGAGCGGGCGGGCCGGGCGGACAGCGTCCGCACCCCGGCATGGACTTCTCCGGGTTCGATTTTTCCGATATCTTCTCCGGCGCGGGCGCCGGAACCCGCGGCGGCGGTGGACGGCGCACGGAAACCGGTGGCGGCTTTCGCGATATCTTTTCGCAGTTTTTCGGCGGCCGCGGCGCGGCAGCGCAGCCCGAGCCGGAAAAGGGCGGCGATCTCGAATATGTGATGGACATCGATTTCTGGCAGGCCATCCGCGGCACCCAGGCTCGTCTCAACATTACGCGCTATGAGATCTGCGAAACCTGCCGCGGCACCGGGTCCGCGGGCACGGGCGAGGTGCAATGTCCGCAGTGTAAGGGCACCGGCAACGTGCAGCAGATGGCCGGCGCGATGCGTTTCAATCTGACCTGCCCGCGCTGCGGCGGCTCCGGCAAACTCCGCAATGCCTGCCCCACCTGCGGCGGCGATGGCCGCATCACGCGCACCGAGACGGTGGACGTGCGCATTCCGCCGGGCGCGCGCAACGGCTCGCGCTTGCGGGTTCCCGGCAAGGGCAATGCCGGCACGATGGGCGCGCCTCCGGGCGATCTGTACATCACCACGCGCGTCGAGGAGCACCCGTTTTTCCGCCGTGAAGGCGACGACATCGAAATCAAGGTGCCGCTCGCGGTCTGGGAGGCGGCGCTGGGCGCCAAGATCGAAGTCCCGACCATCGACGGCCGCACGCTGCTCAAGATTCCGCAGGGCACGCAGAACGGTCAGCGCTTCCGCATGCGCGAAAAGGGCGTGCTCAATGCCCGCAACAACCAGCGCGGAGACCAGATTGTCGAGGTTGCCATCGAGGCCCCCGATCCGCGCGACGAACGCACACGGAAGCTGCTGGCGGAGCTCGCGGAGCAGCACAAGGGCGAAGATCCGCGCGCCGAACTCTGGGCGAAGGTGCAGGGCTGAAGGCCATGGCGAAATCGAAATCCAAAGCGGCGTACATGATCTCGGCGGTGGCGGAACAATACGCCATTCACCCGCAGACGCTGCGGCTCTACGAGCGCGAGGGGCTGTTGAAGCCATCCCGCAGCGACGGCAACACGCGCTTGTACACCCAGGAGGACCTGGAGCGGCTGGAAGTGATCCTGCATCTTACCCGCGAGCTCGGCGTCAATCTGGCCGGCGTGGAGATCATCCTCAACATGCGGGAGAAGATGGGGGAGATGCAGGCTCAGATCCAGGAATTCGTGGCCACGCTCAACCGCGAATTGGTCACCCGCAGCCAGCGCCCGCAACCCTCCGACGAGCGCACCGGCCTGATCCCCGTAATCAACGCGAAACCCCCGGCCAAATCCGCCCGCCGGTAACGCTCGCCGGCGCGCTCACGTCCGGCGCGGAGGCCTTAAGGACCGGCCAACCGGCACCGCCGCGGCCCATCCCGGTGAGGAATGCGAACTCCGCGGCCACATCGGCCCGCCGCCGGTGGCCGGGGCGGCCTGCACACCGGCGAGGAAGGCGAAAACCCTCCGGCGCGATCCCTCCGCGGGCGGCGCGCTCTGCCCGTTCTGCCGCGTCGTAGAATGGAAGCTTTGGAAGGCGACATGAAACCGAACTGGCACGGAGTATTCCCCGCAATCACCACGCAATTCCACGGCGATCAATCGCTGAATATCGAAGCGACGGCACGCCACCTGGAGGCCATGATCGACGCCGGCATCCACGGGGTCGTCCTGCTCGGCACCGTCGGCGAGAACACGGCGCTCGAGTACGAAGAGAAGCTCACGGTCGTCCGCGAAATGATCGCCGCGGCGCGCGGGCGCATTCCCGTGCTCACGGGCGTCGCGGAATACACCACGGCGCTCGGCTGCCGCTTCGCGCGGGATGTCGAGCGGCTTGGCATCGATGGCCTCATGGTCCTGCCCGGCATGGTCTACAAATCGGACGAGCGCGAGACTATCGCCCATTTCCGCGCGATCGCGGGCGCGACCGGCCTGCCGATCATGATTTACAACAACCCGGTCTCGTACGGCGTCGATGTGCCGCCGCACGCCTTCGCGCAGCTCACCGACGTCAAGAATATCGTGGCCATCAAGGAGTCCTCGGAAAACGTCCGCCGCATTACCGACCTGGTGAACACGGTCGGCGACCGGTTCATCCTCTTCGCCGGCGTCGATGACCTGGTGCTCGAAAGCGTGCTGCTCGGCGCGCAGGGTTGGATTTCCGGCCTGGTCAATGCCTTCCCGCACGAAAACCGGGCGTTGTGGGATTTCGCCACGGCGGGCCGGTGGGACGAGGCGCGCGCTCTCTACCGCTGGTACACGCCGCTGCTGCATTTGGATACCCGGGTCAAGCTGGTGCAATGCATTAAACTCGCCATGGCGGAGACCGGGCTCGGATCGGAAATGGTGCGCGCGCCGCGGCTGCCGCTGGCCGGCGCCGAGCGCGAAGAAGTGCTCGGCATGATTCGCCACGCCATCGCCACCCGGCCGGCGCTCCCTCTGGCGGCCGCGCGATGAGCGCGCCGGACCGTATTCGCATCATCGACTCCCACACCGGAGGCGAGCCGACGCGCGTCATCGTCTCCGGCGGGCCGGATCTCGGCCGCGGCCCGATGCCGGAGCGCCTGGCGCGCTTCCGCCGCGAGTTCGACCACATCCGCTCGGCCGTGGTCAATGAGCCGCGCGGTAACGACGCCATCGTGGGCGCGCTGCTCTGCGAGCCCTCCGATCCCACTTGCGATGCCGGCGTCATCTTCTTTAACAACGTCGGTTACCTCAACATGTGCGGGCACGGCACCATCGGGCTCGCCGTAACGCTCACCCATCTCGGCCGCGCCCGCGCCGGCGTCCTTCGCATCGAAACGGTCTGCGGCCCCGTCGAAGCGCGCCTGCTCGACGCCAACCGCGTCACCATCCGCAATGTTCCGAGCTACCGCAGCGCGAAGAACGTCGCGGTGGAGGCGCCGGGAATCGGCGTGGTGCGCGGCGATATTGCCTGGGGCGGCAACTGGTTTTTCCTGGTGGCGGACCACGGCCAGCGGCTCTCGCTCGACCGCCTGGAAGCCCTCACGGATTACGCCTGGCGCATCCGCCAAGGCCTGGAATCCCACGCCATCGCGGGCGCGGACGGCGGCGTGATCGACCACATCGAGCTGTTCGGGCCGCCGACGGCGCCCGGCGCCAATAGCAAGAGCTTCGTTCTGTGCCCCGGAAAGGCCTACGACCGCTCGCCCTGCGGCACCGGCACCAGCGCCAAGCTCGCCTGCCTCTACGCGGATGGCAAGTTGAAGCCCGGCGAGGTGTGGCGGCAGGAAAGCATCGTCGGCAGCGTTTTCGAAGGCACGGTGGTCATAGAGAACGGCTCGATCGTCCCGGAAATCACCGGTTCGGCGTACGTCAATGCCGAAGCCGAGCTGATCCTCGACCGGCAAGACCCGTTCTGTTACGGGATCCGCGGCACATGCGCGCAAGCTACGACGTAGCCATCGCCGGAGGCGGCATCGTGGGCGCGGCCTGCGCGGAGGCGTGCGCGGCGGCGGGGCTGAGCGTCGCGGTCGCAGAGCCCGGCCCCATCGGCGGCGGCGCCACCGCGGCCGGCATGGGCCACGTCGTGGTGATGGACGATTCGCCCGCGCAGCTCGCGTTGACGCAGTACTCCCGCGCGCTGTGGATCGAGCGCATGGCGGCGCTTCCCCCTGAAGTCGAATACCTGCCCTGCGGCACGATCTGGGTGGCCGCGGACGAAGAAGAGATGCAGGAGTGCCGGCGCAAGGCGGCGGTTGCGCAGGCTCACGGCGTGGCTGCGGAAGTGCTGGATGCGCGGCAGCTCGTCGAAGCCGAGCCGCACCTCCGTCCGGGGCTCGCCGGCGGCCTCCTCGTGCCCGACGACTCCACCATTTATCCGCCCTGTGCGGCTCGCTGGCTGCTCGAGCGGTCGCGCGCCGATGTGATCCGTGAAGCGGCCATGAGCATCGCGCCGGGCGAGATCCGCCTGCGCAATGGCGAGAGGATATCGGCGGGTGTCGCGGTCAACGCGACCGGCGCCTGGTCGCCGGAGTTGACACCGGGCATCGAAGTCCGCAAACGCAAAGGGCACTTGGCCATCACAGACCGCTACCCCGGCTTCGTGCGGCACGTGCTGGTCGAGCTCGGATACCTCAAGAGCGCGCATTCTCTCACCTCCGATTCCGTCGCGTTCAACGCGCAGCCGCGGCGCACCGGCCAGGTGCTGCTCGGCTCGTCGCGGCAGTTCGGCGTGGAAGATGGCGCGATCGAGACGGCCATGCTCCGCCGCATGCTGGACCGGTGCCAGGAGTACATGCCGGAGCTGGCGGCGCTCACCGCCATCCGCACCTGGACCGGTTTCCGTGCGGCCACGCCGGATAAGCTACCGCTGATCGGCCCCACAGCGGACCCGCGCCTGTACCTCGCCACCGGGCACGAGGGCCTCGGGATT
>DATGMB010000051.1:0-8110 GCA_035293845.1 Bryobacteraceae bacterium
TACCGCGAGCGCGCGAAAGGCGGGCATGACGGATGCGATGTTCGCGGAGCTGATGGCGGTGGTGGGGATGGCGAACGAGACCAACCGGCTGGCGAGCGGCTACCAGGTGGAGATTGACGCCAAATTCCAGACGTCGTCCGCCGCGCCGGCGCGAACGTGAGCGTTTGGTGTGGGCGCGTCGTAAGCCTGCATGGACTCTGATGATCTTTATCGGGTGGTGGGCGGCCGCGCCGGGTGCCTGCGCCTATCGGAGGCGTTCTACGCCCGTGTGCAGCGGGACCCCGTGCTGCGGCCGTTGTTTCCGGGCAAGAGCCTGCGCTGCGCGATAGAAGCTTTCGCCGCCTTTCTCGCTCAGTTCCTTGGCGGGCCTGCTGAAGATGCCCAGGAGCGGTGGTGGCTAAGCCTGCGCGAATCGCATCTGCGTTTTTCCATTGGACCGCGCGAACGGCAAGCCTGGATGAGCAAGATGGCGGAAGCGCTCGATGCTGTGCCGCTCGATCAGCCGGTCCGCGTTGCCTTGCGCGGCTTTTTCGAGCAATCCTCCGCGTACTTGGTGAATACCGGCCCCGTGCCGGGTGAGGCGGCGGCAGGTTGTCCGCCGGACGATCGCATCCACGGCAAAATCGCGCAACGATGGGCCGAACAGCTTGCCTTGGATGGGCTGGTGGCGGCGATTCGCATGGGCATTGCAGAACGTGCTCTGCAGTTGGCGCAGAGCCCCGTGCTTCAGGCCCGATTCGCGCGCGATCGCGCGGTCTTCGCGCACGCACTGGGACTGATGATCGGATGCGGCAGCGGCGCGTTCCGCGAATATGCCGAACGCGAACTGGCGGCCGATCCGTCGCTCGCCCGGGTCCGCAACCGGTACGGCCGAACGCTGCTGCACGACGCCGCCGGGCACGCCGACTTGCGGATGCTGGAGCTGCTGCTTCGCCTGGGCGCCGATCCCAACGATCGGACGGCGGGCGGACACACGCCTCTGTACTGCGTAGCGAATCAGTCAACGTCCGGCGGCGGCGACGTTGTCCGCGCGCTGGTGCAAGCCGGAGCGCAGGTGGATACGCCATGTGGCGCGAAACGGTGCACTGCGCTCCACATGGCGGCGCGGCGGGGGAATACGGAAGTCGCCGAGGCACTGCTCGATTGCGGCGCGGACATCCATGCGCGGGACTCGGCCGGAGTGACGCCGCTCGGCCGGGCGAAAAACTGCCGCAAAACGGCGGTCGCTTCGCTGCTGGTATCGCGAGGTGCGCGAGCCTGACCGGGAACCGCGCGGTTTGTTAGATCGCGAGCTTCTTCAGCCAGATCACGAAGCCCGTCACCACCATGACGGCCAGCAGCAGGCTGGAGAGCGACATCACAATGTGGCCCGCGAGGCCGCCCGCATCGCCGGTGTGGATGGAACGGTTGAAGCGGATCCAGCGGTAGCCCTGCGAATCGGTCAGAAAATTCCGCGCTTCGAGCACGCGGCCGGTGAACTGGTCGATGACGGCATCGCTATGCGCACTGCCGGAGGTCTCTTCCGGCACGCGCACGACGACATCGTAGGCGCCCTTGGGATTTAGCGGCAGGAGAATCGTATCCACCGCGCCGGCCGGCAGCGCGCCGCGGGCGATTTCGATGGCGCGATCCACGCCGATCGGCGGGGTGCCGGGAGGCGCCGGCGCCGACTGCGGGCGCCGTCCGAATTTCGGCGGCGCGGAGTGGGTCAGCGAGTAGATCGCCTTCTCGCCCGATTGGAAGCCGATCAGGATTCCCGTGAAACCGGCGGCGAACAGAAACAGTCCCGCCCAGATCCCAATTGCCAGATGCAGATCGAAACACCGCCGGAACCAGGACGCCTCCCGCCATTTGACGCTCGTCCGCTTGGTGCGCAGCCACAGCAACAGCCCGGTGGGCGCCAGCAGGCAGAGGATCAAACCGGCGCAGCTCACCACCACTTTACCAGCCGGAGCCCAGGGGTCCCGCTGCGGATTGGGAGCCAGCCGCAGATGGATCTGGTGGATCTGCGCCAGCACGCGGTCCGTCCGGGTGGGGCGTTTTACGCGGCCGAGGATCGCGCCGGTGTTCGGATTGACGGTGACGGTGGTCCCGTCGGTCAGGGCCATGCGCTGCGCCATATCGCGCCGGGGCAGGATTTCGACGGAGCCCACGTGCGCGGGCGCCGCCTGCCGCTCGACGGCGGCGATCAACGCTCCCTCCGGCATCGGCGCGGCGGCGGCGTGGGCTACGTACCACCTCGAAGGATGCAGCCAATGGTCGATATCGCCTTCGAAGGCGATGATGCTGCCGGTCAGACCGAGCACGGCGAGGAAGAGTCCGGCTGCCAGGCCGAGGCAAAGGTGAATCTTCAACAGCAGTTTTCGCGCCGTCATCACTCCGTCAGTTTCTCGCGGAACAGGGACCACATGCGGTTGTAGTCGAGCTGCAGCATCACTTGAACCGGTGTGGCGTTCGGCGCAAGCCGCCGGTCGAGAGGCACCGTCGAGCCGTAAAACCGGCCCCAGGCGCTGAGGACGTCGAGATAGCGGGTCTCGGATTTGGTCACGAAGCCGGGATCGATCAGGTACAGCGCGGCGAGCGAATCCCACAGGTAGGCGCTTGCCTGCGGGCGCTTTAGAAAGCCAGGGTAGCCGTTCCCGAGATCTTCGCGGAAGAGGCCGGTGATAGGCGTTTTGACGCGCACGATCTGGTCGAACTGCGCCTTGCGCAGCGGCGCGGTGTTGCAGATATCGAGGCCGAACATCACCTTTTGCGGGATGCGGGACCGGAGCACAATGCGGGCGGCTTCGGGGTCGAACCAGAAGTTGAACTCGGCGGCAGGCGACGCGTTGCCCGGCACCCCGATATTCCCGCCCATGAAGACGATGCGCTTGATTTTGGTTTCGATCTCCGGCCGCAGGCGCAGCGCGAGCGCGATGTTCGTCATGGGACCGATCGCGAGAATAGTGACCTGTCCGGGGTTGCGCTCGATCTCCGAGATCAGGAACTCGACGGCGGCCTCGCGGTGAGGCTGGCGGCCGGTGAGGTGCGCTCCCGGCGCGGGCGCGACTTCCTGCGGGTCCTGGGCGAAGGCGCCGGTGTATTCGAGCTTGCCCCAGCGGCGCTCGAACTCGTGCGCCATGGCGGCGCTATGGACCAGAGGCGCTTCCGCTCCGGTGTAAACGGGCGTCTGCGGATGCTTCAGCAGGTCGAGGATGTGGAACATGTACTCGGCGCCCTGCGCGGGCCAGACGTTGCCGGGCACGATGGTGATGCCCGGGATTGTGACCTGCGAGGGGCTGCGCATGAGGATGACGAGAGCGGGACCATCGTCGCAGAAGGCGCAGGAGTCGGTATCGAAGAGCACGATCTCGCGCCCCGCGGCCGCGAGCGAAGAGGCGGCGGCAAGTGCCAGGAAGAGGCGCAGCATTCTCTCAAATATAACAGCGCAAATGCGGATACCACCGGGGCGCGTGGCATGCCGTGAGCGGCTGGTGGATCATTGATGATCCACTTGGCCAAAATTCCCTCAATGAATTGAATAACTTACAAATGTTAGGTGGCTCTTCATGATCCACCTGCTGTCCGAACCAGCGCTGGGCGCGCCTCCTCATCCGCCGGCTCAACGGACTCGGCCTCAGCCGCGCACCGCCATCGGCATACAGAGACGGTGGGCCGCGAGGTGCGCCTTACCCAGGCGCCCTGGCCCGTGCCCCGGGGGCAGAATCGGGGGAAGAACCACGGCGATCCGCCTCAACTTTAGTCATGCTAAGATCGCTTTCGGCTCTCTGTGCGCTCCTCCACTCTTTGGCTCCTGTTCTGCGCCGCTGTCCCGTCCAGCCTCGCGGCGCAACCGATGATGCTCGAATACCCGCTCCCGGCGCAGCCGGGCGGAATCGCCAGGGGTCCCGACGGGAATCTCTGGATCACTGAACCGGCCGCGAACCGAATCGCCAAAATCACCACGTCCGGAGCCGTAACCGAGTATGCGGTGCCGACGGCAGGCGCGTCGCCGTGGGAGATCGTGGCTGGGCCGGATGGCAATCTGTGGTTTACCGAGCCGCTGGCCAGCAACATCGGCAGGATTACACCGTCCGGCGCGATCACGGAATATCCGATTCCCGGCCAGTCTCCCGCCGCGTGGAGTATCACCGCCGGACCGGACGGCAATCTCTGGTTCCTCGACAACATGGGCATCGCGAAGACAACGCCCTCCGGAGCGATGACGCAGTTTTCTCATGGCAGCGTGATAGAGGGCGAGAGCGAGATTGTTGCCGGGCCGGACGGGAATCTCTGGTTCACCGATTCACTGGCCGACAAGGTGGCGCGAATTACGCCTTCGGGTTCGATTACGGATTATCCGCTCATGACCCCTCAACCGAACGGCGTCCAGTTGAACCCCACGAGTATTGCCGCGGGGCCGGACGGCAATCTGTGGGTCGTAGCCGGAGGCGCCCTCTGGCGGGTAACGACCGCAGGCAGCGCCGTCGAGTTCTTCACGCCCGCGCCCGCCGGCATTGCCGCGGGGCCGGACGGTAACATCTGGTTCACGTCCGCCGGTAAGATTGTGAAGCTGGCGCCGGCCGGCACTTACACGCAATATCCTCTTCCGGCCGCCGGAGCGCAGGGCGGCGCAATCACCGCCGGTCCGGACGGCAACATCTGGTTCACCGAGCCGGGCAACAACCGCATCGCGAAACTGGTGGTGGCCACAGTTCCGGCGGATACGCTGCTCGGTTTGAGCGCGTCATCCCTGAGCTTTACCGCGCCCGCGACGGGCGCGCCCCCGCCCGCGCAGACGCTCTCGATCACGGCTCCGGCAGGCGCGGCGTACACGGCGGCCGCCGGGGTCATTTATGCAATCGGCGCTCCCTGGCTGAAGATTTCACCCTTCGGGAATCTCACGGGCAGCCAGATCCTCTCGGTCACCGTCAACCAGGCGTACTTCGGAGCTTACGGCGACTACCTCGGGAATATCTTGCTCACTTCGGGGAACGTCACGCAGATCGTGCTCGTGACCATGCACCTTACCCAGCCGACGGTCAACGAGAACGTAATCGTCTCTCCAGGCAGCCTCAGTTTCACGTACACCCAGGGCGGGGCGGCGCCCACGCCCCAGTCGATCACCGCGAAGGATATGGATCCCGCCGCGGGCGCAATTCCCCTGACGATAACAACCAGTGTCCAATCGCCAGCGGGCGGCAAGTGGCTATCGCTGACCAACGCGGACGGAACGCCGCTGACCGGCGGGACCGGGGCCACGAGCGGCAATGCCATCCTGGTACACGCCGATCCCACCGGGCTCGCGCCGGGAACTTACACGGCGCAGATCTCCGTGACGCCGGTCGGCGGCAACGTGGACTACGTTTCTGTCTACTTGACGGTCAATGCGTCCGCGGTGGTGACTGCCAATCCCGCCTCACTCAGTTTCGTTTGGCAGACCGGTACCGCCACGCCGCTGCCGCAATCCGTGCAGGTGAGTGCGACGAGCACGACACAGCCGTTTTCGGTGGCGAACGATTCGCCTGCGTGGCTGCGGGTGTTACAGCCGACGATCTTCGCGCCGGCGCCGATCTCGGTCTCGGTTGCGCCCGTGGGCCTGGCTGTCGGGACCTACACGGGCACGCTCACGATCACGATGCCGCCGTCGACGGCGTCGGCAAAGGTGACGGTGACGCTGACCGTTCTGCCCGCGCCAACGGCAGTCGTCACGGTCTCGCCGCAATCCCTCGTCTTCTCGGTGACAGGAGCCGTTCCAGCCCCGCAGCAGAACTTGACGGTCTCGAATAGCGGCAACGGCTCGGCCTTCGTTACTGCCGCAGGCACGGTCGTCACCCCCGCGGGCGGGAGCTGGTTGATGGTGATGGCTGGCTCGGGCACGCTTCCGGCAGCCACCGGCGGGACTCCGGGAACATTCAGTATTCCGGTTGCGGTGGATCAGGCCGGGCTCACGCCGGGCTCCTATACCGCCACGATCACGATTACGGCGGGCTCGACGGTGCTGAAAGTGCCGGTTACGCTGAATGTTGCCGCGGCTTCGACGGCGCTCACCGTCGTTCCCCTGTCGCTCGCCTTTAATTACATAGCCAATGGCAGTCTGCCGCCTGCGCAGACGGTGCAGGTGACCGCATCGGGGCCAGCGGTGCCTTTCACGGTGACCACGGACGGCTCCGCCTGGCTCAGCGTGTCGCCGCTTTCCAGCAACGCGCCGGCGAGCCTTACGGTGAGGATCGCGAGGAGCGGCTTGGACCCGGGAGTCTACAGCGGCTCGTTTCTGATCAAAGCCTCGGGCACGACGGCGCAGGTCCTGGTTTCACTCGTGGTCAAGCCTCCATCGCCCGTCCAGGAGTTTACCCTGACGCAGGCGAATGCGCAGCCGCAATATATTACGCTTGGCCCTGACGGCAACATTTGGTTTACGGAGTTTTCGGCCGGCCAGGTGGGCAAAATCACGCCTGCCGGCACGGTCACGGAGTATCCGCTGAGTGCAAACTCCCGTCCGACCGGCATTACTCTGGGCCCGGACGGGTATCTATGGATTGCGGAGTATATTCCGGCCCGCATCGCGCGCATGAATGCGGCCGGGGCATTCAACGAATATACGATTCCCACGCCGCTCGCCGAGCCGTGGGAGATTGCGGCCGGTCCTGACGGCAATCTGTGGTTCACCGAATCGAATGCATCGAAGATCGGCCGGATTACGCCGGCGGGCGTGATCACCGAGTATCCGCTCGCCGCCAATTCGCAGCCGGAGGGCATCGCCGCGGGCCCGGACGGCAACGTGTGGTTCACCGAAGCCTATACCGACCGGATCGGCAAAATCACACCGGATGGCACGATCACCGAATACCCGCTTCCGCACACCGGTTCGCTGCCCGCCGAAATCACGACGGGGCCGGATGGGAATTTGTGGGTTACGGAGGGCCCCGGTGTCGCGAAGATCACGCCGGGCGGCCAGATCACGGAATACAGCAACTCGAAAACTGGCGGTGCGGTGGGCATCACCGCCGGTCCGGATGGGAACGTGTGGTTCATCTCCGCGGACAGCGGCTCAGTCGCCAGCATCACCACCGCCGGCCTGATCAGCACGTATCCGCTGCCGCTGAATTATTCCGGTCCATTTGGAATCGCGCCAGGAGCCGACGGGAACATTTGGTTCACGGAGGCGGCGGGACGGATCGGCCGGCTGCCGCTGACGAACTCGATGGCCGTCACCGGCATCGTGAACTCCGCGAGTTTCGCGGCCGCACCGGTCGCGCCGGGAGAGATCGTGACGATTGCGGGGACTGCCCTGGGGCCGGCGGCGCCGGTCGGGCTGACATTGGATGCGAGCGGCAAAGTGGCCACTTCCGGCGGCGGCGTGACTGTCAGCTTCAATGGCCACCCTGCGCCGCTCGTCTACGCCGGCGCCTCTCAGATCAACTGCGTGGCGCCGTACGAGATTGCCGGGGCCACCAATGTCCTGGTTCGTGCCAGTTTTGCCGGCCTGTTCAGCTCCTTCTCCTTGCATGCGGCGGCTTCGGCGCCTGGGGTGTTTACGGCGGACGGCTCGGGAACGGGAGCCGCGGCGGCCTTCAACAGCGACGGCAGTTATAACGGGCCGGACAACCCTGCGGCGGCGGGCAGCACGATCGCGTTTTACCTCACCGGCGAGGGGCAGACGAACCCTCCGGGCGTTACCGGGGCCGTGACAGCGGTGAATACGGCGGGCGGGCCGGTCACGCCTCAGCCGGTCATCGCGCCGGCCGTGACGGTTGGGGGAGTACCGGCAGCGGTCGCGTTCTATGGGGAGGCGCCGGGACTGGTCTCGGGGGTTCTGCAGATGAATATCCAGATTCCGTCCGGGCTGCCGCCGGGCGGCGTGTCGCTGGTGGTTTCCTTCGGGCCGGCCCAGACACAGCGCGGCGTTGTGGTATTCGTAAAATGAGTAAGGTTCTATTCGCACGCTATCCCTCGACAGAGTGGCACGCGATTTGCTAGAATAGTCCTTAGTTCACCGTGGTATTTCGCCCCGATACTTCCACCGCGCTATTTCCGCATCCCGCGGTCCCCGCAATCCATCCGAGGAGCAACGCTTAGCAAATCTATGGCTTCCAATAATTTTTCACAGGGCGCTCAGGTCGAGCAT
>DATGMB010000052.1:0-23088 GCA_035293845.1 Bryobacteraceae bacterium
GGACTCCAATCTTTTACGAAAGGCTGACTATGCCAACCGAAGCTCAAATCGCCGCCAACCGCCGCAATGCGCTCAAATCCACCGGCCCCCGCACCGCGGCCGGCAAAGCCGTCTCCTCCATGAACGCCCTCAAATCCGGCCTTCATGCGAAATCCGTCGTGATCCGCTCCGAGGACCCCGCCGATCTCGACGCCCTCGCCGCCGAATACCACGCCGAATTCCGCCCCGCCACGCCGCGCGAGCGCGACCTCGTCGATACCCTCGTCTACAACCAGTGGCTCATCCGCCGCCTCCGCATCAGCGAAGCCCAGATCTACTCGTATCACTACATCGGCCGCGACGATGATTTCATAGAAGGATCCGACTACCACCTCACACTCCGCGACCACGCCCTCGGCGACGGCTTCTCCAATCTCGAAAAGCAACTCGTCCGCCTGCAATCCCGCGTCAGCGCCGTGGAGCGTTCCAGCCGCCAGGCCCTCAAAGAACTCCGCGACCTCCGCAAAGCAGCCGCCCCGCCCACCGAAGCCGGCGAAGCCGGCGAAATTGGCTTCGTTCCGTCAACCTCTCCGCAGCCCGCGCCGCCAGCCCCGGACCCCCAATCCTCAACTCCCAATCCCCAATCCCCGTCCCGCATTGGCTTCGTTCCGTCAACCTCACCCGCGCGCCTCATCCCCCAATCCCCAACCCCCAATCCCCAACCCCCAACCCCCAATCCCCGTCCCGCATTGGCTTCGTTCCCCCACAACCTCTCCAATCCACGCCGTGCGCCTCAATGCCTGCCCCCCGGGTCCCCAATCGCCCGTACTCCCTTCGGTTTGACAACCGTTGCAGCGCCTCAGTAATATGAAATTTCATAGACTTTTCCGTTTGGCGTTGAAGTTCTCGCGCCGTCATCTGCGCCCAAATGGTTCGCTGGTACGTCTCTCACACTTGGGACAAATATTCATATGATCAAAGTCGAAGGTCTATCGAAGCGATACGCTCGTACTGTCGCGGTAGACAACATCTCTTTTGAAGTCCAAAAGGGCGAAATCGTCGGCTTCCTGGGCCCCAATGGGGCAGGGAAGACGACCACGATGCGCGTCCTTACCTGCTTCCTCCCACCCACCTCAGGCACGGCCAACGTCGCCGGCTACGACGTGGTCGCCCACCCCATGGAGGTCAAGAAGCGCATCGGCTACCTGCCCGAAACGCCTCCGGTCTATCCCGATATGGAGGTGGCCGAGTACCTCAAGTTCACCGGCCAGCTCAAGGGTATTTCCTCCGGAGACATCAACCGCCGGGTCGATGAAGTCATGGGCCGCTGCTCACTCGGCGATGTCCGCAACAAGCTCATCGGCAAGCTCTCCAAGGGCTACCGCCAGCGAGTCGGCCTCGCCCAGGCCATCATCCACAACCCCGACGTCCTCATCCTCGACGAGCCTACCAGCGGTCTCGATCCCAAGCAGATCATCGAAATCCGCGCGCTGCTCAAGTCCCTCGCCGGCGACCACACCATCATCCTCAGCACCCACATCCTCAGCGAGGTCGAGCAGTCCTGCGAGCGCGTCATCATCATCAGTCAGGGCAAGCTCGCCGCCATCGATTCCGTCCACAACCTGACCAACCGTCTGCGCGGCTCCGAAGCCGTCGCCGTCGAAATCGAAGCGGCCAACGGCAGCCCCACCCCCGCCGAAGTGCAGCAGCGCCTCGAGCAGGTCTCCGGCGTCAGCCGCGTCGTCACCCGCGACGGCCGCGACGGCCGCCTGCACTTTGAAGTCGAAAGCCTGCAGGGCCGTCACATCCGCGCCGACCTTGCCCGCAGCGTCGTCAACGCCGGCTGGGCGCTCACCGAGATGCGCGCCGTCGGCCTGAGCCTGGAAGATATCTTCCTCCAGCTCACCGCGGCCGAAAAGAATTCACTCCAGAAAACAGCAGAAGGAGAGACGAAGTGAGAAATATCTGGCTCATTTGCGTCAAGGAACTCAAGAGTTACTTCGCGTCCCCCATCGCCTATATCCTGATGGCCTTCTTCGGCCTCATCTTCGGATTCGGCTTCTACACCGCCACGCGCGACATGGTGCGCTACAGCTTCCAGGCGCAGATGATGGGCCAGATGGCCCAGATGAACGTCAACGAGCAGATCATCAAACCGCTGCTCGGCTTCGCCTCCACCGTCGCGCTCTTCCTCATCCCCATGATCACGATGCGCACGTTCGCGGAGGAAAAGAGCCGCGGCACCATCGAGCTGCTCCTCACCTCGCCCGTCAGCGATCTCCAGATCATCCTCGGCAAGTGGTTCGGCGCCATGGCGCTCTATATCTGCGTGCTCGCCATGTCCATGATCAACATCGGCCTGCTGTTCGCCTGGGGCAAACCGGACCTCAAGCCCGTCCTCGTCGCCTATCTCGGCCTCCTGCTGCAGGGCGGCTGCCTGCTCGGCATCGGCGTCCTCATCTCCACCATGACCAAAAACCAGATCATCGCCGGCGGCGTGACCTTCTTCGTCTGCCTGCTCCTCTGGCTCCTGAGCTGGTTTACGGCCTTCGACACCACGGCCGCCGCGCAGGTGGTCAACTATCTCTCGATCGTTACCCACTTTGAAAATTTCAGTAAGGGCGTCCTCGAATCCAAGGACGTGATTTTCTATCTTTCCATGATTTTCTTCTCCCTGTTCCTGACTTCGCGGGCGATGGAATCGCTGCGGTGGAGGGCATAACATGGCGCGCAACAATCTCCTCCAGAGCCGCGGCGCCCGATACGGCGCTTATGCCACCGTCTACACCATCGTGATCGTCGCCGTCCTCGGCGCGATCAACTTCCTCGCCAACCGCTACGACAAGTCCTACGACGCCACCGCCAACAAGCAGTACAGCCTCGCGGACCAGTCCATCAAGATCGTCAGGACGCTGCCCCGCGACGTCACCATCACCTACTTCGACAAGGCCACCCAGTTCCCCGTCGCGCGCGACCTGCTCGATCGCTACGCCAACCTCTCGCCCAAGCTGCACATCGTCTATGTCGATCCCGATAAAAAGCCCCAGATCGCCAAAGCCGCCGGCATCCGCACTTACGGCTCCATCGTGGTCGATAGCGGCACCAAGAAAGAGGAAGCCAAGTCGCTGAGCGAAGAGGAAGTCACCGGCGCGCTGATCCGGTCGCTCAAATCCGGCCAGCACGTCGCCTGCTTCGTCACCGGCTCGGGCGAAGCTTCCATCGACGACACCTCCGGCCGCGGCGGCCTCGGCTCCGCCAAGGAAGCGCTCGAAAAGAACAATTACAAGGTTCAGTCCCTGAACCTGCTCCAGACCGCCGCCAGGAACGCTGCCCCCGCCGCCCCCGGAGCCGCGCCCACACCCGGCAAGATCGCCGTCCCGGACGATTGCACGCTTCTCGTCGTCGCCGGCCCGCAGCACGACTACGTGCAGCCGGAAGCCGACGCCATCAAGGCCTATGTCGAAAAAGGCGGCAAGGCTCTGTTCCTGCTCGATCCGCCGCTCGCCGCCGGCAAGAATCCCATCGATGACAACACCACGCTCGATGCCGTCCTCGCCGGCTGGGGCGTCACCGTTGATAAGGACCTCGCCCTCGACGTCTCCGGCATCGGCCAGATCTTCGGCTTGAGCGAAGCCGTGCCGCTCGTCGCCAGCTACGAGCCGCACGCCATCACCGATCCGCTCAAGGACACCGCCACCGCCTTCCCGCTCTCCCGCACGCTCGACGTGAAGAACGGCGATAAGACCACCGTCCAGAAGCTCTTCTCTACTGGCGAGAACAGCTATGCCACCACCAGCCTCAGCTCCGGCGAAGTCCGCATCGATCCGAAAAAGGACAAAAAGGGTCCGCTCCTGCTCGCCGCCGCCGGCACTTACAACAGCACCCCCCAGGGCCGCTTCGTCGTGGTCGGCAGCTCGCAGTGGCTCGGCAACAATTTCATCCGCTTCAACGGCAACCGCGACCTCTTCCTCAACATGGTGAACTGGCTCTCGGCCGATGAAGACCTCATCTCCATCCGCCCCAAGAGCCCCGAGGACCGGCCGCTCAATATGTCGGCCCAGAAGCTGAATTCCGTCTTCTGGCTGAGCGTCGTCATCTTCCCCCTCGGCGTGGTCGGCTTCGGCATGGCCACCTGGTGGAAGCGGAGGTAACCCATGAAGCCGACGGGATTGATCGTCGCCGTCGCCCTCCTGGCCGCGCTCGGCGGTGTGGTGTGGTGGTCCAACAAGCAGCAGGCCTCCGCCGATAGCAAAAAGACCGATACCACCGCCAAGCTGCTGGCCATCCCGGACGACCAGATCCAGAACATCCGCATCAAGAAGGCCGGCGCCGAGGCCGAAGACCTCGTTCGCGAGAACGGTAAGTGGAAGCTCACCGGGCCCAAGCCTCTGCCGGCCGACCAGGATGCCGTCTCCGGCATCACCAGCAACCTGACCGCGCTCAACGCCGATAACGTCATCGACGAAAAGCCCACCGACCTCAAGCAGTACGGCCTCGCGGATCCCGCGCTCGATATCCAGGTCAGGCGCAAGGACGGCAAGACCGACGAGCTCTTAATCGGCGACGATACGCCGACCAGCTCCGGCGCCTATGCCAAGCTCGCCTCCAGCCCGCGCGTCGTCACCATCGCCGGCTTCGTCAAGACCAGCTTCGATAAGTCGCCCAATGACCTGCGCGACAAACGCCTCATGACCTTTGACCAGGACAAGATCACCCGCGTCGATCTCCAGGCCAAGGGCCAGAGCCTCGAATTCGGCAAGGATGCCCAGGGCGAGTGGCAGATCCTCAAGCCGCGCCCGCTCCGCGCCGATAGCTCCGCCGTTAATGGCGTCGTCGACAAACTCCGCGACGCCAAGATGGATCTCTCGGGGGGCGAAGATGCCTCCAAACAGTTCGCGTCATCCTCCAAAGTCGCCGTAGCCACCGTCGCCGACGCCGCCGGCAACCATACCCTCGAAGTCCGCAAGGATAAGGACAAGAACTACTACGCCAAATCGAGCGATGTCGCAGGCGCCTACAAGATCGCCTCCGACACCGGCGACGGCCTCGATAAGGGCCTCGACGACTTCCGCAACAAGAAGCTCTTCGATTTCGGCTTCAGCGACCCGGGCAAAGTCGAAGTGCCTGGCGCCGTCTACGAAAAATCCGGCGACAAGTGGATGTCCGCCGGCAAAGCGATGGACAATTCCACCGTCCAGAGCCTGATCGATAAGCTGCGCGATCTCTCCGCCACGAAATTCGTGGACACCGCCGCCGGCCAGCCCGTTTTCACCGCCGCCGTCACCTCTAACAGCGGCAAGCGCGTCGAAAAGGTCACCATCCGCAAACAGGGCGACCAATATTTCGCGCAACGCGAGAACGAGGCCAGCATCTACCAGATTGACGCGAAATCGTTCGACGACCTGCAATCCGCCGCCAAGGCCGTAAAGCCCGCCGCTGCGGAGCAGCCGAAAAAGAAGTAAACACCAACAACGATGAAAAATCCGGGACAAGAGGTCGGGCCATCCGCAGACGGAAACCCGACCCCCCAATCCCCGATCCCCAACCCCCGGTCCCCGGCTCTACTCACCGACCTCTACGAACTCACCATGGCCGCCGGCTACTACGAAGCCGGCAAGGCCGGGGAGATCGCGGTCTTCGAGCTCTGCTACCGCCGCCTGCCCCGCAACCGCAACTACATCCTCCACGCCGGCCTCCCCCGCGTGGTCGACTATCTCCTCCATCTCCGATTTTCGGATGAGGAAGTCTCTTATCTCCAGGGCCTTCCCCAGTTCCGCCACGCTTCGCCCGGCTTCTGGACCTACCTCCGCGGCTTCCGGTTCACCGGCGACCTCTTCGCCATGCCCGAAGGCACGCCGGTCTTTCCCGGCGAGCCCGTCCTCGCCATCCGCGCCCCCCTCATCGAAGCCCAGATCCCAGAGACCTACCTGCTCGCCGCCGTGGCCTTTGAGAGCATGATCGCCAGCAAGGCCGCCCGCATCGTCGAGGCCGCTCAGGGGCGCCCCGTCATCGAGTTCGGCACCCGCCGCGCCCACACCGCTGAAGCGGGCGTCCTCGGCGCCCGCGCCGCGTACCTCGCCGGCTGCGCCGCTACCAGCAACACCCTCGCCGGCTTCCGCTTCGGCATCCCCGTGGCCGGAACCTCGGCGCATTCCTGGGTCATGTCCTTCCCCTGCGAGATGAAGGCCTTCCGCACCCTGCAGCGCGTGCTCGGCGAGCACACCGTGCAGCTCCTCGATACCTACGACTCCCTCGAAGGCGCCCGCCACGCCGCGCGCCTCGGCCCGCCGCTCTGGGGCGTTCGCCTCGATAGCGGCGATTTCGCCGTCCTCTCGCGCCAGGTGCGCGCCATCCTCGATCAGGCCGGCCTCGGCGAGGCGAAGATCATGGCCTCCGGCGACCTCGACGAATGGCGCATCCGCGACCTCGTCGCCGCCGGCGCGCCCATCGATTCCTTCGGCGTCGGCACCCAGCTCGCCACCTCCGCCGATGCCCCCGCCATGAACGCCATCTACAAGCTGGTCGAGCTCAATATCCACGGCATCCAGCGCTTCACCGCCAAGTACAGCGCCGATAAGTCCACCGTCCCCGGAGCCAAGCAGGTCTTCCGCGCGCCCGAGCGCGACGTCATCGCCCGCTCCGGCGAGTGCGGCTCGGGCGAGGCGCTGCTGCGCCCCGTCATTCTCGCGGGAGAACTGATCGAGCCGCTGCCTTCGCTCGAAGACGCCCGCCGCCGCGCCGCCCAATCGATCGCGGCCCTCGGTCCCGCGCTGCGCAAGCTGGACGCGGCCGAGCCCCGCAACGTCATCTACAGCCGCGAGCTGCGCGAGCTGACGGAGCGCACCCGGAACAACGTAGTCGTATGAACACCGTATTCGTCGACGTCGATACCCAGCTCGATTTCCTCTACCCCGCCGGCGCGCTCTACGTCCCCGGCGCCGAACGCATCGTGCCCGCCGTCGCGCGCCTCAACCGCTACGCCGCCTCGAACGGCATCCCCGTCGTCTCCACCACGGACGCCCACTTCGAGGATGACCCCGAATTCGCCGTCTGGCCGCACCATTGCGTCGCCGGTGCCCTCGGCCAGCGCAAGGCCGAAGCCACGCTGCTCGCCCGCCGCGCGGTCGTCCCCAACCGCCCCGGCGATCTGGCGATCTCGGGCGCACAGCAGATCGTCATCGAGAAGCAGACCGTGGATGTCTTCGCGGCGCCCAATCTCGCGCGCGTGCTCGACCGGCTCGCCGCCGGCCGCTACGTCGTCTACGGTGTCGTGACCGAGGTCTGCGTGCTCTACGCCGTCCGCGGCCTGGCGAAACTCGGCAAACCCGTGACGGTGGTGACCGACGCTATCGAGGCCTTCAATCGCCCACAGGGCCGGCAGGCTCTGGAGGAAGCGTGTTCGTTGGGAGCGAAGCTGTCATCGGTTGCGGAGATCTGCGGCGGCTGATCCACGCCATCGCGGTCACGAACAGCGAGGCCGCCAGCATCGAGCCGTCGCGCAGCAGCGTCTTCCAGGAGATCGCCTCGCCCGGCCCGAAGCAGCCGCAACTGATCTCCTGGCCCTTCAGGTAGGCCCGGACGATCAGCGTCAGGAAGACCACGAGCAGCGCCGAAACGGCCGTCGCCGCCGGCCGCACCAGCCAGCGTCCGGCGATCAGCAGGATGCCCAGCAGCAGCTCGAACCACGGCAGCGTCTTCGCCAGCGCCTCGACGGCCCACGCCGGCAGCAACTGGTAGGAGTCGATCGCCATCGCAAAGAGCTGCCACGGCAACAGGTGCAGCCGCCCTCCAGCGAACTGGAAGAGCTTGGTATAGGCCGCGTACGCGAACACCGCCCCGAGGGCGATCCGCAGCACGACATACGCCCGCCGAAGGTGCTTACTTGAGGCCATTGAGTAAGGACTGGAGCAGCTCGTACCGCATCGGCCACGGCAATGCCATGTGCTGCGGCCTGGTGATGAACAGCGAGGGCGTGGAGTTCACCCGCTCTCTGGCGCCGGCGTCGATATCCTGCTGCACCTCCGCCGCCACCGACGGGTCTTTCATCAGCGCCTGGACCTTCTTCTGCTGCTCCGGCGAAAGCACCGTTGCGACCGTCTCCCACACCTTCCCGGTCTGCTCCCAGCTCGTCTGGTTTTTGAACAGCACGTCCGCCACCGGCTGGTAGATCTGCAGCCGCGCCGCGGCCGTCGCGTAGTTGGCCGCCTCGCGCGAGTACTTGTGCGCCGGGATGTTCAGCGGGAACTCGTGGCTGATCACCGCCAGCCTGCCGGTCTGTACATACTCCCGGATTAGCCGCGGCAGCATCTCCTCGTGGAACATCTTGCAGGCAGGGCACTCGAAGTCGCTATAGACCTCGAGCACGATAGGCGCGTTGGGCCGCCCCAGCACCTTACCCGTGTCCACCGCCGGCCCGGCCGCCAGGCATGGGAAGAGCCCGCACAATGCGAGCAGCATTACCTTCATGTTCATACTGTATCAACACCGCCCAGAGGCGATAAATGCCGCGGGAGATGACGCGGCGCTTACTTCGCCATGCCGTCGATCATCGACTTCAGGAAGCCGTAGTTCAGGTTCTGCGCCGGAACCGGGAAGCGCTGCGGGCCGTGCGTCACCACCATGGTCGGGGTCGAGTTGACACCCATCGCGACGCCCTCCTGGTACTCGCGTTCCACCTCGCTCTTGACGGATTCCGACTTCGCCAGTTCCTGCACCTTCTTCTGCTCGCTCGCCGTCAGGACGCTCGCCACCGTGTCCCAAACCTTGCCGTTCACGGCCCACACCGCCTGGTTTTTGAAGAGCGCGTCGGAGACCTGCTCGTACTTGCCGATGCGCCCCGCCGCGGTCGCGTACTCGGCCGCTTCGCGCGCATACGGGTGGTAGGGGCCGTAGAGCGGGAACTCGCGGTGCACCAGGTACACCTTGCCGGTGTTGACGAAGTCGCGCTGGACCAGCGGCAGCGTCTCCTCGTTCAACGCTTTGCAGTGCGGGCAGTCGAAGGACTCGAACACCTCCATCACGATCGGGGCGGTCGGGCTGCCCAGGGCCTTCGCCTTATCGATCTCCGGCGTCGACGCCATACAGGGCAGGAGAACGGCGAGTGCGAGTGCGTAGCGCTTCATACACTCCTATTCTAAGGGATCTTCTAAGGGATCGGCGGCGCTAGAGAAACGCCTCGATCAGCCGGCGCTGCACCGTCTTCAGGCGGCTGTTGGCGCCGTCGAGCGCCTCCACCTTGTCGCGCAGCTCGCGGTAGAGCTCCGCCCGCTCCGCGCCGCTGCGGATGACCAGCAGCAACTGCGCGTTGTCCCACGGCTTCTCCAGGTACTGGAACAGCGCGACCTGGTTGATCGCCTGGATCGCGCTCTGCTTATCGGCGTGTCCGGTCAGCAGGACGCGGCTGGCTTCCGGCTGCAGCTCCTTGATCCGAGTCAGGAGCTGGATGCCGTTCATCTTGGGCATGAGGTAGTCCGAAACGGCCACGTCCACCGGATTCGCGGCCGCAAAGCGCGCGGCCTCTTCCGGGTCGGTGAAGCCGTGGACCGTGAAATCGGTCTCAAGCTGCAAGAACGCTCGAATGCTGGTGATGACCATCTCCTCGTCGTCGACGATCAGAACCGTGGGTTGCCGCCGTTGGCTCAAACTCCCATCCTCCTTGTCTGCCGCAATGGAATGCGGACGTGAAACGTGGCGCCCTTGCCGGGCTGGCTTTCGAAACCGATCGCTCCGCCGTGCGTCTCCTCGACGATCTCCCGCGAGATCGCCAGGCCCATCCCGGCGCCTTCGCCCACCGGTTTGGTGGTGAAGCCCGCCCGGAACGCGCGTGCCTGCTCCTCCGGGCTCATGCCTCGGCCGCTATCCGCGACGGCGATATGGACGGCGCCGTCTTCGATGCCGGTTGTCACCCGGATGACGCCCTCGCCCTCAATGGCCTGCCCCGCATTCACCAGCAGGTTGAGCAGGACCTGCGCGAGCAACTGCGGGTAGCACTCCACCTCCGGCAGCTCGCCGAGCTCGGTTTCGACGCTGATGCGGCGGCCGAATTCGGCCTCCGTCAGCTTGAGCGTGTCCAGCACGAGCCGGTTCAGGTCCGTGCGGCGCGGCTCCCCCGCATCCGTGCGGGACAGCGTCTTGAGCCCGCGGATGATCGAGCGGATGCGCTCGCAGGCGATGCGGTCCACCGCCGCCAGGTTCTGGCACGTAGCGGCCAGACGCCCGGCCTTTTCGAGCGCCTCCGGGCTGCCATCGGCGAGCAGCGGCTGCATCAGCTCGAGCGACCGCACGATGACTTCGGTGTTCGAGAAGATGGCGCCCAGCGGCGTATTGATCTCGTGCACGACACTTGCCAGCAGCCGCCCGATGGCCGCCATCTGGTGCAGTTCGGCCGCCGGCGAGCTCATTGCTCCACCAGCTTGCGGAACCGGCCCACCAGCGTGGAGAAGATGGCGGACGTGATTTCGCTGTTGTCGGAAAGCAGGTCGTAGAAGTCGTCGCGGCCGATGCGCAGCAGGCGCGTGTCCTCGAGCGTCCGAGCCGTCACCGGCATCGCATCGTTCTCGTCGAACAGCGCCCACGCGCCGAGCACGTCGTTCTGCCGCGCGACCGTCAGCGCCTCGCCGTTGCGGGCCAGTTCGACCGCGCCATCGACAATGACGTACAGCGCATCGGCGGGCTGCGACGGCTCGATGACCGGCTTGCCCGGCCCAAGCCGGGTTTCCCGCGCGATCGCGCCGATGCGCGCCAGTTGCTCGGGGGAAAGCCCGCGGAACAATTCCACGCCCTCGAGCGCGATCACCTTTTCGACGATGTTGAGTTCGGGCATAAGCTTTACGCCGCCAAAGCCGCCTCCGCGGAGCGGGCGACCTCGCAGATCTCGTCCTGCGAGAGTTCGCCCGCCTGATGGATCTCGGGCGCGAGGCTCCGGAGCTGCAACTCCGCCGCCGCTGCCATGGCACAGGCCATCAGCCAGGGATCGTGCGAATGGATCAGCTCGCGGATCACCTCCTCGGCGCCCCGGATCTCCACGCCGTAGAGTTCCTTGCCGTGCTCCAGGACGTGTTCGGGTGCGTCGAGCAGCGGCAGCAGGATGCGCTTCAGTCCATGGTCCAGCGTGTTGTCCAGGAACTCCAGGGCGGCGGTGGCCTCCTCGTGGCGCTGGCGCGCGACGGCCAGATACGCGGAGTAGATCTCCTTCGGCGGGTAGCGCAGGCCGAGCAGCCGGAACAGCCGCTCGAGCGTGCGGTCCAGCCGGTCCTGAATCGTCAGAGCGAGCAGGCGGGCCGCTGTGTGCCGGCTGCCCGGATACTCCTGGAAGGGATGCAGCGCCGCGTTGAGCTCATAGTAATGGCGCGCTTCGGCCAGGATCTGGTCCGTGATGAACTGGTGGTCGAAGTAGAGCCCGGAGGCGGTTTCGCGGAGGTGGTTCAGCGCTTTCAGAACCGCAACCCGCACCGTAAGATCGGGGTGTCCGGCCGCGGCCAGGAGCACATCGACGGCGCGCTGATCCGGGATGTTCTTGAGGACGCGCGGAACCTGCCGGCGCACGCGCGGCGGCACCGATTCATCGAGCAGGATGTCGGAGAGCGTGCCGCAAATCGCCGGCCCGAATGCGGCCAGCGCGGCGATGGCATCGGCTCGCACGCGCGGACTCCCCAGCGCGTGGATCAGGGGGAAGAGACAGCCGCGATCCTTGAGAGTAGCGGCGGAGCGGCAGGCCGCGGCGGCCGTAGCCGGATCGGAATCTTCGATCAGCCGGCACAGCAGCTCGCGCGGCTCCTCCGGGCAAGCCGCGAAAGCGGCGGCGGCGATGGTCCGGCGTTTCGGGTCGGGCGATGCCGCCTCGCGCTCCAGCCAGCCACCCCCCAGCGCCTGGCGGGCCGCGTCCGGATCGTCGCGCAGAACGTCAAGGGCGGCGATCGCGATCGCAGGCTCGCCCGATTCCAGGAAACCGGCGGCCAGCCGCGCTCGATCCGGCGACACCGTCACGGCGTATGCCGCTTCGGCGGCGCTGCGCGCCGGTTTGCCCCATTTGAGGTCCGGGTAGCGGATCGCAGCCGCGATCTCATAAGCCTTGTCGCGCAGTTCGCCGTGCGATGACGCGACGGCGGTGCGGAGCAGCGGCCGGATGTCGTAGTCGGGCACTTCGGCGAGCAGGCCGATGGCGTAGGCCGCCTGGCGCGGAGCGCCGGATTCCACCGTCGATTCGAGCAGCTTGATGGTCGCGCCGTCGTGTACCGAGATGCGCGCCGACTCGAAATCGAGCTGCCGCGCCGCGAACCGCTTGCGGATCGTGCTGACGTACTCGCGGCGGGCCAGATGCGAGAAGTAGATCCAGGGCACGCACAGCGCCATGACGACCACCGCGATGCCCCGCACGCCGAGGTGGAACACGCTGGTAGTCAGCAGCAGAAGCAGCACGCCGCCCAGGCCGCGCGATACGCGGTCCACGCAGATATCGATGAAGGCCTTGACGCGGTTGCGGAGCTCCTGCGGCAACGGCATGTACAGCAGCTCCATGCCGGTCCGGTTCAAGGTGTAGCGGGTGGAGGCTTCCGTCAGGCGCACGGCGCTGGCTGCGGTGATGCCGGGTGTGAGTATGGTCGCGATAGAAGCCAGCAGGATGCTCACCGGGCTGATCTGCAAGGTGCCGCCGACGCCGAACCGGCGGACAATGGCCGCCGTCAGGAAGAGCTGGAATACGAACTCCGTCAGATTGAGGTAGAGACCATAGAACTGCCCGAAAAACGCGGTGAGCTGGTCGCCCGTGTGGCCGGCGCGCGCCATTACCTGGAACTGGTATTCGACCAACGTATCGACCAGGTACATCGCGACCATGATGCCGACGATCACCTGCAGGTGTCGCGTGCGGCTGAGATCGCGGGCAATCGTAGAGAAGGAGAAGTCGGTATCCTCGTTCTGCGCCGCGCGGGCATGCCCGATGGCGTCGCCGGCACCCAGAATGGCGGCGCGGAAAGCGGCATAGGCGAGCACCACCATCACCGCGCTCGCGAGCATCAGGTTCCGCGTGCCGATCAGCAGCGCGGCGCGGCTCGTAAACTCTCCGCCGAAAGCCGCGCCCAGGACCATTGCCATGCCAAGCAGCGGATAGAGGCGCTTGGCCTCGCGGGCATCGAAAAGGTTGCTCGCCACCAGCCAGCCCTGCGCTACCAGCACAATACTGAACAGGCTGACGAAGATATTCAGGACATACACCATCCACGGCAGGCGGATGAACACCCACATCGCGACCAGCGCCGCCACGGAGAGCGACATCGTCCCCAGCACCGCGGCGCGCAGGGAAGTCTTGGCCGCAAGTTTGCTGTAAAGATACGCGAAGGCGCCGCCGAAGATGGCCATGAGGATATAAAGCGACGGCAGCCTGTCGATATCGAACTTTGTGAGGAACATCGCACGGGAAACGGGCTTGAGGATGTAGTACGCAAACAAAATGCAGAGCAGGTAAACGAACATCGACCAGGTCCGCAAATGCTCGCCCGGTCTGATATCGAACAGTTGGCGCCTGAGAGATCGTAGCCGATTCATTGTCCGGGGTCCCTAATGCAATTGGCCCACCAAATTCGGGGCGGTGTGAGAAATGGTACGCGGCTCGGCCGCGTGCGCGAGCGCCTGCGTCCGGCCGAAGGGCGCGATGCGGGCTTCCGCCGGTTCGTGGACCAGTTCACGGCGCCGGGCGTGCGCACGCTCGGGTGCGTGGAGATGGCGGCCGCGCTGCTGTTCGTCTTCGGCGGGTCCGCCGGAGCGTGGTGGCAGGCCGCGGCGCTGTTCTCGACCGGCGCGGCTACCTTATGGATAGTGCGCCTCTGGCGCAGGCGGACGCCGCGCTGGCTTGGCGCAGTTTCGGCATGGTGCGCGGCCTCGCTGCTGCTGTCCGTCTCGGCGTGGAAAGACGTCGACCTCGCCGGTGCGGACGATTACATCCTGGCCGCCGTCACGCTGGTGCTGGTGACGGCGGCGGCGATCCTTCCGCTCCTGCCGCTCTATTCCCTGGCGATGGGCTTGGGTGTCGAGGGCGTGTACATTCTTTCCTCCGTTCTAGGGGGCCGGGCGGAATTTGCATCGGGTCCTTTGTCGAGTGAGCCGCATCACGTCTTCCTCCTGCTTCTGGCGCTGCTGGTGAGCGGCATTTCGGCCGTCCACTACGGACACCGGCGGGCGGAGTACGAGCATCAGCGCGAGGCGGTGCGCGCGGCGGAGGCGGTGACCGGGGCGCAGTTGCGCGCGCAACTGGCGGAGAACGCCATTTCGGTGGGGAAGATGGCGGCCGCGCTGAGCCACGAGATCAACTCGCCGCTCGGGACGCTACGCAGCTCGGTCCACACACTGGTAGCCCTGACGGACCGGCAGGTAGACGGTCCGCCGGAGGAGCGGGCGCGTCTGGCCGGGACGCGGACGGAGCTGGTGCGGTCGATCGAAGAATCGGCGGCCCGCATCGACGAAGTGACGCGGATGTTGCGGCGCTTCGTGGCGCTCGAAGATTCAGACATCAAGGAAGCGGACATCAACGATCTGCTCAGCGACGTGGCGCTGCTGCATCGTGAGGAACTGGAGGCCGCGCACGTGAAGTTGGAGATGCGGCTGGAGAAAGCGCTGCCGCCGCTCAACTGCCGTCCGCAGTTGCTGAGCGCGGTGTTTTCGACGCTGCTCGCCAACGCCATCCAGGCGGTGAACGGGGACGGGCGGATCGGCATCGAGACGCGCGCGCGGGGCGGGGAAATGGAAGTGACGATCCGGGATAACGGCCGCGGCATGCGGCCCGAGACCGCGGATACGGCCTTCGATCCGAGCTTCCGCGTGGCGGACGGCCGCGTGGCGAGCGGTAACTGGGGCCTGTTCAATTCGCGGCAAATCGTCTACGAGCACGGCGGCGATATCCGGCTGGAAACGGCGGAAGGGCGGGGAACCGCGGTGCACGTGACGCTGCCGGTGGGCTGACGGCGGGGTGGATTGCAGGCGCTCGGCCGCTCATTCGTGACGCAAGGCAGCCATGGGGTCTAAACGCGCCGCTCGCCGGGCGGGAATGTAGCAGGCCGCCAGTGCGGTCGCGGCAAGCGCAAGGGTAGTCGCAGCGAGCACGGAGGGGTCGTTGGGCTGGATCTCCTGCAGCAAGCCGGCCATCATCCTGCCTGCCGCCAGCGCGCCTGCCGCGCCCACCACCGCCCCCACGGCTGTCAGCCGCATGCCTTCTCCCAACACCTGCGCCAGCACGCGCGCCCGGCTCGCCCCGAGCGACATGCGGATGCCGATCTCACGCCGCCTGCGGTTCACGGTGTACGCCATCACGCCATAGATCCCGATGGCGGCCAGCAGCGCAGCGAAACCGGCAAAGGTCCCGACCAGGAGGCTGAGGAACTGCGTTCCGGAGGCGCCGTCGCCGATCACCTCCGCCATGGTTCGCATATTGAACAGGGGCAGGCTGGCATCGACTTGCGCCAGAGACTGCCGCACCGCCGCGGTGAGCGCGCCGCGGCTCAATCCGCTATGCAGCACCAGGAACATGCGGCCGCTGCCGTCGAAAGCCGAATACGTCTCCGGGACCGCGGCCTGCGTAATACCCCACTGCCTCACATCGCTCACGACGCCGACCACCTGCCGCCACGGTCCGCCGTCGCCCTGCGAGAACGTCTGGCCGATTGGATTGACCGCCGGCCAGAAGGCTTTCACCATCGCCTCGTTGACCACCACCGGGAACACCATGGCGTTGGCCTCCTCCGGAGGGACCTTCGATTTGGTCTCCCTCGCCTGCTCGAAACGCGCATCGATGGCGGCCGTTCGCTCGATCTCCGCTGGCGTGAATAAGCGCCCCGCGACCAGCCGCACGCCGAGCGCGCGGAAGTAATCCGGCGTAACGGAATGCCATTCCACCAGCAGCGGAGATTGCGCCGCCTGGCCGGGCAGCTTGACATATCCGTTGCTGCCGCCTTCGATCGGCAGATGGTCGGTGAGCGCCGCGCCATCTACGCCGGGAATGCTCCGGAGCTTTTCGAGGAGCGTTTCGGCGAACCGGCGAGTGTCCGCCAGCTTGCCGTAACGTGCTTCGGGAAGCTGTACGGCGCCGGTCCACACGCCTTCGCTCCGCACACCGATATCCTGCCGGCGCAGACGCGCGAAATCCTTGAGCAGCATTCCGGCGCTGGTAAGCAACAGCAGTGAGAGCGCGATTTCCCCGGCCACCAGGACATCGCTGGCCAGGCGGCGGGCGCGCGTGGGGCTGAGCGAACTGCCGGCGCCGCCCTTGAGGTCCTCGTGCAGGTCCGTGCGCGCGGCAGAGAGCGCCGGCGCGAGCCCGAAGAGGATTCCCGTCACGATCGCGATGCCGAAAGTGAACGCGAGCACCGCGCCATTGATTTGGATCACGTTGAATTGCGGCAAGGCAAAGCTCTTGGCATGCGAAAACCATGCGACGATGCCCCACCCGAGCAGCAAGCCAGCCGCGCCGCCTCCAAACCCCAGCACAGAGCTCTCCGTCAGCAGTTGCCGCACCAGGCGGCCTCGCCCCGCGCCGAGCGCGCTGCGTACCGCCATCTCCTTCTGCCGCGCCACCGCGCGCGAAAGAAGCAGGTTCGCCACGTTCGCGCAGGCAATCAGCAACACGAGCGCTACCGCCCACAGCATCATCATCAGCGAGGCGCGCGATTTGCCGACCAGGTCGTCGCGGAGCCAGACCACTTTTGCGCCGACTTTATCATTGGAATTGGGATAGGCGCTTTCGAGGTGTTTCGCGATCGCCGTCAGCTCGGCCTGCGCGCGCTCCAGCGTCACTTGCGGCTTCAGCCGCCCAATGGCGGTGGCCCAGTGCGAGCCGCGCGGGAAGCGGTTATGCACCATCTCTTCGGGCATCCACAACTGCGCCCGCGAGGGATAGCGGAACGAGGGGGGCATGACGCCGATGATCGTGTACTGGCGGGCATCGAGCTCGATTTTGCGGCCGATCGCCGCCGGGTCGCCCGCGAAGCGGCCCTGCCAGAACGCATAGCTGAGCACCACCACGCGATCGTTCCCAGGCTGCCCCTCCCCGGGCGCCCACGTGCGGCCGAGGAGCGGACTCACGCCCAGCAGCCGGAAGAAGTTCGCCTCAGTGGGCACGCCCAGCACATGATCGGCCCGCCCATCCTGGCTGGCATTCAGATCGTGTATCCAGCCAAACATCGCCATGTCCTCGAACGTGTGGCTCTGGGTACGCCAGTCTTCCAGGTCCGGGCCGGAGAGCGGGTAGGTTCCGGGCGCCGCCTCGGTCTCGAAGAGCCGTACCAGGCGATCGGGGTTGTGAAAGGGCAGAGGACGCAGCAGTATCGTATCGATGATGCTGAAGACGGCCGTATTCGCGCCGACCCCGATCGCCAGGGTAAGGACTGCGATGGCGGTGAATCCCTTGACCCGCCAAAGGTTCCGCAGGGCGTAGCGAAGGTCCCGCATGACTCTAATGGACGCCGCTCGCGCGCATCGGTTAGCCGGGCCCTCCGTCACCTGTAGGAAATGTAGATCGTACAGGCCTTGCCTGCCGCCGCCGCCGGGCACAGCAAATCGGGCTGGGCGCTGCCGCCGACCACGAGCGCGGCTTTCGTGAGCCTGACGTCGCAGGCGGCGCCGCGCCGGCAAAGCTGCACGCCGGGGCCGTCTCCGCTGCCGGTCTCGTGACGGAACTCATGGCTGGATACCAGCGCTTCCAGGCGGATCGTATTCGAGCCGGGGCTCGCGGGTGCGACCCGGACGACGGGCGTGTTCCCGCTGTAGAGTGTCAGGCTCCAGTCTTGACCGACCAGGCCGTCCGGAGACGGCTTCTGTTGGCCCGAGCAGTTGCCGTACACGGAACCGTTGGTGCAGTTTCCGACATACACGTCGTGCGCCTGATACCCGTTTTTCGCCGTGATGGCTGCGTGCCGGTCGTCGCCGGCCTGCGTGATATCGCCGCGGTATTGGCGGAAGTGAATGCTGCCGTCGGTGATGATGATGGGAGACGAATCCTGCGCATGTGTTGTCTGGGGGAACCGCCAGGCGTACGTTGCCAGCAGCAACAGGGCGGCGGAAGCGGTAATCGGCGTGAATCTTGGCATGAGAGATCTCCTATGGATGGACTGATTCAACCGGGTGGGAAACGGAGCGCAGAAGCCGTGCGACGTCGGCGCGGGCGCGGTACTGGCCGAAGATGTCTTTACCCCACAGCCGTTCCAGCGCGTCGCGGGCCTGCTGAGCCAGTGGTACGAACTGGGAATCGGCGCCGGCAAGGAGCGCCAGCGCCCGAAGGCGCGACTCCGGGTAGCCCTCCGCGTCCGGGAGGGAATCGTGCAGGAGAGTCACGGCTCCAGCGCGAGAGCCCGTGGCCATGAGCGAGTCTGCCCGGGCATACCGCGCGCGCACAATCTCGGGCTTCTGCCCTAAGCTTGTGGCGCGCTCCAGAGATTCCAGGCAGAGCTGCAATCCCCGGGAGGCGGTTCCGGAATGGACGAGGGCGAGGCCGAGAATGCCGAGCAGCTCGGCGTGCAGCCCTGTGTTCCGGCCGGCCTCGGCCTCCAGAGCCTGGTTCGCCAGGTCCCTTGCCTCCGGATATTGCTCGCGGCTTAAAGCCATAGCGGCTCGCGCGCGCAGGAGGCTGATGCGAAGCGACGGGAATTTGGGGGCGACCGCGTCCACGGCGCGAAACGCCTCCTCGGCATCGCTGTAGCGGCCGATTCTCCAGAGATTCTGTCCGCGGTTCAGGTTGGCATAGCCGCGCCGCTCGTCCGAGGTGGCCAGTTGCAGCATCCGTTCGTAATGCGCCAGCGCCTGCGGATAACGCTCCTGAGCCTCCAGCGTCAAGCCGGAGGATTCCTCGGCCTGGGCCGCCAGGTTGGCGTCCTGCACCTTGGCCGCTTCGGCGGAGGCCTCCTGAAAGAGATCCAGCGCTCCTTTGTAGTCCTCGGCCCGCACGCGCTGGCGTGCCAGAATCGTGAGGCACTGGAAAGACTCCTTGGCGTAGCGATTGGAGCGATAGAATGCCAGCGCGCTCGCGGCCTCCTGCCCGGCCTGTGCGGATCTGCCCGTCGAGTCATAGAGAGACGCGAGCCAGGCACGGCTGAGAGCCGCGAGCCATTGATTGTTGGCCGCCTCGGCCATGGCGAGCCCCTCGCGGAAATGCTGCTCCGCGCCGGCGGCGTCCCGCTTGCGCATCAAGGCCGCCCCGAGATTGATCAAGCCACGCACTGCCAGGCTGTCGATCCGGTGCAGGCGCGCGGCTTCAAGGGCCTCCCCGGCTTCCCGCTCGGCAGTGGCGGCATCGCCGGAGGCGTAGGCATTGGTGCTCAGGCGAAGCTTAATGAGCACCTCCTGGTGGATGTTGCCGGCCAGTCGGGCGGTTTCGAGCGCCCTCCGCAGATAGGCATCGCTGGCCTGGAATTGATCGCGTGCGGTGGCGGAGATGCCGCGCTGCAGGGCCAGCTCGGTGAGGCCCTCCAGATTATTCGATTGCTGGTAGAGCGCTTCAGCTTTTCCGAACGCCTGCTCGGCGGCGCGCGCATCGCCCTGGCGGCTGAAGAGGACGCCAAGCCTGAGCCATGCAGCCGCCGGATTGGCGGCTTTCCCGGCGGCCTTGCGGTAGGTGTCCACAGCCTTGTCCGGCTGACCCGCGTTCTCGTAGGCGCGCGCCAGATCCACATACAGTTGCGCGGCATCCGGACCGGCGATGCTCGCGGCCTGCTCGTATTTGCGCGCCGCCTGTACGAAATCGCGGGTGGTCGTGTAGTCGATGGCATCCACCTCGATCCGCTCGAGGCGCGAGAGTGCTCCGGGGTCCTGCCGGCGCGCCTCCAGCATTTCCTGCTTCGCCTTATCCATTTGGTCGAGGCCCATCCAAGCCTCGGCCAGGCGGGCGTAGGTGAGAGCAAAATGGGGCGCGTTGGCTGCGGCCTGTCCCAGAACCTTGCTGGCCGCGAACCACGCGCCGGCGTGGAGATCGGCGACGCCCTGGTTGTAGAGGGCCTGGGCTTCGGGACTGAGGCGGGCGCGGGAGTGTTTCCAGGATTGCCAGGCGAATGGCGAGGCAATCAGGAGCATGGCCCCGCTTGCGGCGGCCGCGATGCGCCGGCGGGTAAGGGCGGGCAATCGTGGGGTTGCAACAGGCGAAGCACCGCGAGCGGTATCGAGGAACTGGCCGCAGGTCTGAAAGCGCCGGGACGGGTCGGGATCGAGGCCGCGCGCGAATGCCCGGTCCCAGTCGGGTTCAAGGCCGGGGACGCGTGAGCGGGCGGACGGAGCGGATTCGCCAGCGCGGCGGATGATGCCGGCGAGCGGAGTAGATCCCTCGAAGGGCAGCGCGCCGGTGACCATCTGATAAGCGACCAGGGCAAGGGCGTAGATATCGCTGGCGGGAGTGGCGGGAGCGCCGGTAAATAGCTCCGGAGCCATGTAGTCGATGGTGCCGAGGAGATTTCCTGCAGCCGTCTCGGTGCTGTCGCCGGAGGCCGCGATCTCGCGGGCGAGCCCGAAATCGGTGACCACCGCGCCGCGATCGCCAGGGATGAGCATCACGTTGGAGGGCTTGAAATCGCGGTGGACGATGCCGGCTCGGTGGGCGGCGTCGAGAGCCTCGGCCATCTGTGCGAGCAGCGCGAGGGCTTCCGCGGGTGCGATGCGGCCTTCGCGGCTGAGCCGTTCGGCAAGGGTTTCCCCGGCGAGGAATTCCATCGTCAGGAACAGGACACCATCGGGCGCGCGCCCATCGGCAGGATGCCTGGCGAGGTCGAATACGCGGCAGACGTGGGCGTGGCCGATTTTGCGTGAAAGTTGGATTTCGCGCTTGAATCGGGCGATCATGCCGCTGTCCGCGGCGATTTCGGAAAGCAGCGTCTTGAGGGCCACACGCTCGTGAAGTTCGAGGTCTTCGGCCTCGTAGACCTGTCCCATGCCGCCGCGGCCGAGTGGCCGGAGGATGCGGTAGCGGTTGGCGACGATAGCGCCGGGATGGAATACGAGGTCCCGCCGCTGCGGGGTCATGGAATCAGGCCTCGCGAGCGTGCGGCCATTTGTGCCCACAGCCGGGCGGGGGTGCGCCCGGCGGCGCCGCGTTTGCGCGCAGCCTCGGGGCGGGCGGTTTCGCCACTTCGCAAGGCAGTTTCCTCGGTGGCTTCAGATTGTAACGCAGGAATGCTGTAAGGGGATATAGGAATCAGCGTGTAGCGGCCAAGGCGCTATGGTCAAGTGTGCGCACACATGCATGACCGGAGAGAGCCAAAGTGACATCGAAGTCGGCGAGGAGGTTGAGGACGGTGTCGCGGACGCCGGCTTCGCCCGCGATAGCGAGCCAGAGGCAGTAGAGGCGGCCGATGAGGACGGCGCGAGCGCCGAGGGCGAGGGCTTTCAGAATGTCCGAGCCGCGGCGGATGCCGCTATCGAACAGCACGGGCGCGCGCGCCGCGACGGCGTCGGCCACCGCGGGCAGGGCATCGAGAGAGGCGATGGCGCCATCCACCTGGCGGCCGCCGTGATTGGAGACGATGACGGCATCGGCGCCGCAATCGAGGGCCTGGCGTGCGTCGTCGGGGTGCAGGATGCCTTTGAGGATCAGGGGCAGCCCGGTTTGCGAGCGCAGGGCGCGGATATCGTTCCAGGTCGCGGCGGGATTGGAGTAGAGTGTGGCCCAATGCTGGACCGCGGCCGAGGGATCGTCTTCGGGCGGCTTCGCAAGGGCGGCGCGGAAGACCGGGTCGGTGAAGTAGTTCGCGAGGCCCTGTGCCTGGAGGAAGGGGAGGAACGCGCGGTCAAGATCGCGCTCGCGCCATCCCAGAAAGCGGGTATCGAGCGTCACCACGATGGCGGAGTAGCCGGCCGCTTCGGCGCGGTGGAGAAGGCTGGCGTTGAGCTCCGCCGAACGCGAGGGATAGAGCTGGAACCATCGCGGGGCGGCCTGCATTGCGGCGGCAACCTGCTCGATCGGGTTCGACGCGACGGTGCTGAGGACGAAGGGCAGTTCGAGCGAGGCGGCGGCGCGCGCCGCGGGCAGCTCGCCTTCGGGATGAATGATCCCCTGCACGCCGACGGGGCCGAGCACCACCGGAGCAGGCAGGCGCGAACCGAGGAGGTCGACCGAGAGGTCCCGTACGGCGACGTCTCGCTGCATGCGCGGGACGATCGGGTAGCGGTCGAAGGCGGCGAGATTGGCCGCGGCGGTGCGTTCGCCGCCCGCGCTGCCCATCACGTAGTCCCACGCGGCCGGTTGTATCGCCGCGCGGGCGCGGGCTTCGAGCGCAGAGAGCGAGACCGGGACGCTCGGCTTGGCGCCGAGATAGATCCGCATCTGGCGCGCGGCGATCGGTTCGGGTTGGCGGCCGGCCTCGGGCATGGCGTGAGTATATCGGAGTCAGGCGCGGCGCGTATCGTACGCCAGCCGCAACCAGGCGCCGGCGCCGGTAACGACGGCGAGGCCCGTCCGCGGCGAGGGCATAGAAAAGGATTGCCATCTTCGGATGCCGCGGAGGCCGTAATGGATGCGGCCGTGGAACAAGGCGAAGGCAGCGGGCGGTATGACGTGCGCCGCGACGATCGCGAGCATAGGTACGCGATCGGGGAAGGATTGCAGGATGCGGGCGCCCGCGTATGCCGCGACGAGCGCCCACAAAACCGGTATGGACCGATCACGTCCGGCGCTACTGGCCACCGCCGGCGCCCGCGGCGGACGGCAGCGGCAGCTTGCGCTTCCCCCACGTTGGCGGCGGCGGTTCCGTGCTGGTACGGTCGACGGGGTGTGCGGCGAGCTGCTGCAGGGCGACTTCAACCGCGCGCTCGAGCTGCGGGTCATGGCCTGCGATCACGTCTTTGGGCCAGTTCTCGACATCGATGTCCGGAGCCTGGCCTTTGTTCTCGACGTCCCACTGGCCCTCGCGGTTGAAGAAGCCGCCGCGTGGAGCGATCGCCGAGCCGCCATCGATGAACGGCGGAGTATCTGCGGTATGGACGAGCCCGCCCCAGGTGCGCTTACCAACGAGCGTGCCGATCTTGCGGTGGTGGAACATCCAGGGCATGAAGTCGCCGCCGGAGCCGGCCATTTCGTTGATGATCATCACCTTCGGCCCCCAGATGCCCGCGGCGGGGCTGGTGAACGGATAGCGGTCGCCCGCGACG
>DATGMB010000053.1:0-5482 GCA_035293845.1 Bryobacteraceae bacterium
TTACTCCGGTAGAGCGCCACGCCGTCATCGAAAGAGAGGCGCTCGCCGGCTTCGACCTTTTCACGAATTGGCAGGAGGCGGCGATCGTCAATCACGACTGGCATGTTCAGGCACCCGCTTTGAAGAGGAAGATATCAGCAGTCCAGAATACGAAGAATAACACGCTCACGTAGCCGTTCATCGTGAAGAAAGCGGCGTTGACGCGCGAAAGATCGTCGGCTTTGACCAGGCTGTGCTCGTAGACGAGGAGCGCGATCACCGCAGTGATCCCGGCCAGCGCGAGCGCGCCGAGGCCGAGCGAGAAGACCAGCGCAAAGAGACACGCTACCATCAGCAGGTGCAGCAGCCGCGCCACGCGCAGCGCTCCAGCGATGCCCAGCAGGCGCGGGACGCTGAAGAGCGCTTCGCGGCAATCGAAATCGTAATCCTGGCAGGAATAAATGATGTCGAAGCCGGCCGTCCAGAACATCACCGCGGCGGTGAGCCAGAGGATGCGCGGATCGAGCGAGCCGCGGATCGCAATCCATGCCGCCGCGGGGGCGATCCCCAGGCTGAAGCCCAGCACGAGGTGGGAAAACGTCGTGAACCGCTTGGTGAAGGAGTAGAAAAATACAATCGCGAGTGCGGCCGGCGCCAGTCGCAGGCATAGCGGGTTCAACGCGCCCGCCGCTACGAAGAAAACCGCGGAAGCGGCGGTGACGAAAGCCCACGCGAATCCCCGGCTCAGGTGGCCGGCGGGAAGATGGCGCATCGCGGTGCGGGGATTGCGCGCGTCGATTTCCGAATCGACCAGCCGGTTGAAGGCCATCGCCGCGGAGCGCGCGCCGACCATCGCGACAACGATCCAGGCGAGCTTCGACCACAGGCCCGCAACCGCATAGCCGCTCGCGCGGAAGGCGAGCAGCGCGCCGGTGAGCGCGAACGGCAGCGCGAAGACCGAGTGCTCGAACTTGATCATGTCGAGCGTGAGGCGTAGGCGTTGGAACATGCGTGGGATCAGTCCAATTTTACCGCGCGCAAGGGCGCTTTCGCCGGAATCCCGGCCCCCAGCCGGTTACGCCGTGCAGGCCGAGGCGACGGCAAACGGCGAGGGCTGCGCCGCGAGATCCGGGTCCCACATGCCCGTCTGCTCGTACTGGTAGCGGGTCTGCATGTACTGTCCCAGAATGGCGAGCGCATGGCCGATCGCGGCGGGCTTGTTCTGCATGCGGCGGCTCAGCTTGGCGATCATCTCCTCCTCTGCGCGGCCGAGGCGCAGCACGCGTCCGGCGACCTGTACCGATTCCGCTTCGACCGCGCGCGGCGGTGGCGCGGGCGAGCCGGCCCCCGGCGCAAGAGCCGGCGGGCAGTAACAATCGATGAACCGCAGCATGCGCCGGCCGAACGCCTCGGCCGAGTAGAGCCGCGTAATCAGCCACCGCATGCCGCGCATCAATTCCTCGTGCGTCATCTGCCGGGGAATGATATTCGAGGAGCTGGGGCAAGTCTGCGGCGTATCGCCGTCGATCGCGATCAGGCGGTTCTCGGCCGCGAGGCGCGCGTAGAGCGGCGTCGCGGGCGGAGCCGTCAGCGGCGTCACGCTGAAAATCGGAATCGGGCTCGACATCGCGAAGTCATACTGCCGCTCGAATGCATCTTTGCCGTCGGCATCGAACCCGACGATCATCCCCGCGTCCACCCGCATGCCGCGCGCCGGAAACCGCTCCACGCACGCGACCGCATCCACACCCAAATTCTGGCGCTTGTGCGTTTCCTTGAGGCTTGCCTCGTTGGAAGTTTCGATGCCAATGAACAGGCAATTCATTCCTGCCTGGGCCAGCAGGTCGAGCATCTCGGTATCCCGGGCGCACTCGATCGAAACCTGCGTTGAAAACGCCACGCGCCCGGCGCGCCGCGAGGAATTCCAGGCGGCCAGCGCGCGCAGCAGCTCCTTGGCGCGTGCGCGGTACACCGTGAAATTATCGTCGGCTAAAAAGATGGAGCGGTGCCCGCGGCGGTAGAGCGCGTCCAGCTCCGTCAGTACCTGGTCGACGGACTTATGGCGCTGCTTGCGGCCCAGATACTGGATCACATCGCAGAACTCGCACTCGAACGGGCAGCCGCGCGCCGTCTGCACCACGGCATTCAGGCAGCGGTCGAGCGGATAGCCGTCCCACCGCGGCGCCGGCGAGCTCCGCAAATCCGGTTTGCCGCCGTCGTATTCCGGCCTCCAGGTGTTCTCCCGGAGATCGGCGAAGAACGCCTCCGCGATGCCTTCGAGCTCGCCCCTCACCAGGATGTCGCAGGCGCCGCGGAGCCGGTCGCTGGAGAGCGTTGCATAGGGCCCCCCGAAAATCACGACCTTGCCGCGCCGGCGGAACTCGCGGCTGATCTCGATCATCCGCCGCTCCTGCCCGACCTTGCCCGTGATCCCGATATAGTCCGCATCGGCCTCGAAGTCGACCGGCGCGATCTGTTCGTCGCAAAGGGCGATGCGGAAATCGCGAGGGGCCAGCGCGGCTACCGTGGGCAAAGCCAGATCGGCCAGCAGAAGAGCCGGCGGAAATCCATAAGCCTCATAGACCTGCCGTCCGAAAAAAGTGGGCCTATCGGAGCGTGGATTGACCAGATACAGCGACTTAGACATGCCCTACCGTCCTCACATAGCACGCCGCCGCGCCGACCAGCTGGCCGTTGGCGCGCGCCATCAGTTTCATCGTATCGCCGTTGTCCTCCGGCGCTTCGAAGCGCATCCGGGTCGAGCCGCGGCGCCGGCCGCGCGCGAAGCCTTCAGAAAGCAGCAGCAGGTTGGCCCAGCCGCGGCCGCGGTATTCCGGCTCGACGGCGCGCGCCACGATCACGCAAACGCCCTCGCCGTTGTTCGCCTCCATCAGCAGCATGCCGGCCAGTGCGCCATCCACCAGCAGGACCGGCGAATCGGCGAACCGGCGGTCCCAAACCAGCGGCGCGGCTGCGCCGGGCGGGAGCCGGAGTTCGGGAACGATCCGGTTCGTATAGAGCGCCGCCAGCCGCCCGCGGTCCACTTCGGCGATCTCCGCAATCCGCGCGCCGGATGGCGGCTTACCGCGGCGCGCGAGCCGCGCGATCGTACCCGCCAGCGGCTCCGGCGGAGCTTCCACCGTGAGCAGACGGCTTGTGCGGCGGAAGCCGGATGCGATCAGAAAAGGATCGGCATCCGGCTCCGCCACGGGATTCACTCGGGCGTGGATTTCGCCGGCGCATCGCGCCGCCGCAAGAGCCACCACGGATTTCAGTAAGGCGCGGCCGACCCCCTCGCGCCGCCGCGTCCGAATTACACGGATGCGCAGTTCATGGATGGCGTCGCCGGTCCACTGAAACGCGGCGCACGCGACCGGCGCGCCCGCGGTATCGAAGGCCAGCAGCGCGTCAGGCGCGCGCGACTCCCGGAATGCTTCCGGCAGCAAGGCGCGGCAGACCGGCCACTCGCCGGTATGAGGGGCACGAATCGCGAGCGTCGCGCTAACGGACACCGGCATAGCCGCGGGCCTTTTGCAGCCGTTGCAGCCACTCGCGGGCGGCCGCGCCGTAGCGGTCGGATTCGGCAGTCAGGCCGGCGCAGGTCTCGAAAGCCTGCTCGGCGCGCTCATACCGCTTCAGCCGCACCAGCGCCGCCCCGAGAGTGAAGTGGGCTTCCGGTAGATCGAATCTCCGCGCCAGAGCATCGGTGGCGGCCTCGGCAGCCTCGTCGAACCGGTTCTGCCGCAGCAGCGCTTGCGCCAGCCCGGCATAAGCCGCGGGCAAGTCCGAATCCCATTCGAGCGTCGAACGGAACGCGCGCTCGGCGTCTGCCCACCGCTGCAAATGGAGATGGACCTGGCCGATCACGAGCCGGATTCCCTGCGCCGGCTTCTGCGACCGCTCCGCCGCCAGCAGCGCCGCCAGGCCCTCTTCCGTGCGGCCTTCCGCCAGCAACAGATTGGCCCGCAACACCTGCGCCGCCGGCCAGTCGCCGCCACGTTCCAGGACTCCCTCCACTACACGCCGGCAATCCTCCATGCGTCCGGTCTCGTAGTAACACTGCGCGAGGTAGATCCGGTAAGTGGCCTCGTCGGGATACGCCGCCACCGCCTCTTCCATGAGGGGCAGCGCGTCGGCCGGCCGTTTCCGCGCCAGATACACGCGCGCCAGGCTGAACGCCTGATGCGTGCGCACCTGCTTGAGCTGTTCCTCCGCGCCCTCCGCGGGCGCTTCGAGATATCCCAGCGCCACGAGCTGTTTCATCATCGCGGCCGAATCCCACACGTCGCCGCGGGCGTCCGGCGGATGCATTCCCGCGTCCCCCGGCTCGTCCTCCCAGCTTGCGATGCGATCGAGCGGAACCTCGCCATCGAACGCCTCGGCCAGCACGCGGCCCTGCATGTCGGCGCCGGCCGGCAGCCCGAACAGCATGAGCACCGTGGGCGCGATATCGAGCAGCGTCGCTCCGTAAACCAGCTCGTCATGCCGGATGCCGGGGCCCGCCATGCACAGCATCCCGTGCATGCGGTGCCACTGCATCGGCTCTTCGTGATCGGGCGTGAAGCCGCCGAGTCCGCGCTGGTGGTCGCTATGGAAACCGTGATCGGAAACCACCATCACCGCCGCTTCCGGTCCCGCCAGTTGCACCAGCCGGCCCAGCAGAATATCGAGATAGCAGTAGGCGCTGTCTACCGCATGCCGGTAATGCTCGAAATCCCGCTCCGGAACGTCCTCCATCCGCGGCGCGCGGTACCGCATAAAGAGGTGCGAAACGTGATCCGGCAGGTCGTAAAACACCGTGGCGAAATCCCAGGCCTCCCGCTCCATCAACCACACCATCGCGTTGTGCGCGGAGAGGTTCTGCGCCAGTATCTCGGCGAAGCGGATCACCCGCGCGTCCGATTCCTGGTCGATTTCGGCCAGCTTAGGCAGAAACGGCAGCAAATCGTCGCCCGTTAGGTCCCCCGGATGCACCCGCAATTCCGCCATCTCCGCCGAGTACTCCTGCGGATGAATCGTGCCAGAAGGCAGCGGCCACGGGGCGCCGTAGGGAATTCCCGCCTGGCAGAAGGCGTTCGAAACCACCGCCCCCGCTACCGGCTCGGCCGGATGGCTGCCGAACCAGTTCACGGCAATCGAACGGCGCCCGCTCTGGTGCAGGATGTTCCACAGCGCCTTTGCCTTGCGGCTCGTGGAAGCCACCGGGCGCGCGCCCCCGGTCGCGGGGTCGGGTTCGACGAAGCCGTGGATGCCGTGCAGGTCGGCCGTTTTGCCGGTTGCGATTGAAGTCCACAGCAGCGGCGACATCGCCGGTTCGAGCGTGGCGAGATTTCCCATCGTCCCGCGCTCCACCAGCCTCGCTAGGTTCGGCATCCGGCCCGCGTCGAGCAGCGGGTGGATAATCTTCCAGTCGGCCGCGTCCCAACCCACCAGGAGGACGCGGTTCGCGATCGGTTGTGGCACGAGTTACTCGGTCTTGCGGGCGGCCGCGCGGCGGCGGCGA
>DATGMB010000054.1:0-25619 GCA_035293845.1 Bryobacteraceae bacterium
TTCGGCATCGCCGGCGCATCCACCGTGATCTCCATCTGCCGTTCCTCGCCTTCGATCCCCTGGATCGTCTCCGCCTTGCCCGTCGACTTGGAATCGAAATGCGTCTTCATCGACGCCATCATGGCCTTCGCCTGCGCCGGCATCGCCGGCATCGCCGCCACCATCTGGTCCGCGAAGTCGGCCGCCGGCAGCGTCGCGTAGCGCTTGCCCGCCGCGTCGATCAGCGTGATCTCATTCTTGCTGAAGTCGTAAATCGACGTCAGCCCGCTGAACGACGAGTACCCTTTCCCGGCCTTCAACTGCAACGTGCTGTCCAGCGGCATTCCGGCCATCCCCGCCATCGCCTGCTGGGTCATCGCCGCCGGTATAGTCGGGTTCATTTTGACATCGGACTTGTAGCGCAGAGTGACATCGGCGCGAACCGCGGGAGCCGCGGCGAGCGTCAGCGCGACCAGGCCGGCGCGGAGACGGAAATTCAGGCGCATAGAGTGGTGATACCCCACCCGCCAGTGTCTCCTATACCACCTCCGCGCGCAACCCCGCCGCGGCTCTGCCCGGCGCTACGCAGCCCGCGCCTTCCGCCGGATCCGGAGTCCCAAGGCAGCCACTACGGTGACGAGCAAACCGATACTTGCCGGTTCCGGCACCGCGTCCGGCGCCGTGATCGTCAGGTCCTTGTAATCCGTAAAGGACCCTGCCGTCAGGTACGTCAGCCCCGTCAGCAGCAGTTCGTTATAGTCGTTCGAAGGGTCCGCCAGCATCGCCGAATACGCTGTTTGATAGTTCGTACCGTCGGTGCTGTAGCTCATCGTGAGCGAACCGCCGTTTCGCGTGAACTGAAGCCAGTAAGTTCCGTCCGCGATCGTGTTCGTGATCATCATTTCCGCGGGAGTGAGCAGGTTGGCGCTGGTCGAACCGCCATACTGCGCCGTCAGCGTATCCGATCCGTAGTACGGGTCGATGTTGCGTGCAAACGTCGCCACGTTGTTCGGGTTCGTCAATGCGCTCCGGTCCCCTGCGGTAACCGGCGCGAATGCCATCAGCACCCGCGGCTCCTGCGCTCCCGGCGAGCCCGAGTACGTCGGCTGCGCAGGACCGTTATATGAACCATACCCGGGCAGCAGCCAATACAGGTTGTAGGTCGCCTCGATCGTCGCCGTCCAACGGGTGCCGGTGAAGGGCAGCGCGAGCGCCATGCTCGTCGTACTCCAGGTCGTGGGACTCGAAAGCGGCCCGTCGTTGAAGTATCGCAGGCTGCTCCCCGTCATCGTATACGACCCTTGTCCGCCCAGCACCTGCCACTCGGGGTTGAGTGTCGCTTCGGTGAAACTATCGGAAAAAACCACCGTCGCCCGCGCACTGCCGGCGGCCAGCAGGGCCAGTAACGATACCGCCAGAATTCCCCCGGAGGCCGTTCGCCGCCGGCGGGCATCCTCTTCCAATCTTCGCTCTGTCATCGTCGTCTCCTATTTCCCGCTCTAAGCCATCGAAATACAACTGGCTCACATCGGGTCTGGAGTCCAACTTAAAGGAGACATAGCGAATCCTCTTCTGAAAACCTTCTGAAAACCGCCGCTGCGGGCGCCGGACTGGCACGATTGCCCGGCGCCCCACAACTGCGGCACGACCAGCGGCCGCCCTCCTCCGCGGGACGGCCGTGGTGGCCGCAGCCGCGGTCTCAGCACCGCGGCGGCCTCGCCGCTTACGCTGGCGAGACCAGGAAACTCCTTAGCCCGTCGCCGCCCGAGTCCTATTGCAGGTGGGCAAATGGCGATGATACTCTGTCTCCCGGTGACCGGAGCGTACCACTCCGCGCCCGCCGGGTGACTCTGAAAGTTTTCTGAAATCTGTCTGGTCTTATGCCTGCAGATTCGCAACCCGCGTACGAGTTTGAAGGCTTCTTCTTGGACGCCTCCCAACTCGTCCTTCGTCGCGGCTCTGCTGAAATCAAGCTCAGCCCCAAAGGCTTCGCCGCCCTCCATTACTTCGTAACGCATCCGGGTCAGGTGATTTCCCGGGACGAATTACAAGCCGCCGTCTGGCCCGGCCAGCACTTATCTCCCAACGGCATCGATCAGAAAATCGCCGAAATCCGCAAGCGCCTGGCCGAAGCCGGCGCACCTGCCGACGTGATCCAGAACCGCCACGGGCGCGGATGGTGCTTCACCGCCTCGGTCGCCGAGACCACCGAACCCGCCCCAGCCCCCACCCCGGTGCCTGCGCCGGCACTCGCGGCCTCCCCATCCGCCGGCTCCCACCGCCTCTGGCCCGCCCTCGCCGCCGCCGCCCTCCTCGCCGCCATCGCCTTCCTCACCGCCTCGGCCCTCGCCCGCCTGCCCGCCGAGCCCCGCATCCTCGGCTACCGCCCGCTCACGGATGACGGCCTCCGCAAAGACCCGCCGCTGGTCACGGACGGCTCGCTCGTTTATTTCCGGGAATCGGCGTCGTTGGCCAGCCCGTCGCGCGCGTCCTCCGTCCCGCTCGCCGGCGGTCAGTCATCCCCCGCCGTCCTCCCGCTGCCCAACGGTTTCCCCATCGCCTTCATGCCGTCCACCCGCAGCCTGGTCCTGACCGACAACGCCCTTCCTCCACACCCGCTTCTCTACTGGAATCCGTCGTCCGGCACGGCGCGCCCCGCCAGTTTCCTAAGCGATGGAAACTCGGACATCTCGCCGGATGGCCGCGCGGTCGCCTATCTCAATGCGGGATTTCTATTGATCCAATCGCGCGGCTCGCGCGAGCCGCTGCGCGTCCCCGTCTCTGGCGCCAGGTCCCCTCGCTGGTCCCCGGACGGCCGGCGCATTCGCTTCAGCATTCGCGATCCCAAGACCTTCCGCGAAACCATTTGGGAAGTCGCCCGCGACGGGCATAACCCGCGCTATCTCCCCCTCGACCGCCCCGGCGATCCCTACGGCGTCTGCTGCGGCGTCTGGACCCACGATGGCCGCTATTTCGTCTTTTCCGATCTGGGCCCCGATGAACAGACCGCGAATATCTGGGCCGTCCGCGACGGCAGCCCTCCTTCCCGCCCCATCCGCCTCACCAACACCCCAATCCGGTTTTCCGAACCCGTCCCCACCCTCGACGGCTCCGCCCTCCTCGCCATCGGCACAATAGTCCGCGGCGAAACCGCTCGCTTCGATTCGCGCTCACGCCAGTGGCTCCCATTCTGGGATGGCATCCCCGCCATCGACATCTCCTTTACCCGCGATGCCCGCCGCGCCGCCTTCTGCCGCTACCCCGAGCACACCCTGTGGGTCTCCGATGCCGATGGCGCCAATCGCCACCAGCTGACCGAGCCGCCCTTCGAAGCCTTCCAGCCGCACTGGTCGCCCGACGGCCGCCGCATCGCCTTCATGGGTCATCGCACCGGCGAGCCCTGGCGTGCGTATCTCATCTCCGCATCCGGCGGCTCCCCCGAACCCGCCAAACCCGATGCCCCACTGGATCAGGGCGTGCCTTCCTGGTCCGCGGATGGCCGCTATCTGGTGTATGGCGAGCCGCGCGTCGGCCAACCCCCCGCGTCCATGGCGATCCGCGTCCTCGATCTCCGCGACCGCTCCGTCGCCCTGCTCCCCGGCTCCGCCGGCAAGTGGTCCCCCCGCTGGTCACCCGACGGCCGCTACATCCTGGCCGCCTCTGCCGATATGGGCGCCCTCTGGCTTTACTCCATATCCGCCCGTGCGTGGACGCGGCTCGCGACCATGCCCTATATAGACAATGCCGAATTCTCGCTCGACAGCCGCTACATCTATTTCACCGGCGGCACCGGCATCTTCCGTCTCCGTCTCTCCGATCGCCGCCTCGAAGACCTGACCGGCATTCCCGACGTCGCCGTGACCTGGTCCGCCCCCGCCCCCGACGGCAGCCTCCTTGTCCTCCGCGCCGTCCGCCACCAGGAGATCTACGCCCTCGACTGGAAACTCCCGTAACGCGAAATTCAAAAATTTATTAGGCTCCGTTTCCAATCACTTCCCGAACCTGGCCCTCAGATTCCCACCCCGCGTGTGCTCCACTCATTGGCATGGCCACTGAAGCTCAAATCGCCGCCAATCGCCGCAATTCGCTCAAGTCAACCGGCCCCCGCACCGAGGCCGGCAAATCCAACGCTCGCCTGAACGGCCTCCAATCCGGCCTCTACGCCGAATCCCTTTTGATCCCCGGCGAAGGTCCCGCCGAGCTCGACGCCCTCGCGGCCGAACACGAGGCCGAATGCCGCCCCGCCACGGCCACCGAGCGCGACCTCGTCGCCATGCTGGTCCACAGCCAGTGGTATATGAGCCGCATGTCCCGCATCGAACACCCTGCTCCGCAAGCTCCAGGCCGAACGCCCCGAGCCACCGGCCGAACCTGCGCCGCAACTCGTTGACTCCACAACCCCTTCCCCCGAAATTGGCTTCGTTCCTGCAAAATGCTCACAACCCGTCCCGCCCGTCCGCACCCCCAATCCCCAACCCCCTATCCCCAATCCCCGCTTCCTCCGGTCCCAAATTCGGACACTTACTCCACCCGTGCCATACTGATAAGCGGCTGTGCTGTCATCAAATAGCCTCTGGCAGTGCAAGTGCCATGTGAACTCGACCCATGAAAGCCGATGCCCGCACCCCCACTATCCTGATCGCGGACGATCAGCCCGACGTCCTCGAAGCCCTGCGATTTCTCGTCAAGGGTGAGGGCTACCAGGCCGAGGCAGTCAACTCCCCCGCGGCCGCCATCGACGCCGTCGAATCGCGCGACTTCGACGCCGTCCTGATGGACCTCAACTACACCCGCGACACCACCTCCGGTCAGGAAGGCCTCGAACTCCTCAACCGCATCCAGGCCCTCGATAGCACCCTGCCCGTCATCGTCATGACCGCCTGGGGCTCCGTCGAGCTCGCCGTCGAAGCCATGCGCCGCGGCGCGCGCGATTTCATCCAGAAGCCCTGGGATAATGCCCGCGTCTCCGCCATCCTCAAGACCCAAATCGAGCTCGGCCGTGCGCTCCGCAAGGGCATGCGGCTCGAAGAGGAAAACCGCGCCCTCCGCGCCGAGCGTTTCCCCCAGTTGATCGCCCAGTCTGCCGCCATGCGCCCGGTGCTCGACGTCATCAGCCGCGTCGGCCCGTCCGATGCCAACGTCCTCATCACCGGCGAAAACGGCACCGGCAAGGGTCTCGTCGCCCAGACCCTCCACTCCGTTTCGCTCCGCTCCACCCGCCCCCTCGTCACCGTCAACACCGGCGGCCTCGCCGAGGGCATTTTCGAAAGCGAGTTGTTCGGTCACGTCAAGGGCGCCTTCACCGACGCCAAGACCGACCGCGTCGGCCGCTTCGAGCTGGCCGACGGCGGCACCCTCTTCCTCGACGAAATCGCTAACATCTCCCTGAACCTCCAGTCCAAGCTCCTCCGCACCCTCGAAACCGGCGATTTCGAGCGCGTCGGCTCCTCCAAGACCCGCCGCGTCGATGTCCGCGTCTTCTCCGCGACCAACGCCGACCTGCCGGCGGCCGTCGCCGAAGGCCGCTTCCGCCAGGATCTCCTTTTCCGCCTCAACACCATCGAGATCCGCCTGCCTCCGCTGCGCGACCGCCGCGAGGACATCCCCGTCCTCGCCGCCCACTTTCTCCGCCAGCACGCCGCCCATTACCGCAAGCCCGTCTGCGGCTTCGAGGAAAGCGCCATCAAGGCCCTGCTCGCCCATCCCTGGCCCGGCAATGTCCGCGAGCTGGATCATGCCGTTGAGCGCGCCGTCCTGATGTCCACCGGCGACTCCATCCGCGCCGCCGATCTCGCGCTCCGCCCCGGCCGCGAAGGCCCGCCGCGCCTCGAAGAGATGAGCCTCGAAGACGTCGAAGCCCTGCTCATCAAGAAGGCCCTCGCCCGCTTCAACGGCAACGTCAGCCACGCCGCCAACGCCCTCGGCCTCAGCCGCAGCGCCCTCTACCGCCGCCTGCAAAGGTATGGATTATGAACCGCCGAGACGCCGGGACGCCAAGAAGAACCCTTCCAGGAATTCCTCGGCGCCTCTGCGTCTCGGCGGTGAATTAAAATGCAGCTCGACGAAAAACCCGCCCGCTTCGGCCATGAAGGCCGCATCGTCCTCCTCACCTTCCTCGCCGCGCTTCCCGGCTCGGCCGTTGCGTTGTGGCTGCTCTGGACCGGCGCAGTCACACCCCGCGTCCAGTGGACCTTGACGGCCGTCATCGTCCTCGTCTGGCTGGGATGCGCCATCGCCGTCCGCGACCGCGTCGTCTTCCCCTTGCAGACGCTCTCGAATCTCCTCGGCGCGCTGCGCGAGGGCGACTACTCCGTCCGCGGCCGCTCTCCGCGCCCCGATGACGCCCTCGCCGAAGTCATGCGCGAGGTCAACACGCTCGGCGCGACCCTCCGCGAGCAGCGCCTCGGCGCCATGGAAGCCACCATGCTCCTCCGCACCGTGATGCGCGAGATCGATGTCGCCATCTTCGCCTTCGATGAGCACACCCGCTTGCGCCTCGTGAACCGCGCCGGGGAGCGCCTCCTCGCCGCGCCCACCGAACGCTTGCTCGGCCAGACCGCCGCCGACCTCCAGCTCGACCGCTGCCTCGAAGGACCTGAGCAGACCACCATGCAGACGAGCTTCCCCGGAGGCGCCGGCCGCTGGGGCGTGCGCCGCACCCGTATCCGCGAGCGCGGCCTTCCTCTCGAGCTGGTCGTCATCTCCGATCTCACCCAGGCTTTGAGCGAGCAGGAGCTCCAGGCCTGGCAGCGCCTCGTGCGAGTCCTCGGCCACGAGCTCAATAATTCGCTCGCGCCCATCAAGTCGATCGCCGGCAGCCTCGTCGCCATCATCGGCCGCGACCCGCTGCCCGAGGACTGGCGCGAGGATATGCTCCGCGGCCTCAACGTCATCACCGGCCGGTCCGATAGCCTCAGCCGCTTCATCGGCGCGTACGCCCGTCTCGCCAAGCTGCCCCGCCCGCAGTTGCAGCCGCTCGACGTGGCGTCCTGCGTGGAGCGCGCCGCCACCTTCGAGACCCGCGCTCCCGTCGAAGTCGTCAAGGGCGAATCGATGGTCGTCCAGGGCGACCCCGATCAGCTCGAACAGGTCCTCATCAACCTGCTCCGCAACGCCGCCGACGCATCCCTCGCCGGACTGTCGCCGGGCGGTCCGCAGGTCCGCATCGGCTGGCGCCGCGATGCATCCATGCTCGAAATCTGGATCGAAGACAACGGCCCCGGCCTCTCCAACACCGCCAACCTGTTCGTCCCGTTCTTCACCACCAAGCCAGGCGGCTCCGGCATTGGACTCGTCCTCAGCCGGCAGATCGCCGAAGGCCACGGCGGCGCACTCACGCTCGAAAACCGCGCCGCGGGCTCCGGCTGCATCGCCCGCCTGCGCCTGCCCGCAGTCGCGGAGTGGAGTTAGCCGCGGTGTCCTTCCTCCTATCGCCGGCTGGCGCTCGGGAACAGGAACGCCACCACGTCCTGGTTCGGAACCAAAACCTCCGGCCCGCTGATCACCGGACCGAACGCTCCCAGGAACCCGGTGTTGGCTCCGCTGGCATCGCTCGCGACGCTGTCGTAGTCCCCCAGGTAATAGGGGTTGATGAATCCGTCGGCTGCGTGGATCGGCTGCCACGTCTGGGGAAACGCAATCTCTGTCCAGGATGTGCCCTGGTCGAACGAGGCCGCGCAAACCCGCCCGATCATGTAGTTCAGCGGGTCTGCTTGCCGGTCGTACCAGCACACACCGATCGCGCCGGTGGGATCTGCGGCGATTCCAGGCTGGAAATGGTCGGTTCCCAGAATCCGCCCGGCGGCGGAGTGAGACTTGGGATCGCTGTTAACACGAATCGGCGCCGTCCAGTTCCCGCCGCCGTCGAAGGACTTGCTCAGCAGAACGTCGGCGAATCCGTACTTGCCGGCCGCGCCCGCAAAGTCGGTGATTCGGAAGTTTCGTCCGTCGTTCCAGACGATGTAGATCGGGCTGATGCCGTTGACCGCCGGCCCGAACGCCATGAGCGGAAACTCGTTGTTGCGGATGCCGCCCTGAAGCACAGAGCCATCGCCCGTGTACGCCACCGGCGAGATCAGCACGGCCGCTCCGAACGTGACGCCATGATCCGAGGATCGCCGGATCTTCAGGTCGCGTGTCGATCCGGCCGGATCCGAGAAGTCCTCCCAGGCGATATAGACATGGCCCTGGGGATCAAGCCCCACCTGCGAACCCTGCACCGAAGGATAGTTGGGGGCCTTCGAGCAGGCTTGCACCAACACCTGAGGACTACTCCAGGTGCGCCCGCCGTCGGTCGACCGGACGAGTTCGATGGCGGTCCTCTGAATCGCCGCGCCGCCGGACGACCCGCAAACCGCCCCGGAGGAGTCGAAGTCGGTATAAGTCACGAATATCCTGGTAGGATCGGCCGGATCGATGGCGCTCCAGGGTTTGTCGAGGAAGTGGGTGAAGCCGTCCTTTTGCGCGGCCGCGATCGGATTGGCCCAGGTCGCGCCGCCGTCGGCCGATTGGGAGATCGCGACGGCGCTGATCGGCGCGGAAGCCGGTCCGGTGCCGAAGATTTGCGTGAAATAGAAGGTCGTCGAACCGGGAACGCAGGTCACCACGGGATCGCCCTGCAGGAAGTTGTTCGGATCCGTGCCGGCGTTGATAAATCCGATGTCGCGAAAGCTGAGACCCCTGTCGGATGAAATCCCGGCGCTGGTAAAGCTCGCTCCGCCGCTGCCGAAGAGAAGGCTCTTGAACAGGCTGTTCGAGTCGTTGAAGCCGACCACCACCTGATTGCCGCACCACGCCGTCGAGGTCTCGCTCTGGGTGAAACCGGCGGTGATGGAGTACGCGAAGTCGCTGGACGGGTTGCTGACGGCTGCAAAATTCGGGCCGAACGGCAGCCTGCCCGTCGGGCCTGCGGCAAGGCTGGCGGCTGACTGAACGTCGGCGCCGGTTATCGCCCCCAGACCCGCCGACACCTGATCCCAACTTCTGGCGAGCCGGAGCATGTTCTCCGCGGCGGACGATAGCGTCTGCTGCTGGGCTTCCGGGAGACCTTCCAGGTTTGCCTTGATCTGAGCGAGGCGGCTCCCGATTTGGGCGAGCCGGTCGGGATCGATTTGGGCTTGCGTTTTGGTGGCATAGCCAATCAGGCAAGCCAGAGTGGTGACACTGACACGGATGGTGAGGGCGAGTTTCATTGCTCGACTCCTCCCCGGAGAACGAGCCGATGCTATGCGTGAATGACCACCGCCGTCAACTCTCCGGAGGGCGTAGCCTCACGGAAATCGGTACTCAGGCACACTTCTTTCCGGTGGTTCTGCAGGACTGCGCCGGGCAGCGCCGCCGCCGCCCGGCGGTTGCGATAAAATCGGCGACGATGAACGCAATGCTGCCGCGACTGGGCTTGATCACCGTGTCTGCACTCCTCCTCACCGCCGCTTACAACCGCACCAACTCCGCCTCGATCATGACCGAGGCCGCCAACCGCTTCCTCGCCTCCCTCACCCCCGAGCAGCGCGCCAAAGCGACTTTCTCCTTCGACGACGCGGAGCGCATGCGCTGGTTCTACGTCCCGATCGAGCGCAAGGGACTGCCGCTGCGCGAGATGTCGCCCTACCAGAAGCACCTCGCCAGCGCCCTGCTCGCCGCCGGCCTCAGCCAGACCGGCTACATCAAGGCCGTCACCATCATGAGCCTGGAGGACGTGCTGCGCATCATGGAGAAGGATAGCGGCGAGCGCCGGAACCCGGAGAAGTATTACTTCTCGATCTTCGGAACGCCCTCAGACAGCCAGCCCTGGGGCTATCGCGTCGAAGGCCATCACCTCAGCCAGAACTACACCGTCGTGAACGGCCACGCCGTCGATGCCCCGAGCTTCTTTGGCTCCAATCCCGCCGAAGTCCGCCAGGGGCCGCGGGCCGGGCTGCGTGTGCTCGCCGCGGAAGAGGACCTCGGGCGCGACGTCATCACTTCGCTCGATCCCGAGCAGCAGAAGGCCGCCATCGTGGAGGCGAAGGCCCCGGCCGATATCCTCACCACAAACAGCCGCAAGGCGGCGCTGCAAGGCCAGCCCTCAGGCCTCCTTGCCTCACGCATGACTCCGAAGCAGTTCGATAAGCTCCAGGCGCTGCTCGCCGAATATGTCAGCAACGTACCCGGCCAGGTGGCGCAGGCGCGCGAGGAGCAGATCCGCAAGGCCGGCAGGAACATCTACTTCGCCTGGTCCGGCGGCATCAAGCCCGGCGAGCCGCACTATTACCGCATCCAAACCGCCGCCTTCCTGATCGAATTCGACGACACCCAAGACGGCGCCAACCACATCCATTCCGTCTGGCGCGACTTCAACGGCGACTTTGGCGAAGACCTTCTCCAGGAGCACTACCAGTCCAGCCACCACCGTCCGTGAAGTTCACGCTACGCCTGCCTGCAGCAGGTCCGCGAAATCCCGCGGCATTACGTGCATGATCTTGTTCAGCTCGCCCGGATCGATGTGGTTGCTCATGGTCTCGATCACCGCGCGCGTCACCTGCTCCGCGCTGATCGCCGGATCGCCGCGGAAGTACGCGGCCACCGCCAGCAGGAACTCGTCCCTCGTCAGCTTGAGCGGTTTATCGAGCGGCGTCCAGCCTTCGTAGTAGAAGCCCCGCACCAGCATGGGGAGCTGCGACCCGAGATGCACGGCCTCAACGATCGGCAGCCGGTCGCGCAGCGTGTGCAGCACCGCCCGCAGTGCCAGGTAGGCCCGCTGGTCCGACTCGAACCCAAGCAGTTGCCGGATATCCCGCAGCCACTCCCCAGTCTTGTTCAACGTCGTTTGGAATACATCGACCTGATTCATGTCTTCACCTCCGGCGCTGCCAGCCAGCGGGCAAACCACTCGCCGGCCAGCCGCGCCACCTCTTCGAGCGTCCCCGGCTCTTCGAACAGGTGCGATGCACCGGGAACGATCGCTATGTCCTTCGGGCACTGAAGCTGGCCATAAGCCTCGCGGTTCATTCCGATCACGACAGTATCGGCCCCGCCGACGATGAGCAGCGTGGGCGCGCGGACCTGCGCGAGCGCCGGTCCGGCGAGGTCGGGACGGCCGCCGCGCGAAACGATGGCGCCGATGCCTTCGGGCGAGCGCGCCGCCGCCAGCAGCGCCGCCGCCGCGCCGGTGCTGGCACCGAAATAGCCGATCGGCATGCCGCGCGTCGCCGTGCCGGTCGCAAGCCATGCCGCCGCATCCGCCAGCCGCTGCCCCAGCATCTCGACATCGAAGCGCAGGTGCGCGGTGCGTTCGTCCACCTCTTCCTCGGAAGCGGTCAGCAGGTCCATCAGCAGTGTGCCAAGGCCCCGCTCCCGTAGCGCTCCGGCGACGTACCGGTTGCGCGGGCTGAAGCGGCTGCTGCCGCTTCCATGCGCAAAGAGCACAATGCCGCGCGCCCCCGGCGGCACCGCCAGGTCGCCTTCCAGCACGACCCCTCCCGCCGGCACGCGGACCAAATACCCGATATCAGCAGGTGTGGGTGGCATACTCGCTCTCCGCGCGCGCAAGCAGCTCCCGGACCTCATCATCGCCGGTCTGCTGGAAGTCTTCGTACCATTCCCCGACGGCCTGAAAGTAGGCCGGCGTCATCAGGCAGACCAGCTCGTCCACTTCGCTCCGCAACACGTTGCACGTGCGCGCCGCAGCCACCGGCACTGCGACTACGATGCGCCCGGCCTCCTGCTGCCGCAGCGATGCCACGGCCGCGCGCATGGTCGAGCCGGTCGCCAGACCGTCGTCGCACAGAATCGCGGTGCGGCCGCGCAACTCGGGAGGCGGCCGGTTGCCGCGGTACTCGCGCTCGCGGCGTTCGAGCTCGGCCTGTTCGCGCGCGGCGACGCGCTCAATCGCCTGTTCCGGTATCCCCAGCTCGAGAACGACGTCGCGGTTCACCACGCGGACGCCGCCCGAGGCGATCGCGCCCATCGCCAGCTCTTCGTGCCCAGGGACACCGAGCTTGCGCACCAGGAAAACGTCGAGCGGCGCCTGCAGCGCGTGAGCCACCTCATAGCCGACCGGCACGCCGCCGCGCGGCAGAGCCAGAATTGTGACGTCCTGCCGGCGGGCGTAGTGTTGCAGGCTCACGGCCAACCGCCGGCCCGCATCGGAGCGATCGAGAAAGGCCCCCACGCTTCAATTTTCCCGCCGGAGGAAAGCTGCCGAGGGTGGCTCCGCTCACACTTCGGTAACGCCGGGGCCTAGCTAGGCCGCCTGCCGCCGCGTCCAGTGCATCGAAAGCCAGCGGTCGAAGCCGGTGAGCTGGGAATACTCCTGGCGCACCTGCGAGATGTCGACGCTATAGCCGTGCTCCTCGAACCAGCGGTACATCGCGGTCATCTCGCGCCCAACCTTCTGTTCCCACTGGTCCCACGGTACCTGACGGTACGCGACCTCGCGGCCGGAAGCACGCCCGAGCCGCTCGGCGACCTCGGTCATGCTCAGCTCATCGCCCGCGAGCTCCGTCGCCTTGCCCTCGAAATGGCCGGGCTTCTCGAAGGCCAACGTGACGAACGTGCCGATGTCGTCGACCGCGATCATCTGTAAGCGCGTATCCGGGCTGAGCGGCAGCGCCAGCGTCCCCTGCTCGATCTGCTCCCGCATGGCGAGCCAGTTCTCCATGAAGAATACGGGCCGGAAGATCGCGTAATGCAGCCCGCTGTTGCGGAGGTGCTCCTCGATGCGCGCCTTGGTTTCGAAGTGCGGGATGGCGGTGTGTTGATCGGCCGCGCCGACCGAGCTGTACACGAACTGGCTAATCCGCGAGCGGCGCGCGGCATCGATGAGGTTCGTGCCTTCCCGCACCTCCGCCTCGATGTCCTGAACATTGGTCGCCTGCACCGAGTAGACGCCGTAGACGCCGTCCAGCGCGCGGGTGAGGGAGGCGGAATCGTTGAGGTCGCCCCGCACGACTTCGGTGCCGCGGCCCACCAGCGCGCGCGCCTTGTCCGAATTGGGATCGCGGGTCAGGGCGCGGACGGGAAATCCGCGCTCGCGGAGATGGCGCAGCGCGGCTCCGCCCTGCTTGCCGGTTGCGCCGGTCACCAGAATTTCACGATTGCTGCTCTTCGGCATGGCTGGCTCCTTCGCAGGCATCTTCCCACAAAGCTCCCGCCCGGAACCGCGCGATTCAGCACCAGTGGGGCAGGGCAGACCCGTGGCGTTTCCGGACGGCAGGCGCGCTACACTCGGGGTGGAGGCACTCCATGCCGAACCCGGAACACGATCCCGCCGAAGTTCATCCCCGGACCGCCGTGCTGACGCGCGGGTTCGATCCCAGCTTGTCGTGCGGATCGGCACGTCCCGCCGTATTTCGCAGCTCGACTTACGTGTTCGCCAGCCCCGAGGCGGCGGAGCGGGCTTTCGCTTTGACCACGGGCAAGATCCAGGCCGCGCCGGGCGAGCGCGCCGACCTGATCTACTCGCGCTTCTCGCACCCCAACTCGGAGATCCTGGAAGACCAGATCGTGCCGCTCGAAGCCGGGGCCACGGACGCCGCCGTATTCAACTCCGGCATGGCGGCGATCATGACCGCTTTCTTTGCCTTTGCGCGGCCGAACAGCACGATCGTCTACACCACCCCGCTCTACGGCGGAACGACGGGACTGATCCACAACTTCCTCGGGCCGTTCGGCGTGCGCGGGATTCCGGTGGCGTCGGGCGCGACGGAGGCGATCGATGAGGCGATCCGCACCGCGCCCGACTGCTGCATCGTCTATCTCGAGACGCCCGCCAACCCCACGCTCATCATGACCGATATCGAGCGCGCCGCGGAGGCGGCCCGGCGCCATCCCGCCAAGCCGGTGATCATGGTCGATAACACGTTCCTCGGTCCGGTGTTCCAGCACCCGCTGCAGCTGGGCGCCGATATCGCGCTGTACTCGGCCACCAAGTTCCTCTCCGGCTTCAGCGACATGGTGGCGGGTGTGGCGATCACGGGGAACCACGACATGATCGCGAAGATCCGCAGCCGGCGCGGCATGTTCGGCAATATCCTCCAGCCGGACGAGTGCTGGATGCTGGACGGCCGACTGCCAACCGTGGCGCTGCGCATGAACCGGCAGAGCAAGAACGCGCAGCGGCTGGCCGAGGCGCTGCACGGCCACCGGCATCTGAGCCGCGTGATCTATCCCACGCTGTTCACCGATCCCGAGCAGCGGCGCATTTTCGAAAAGCAGTGCGCCTATCCGGGAGCGCTGTTCTCGATCGAATTCAAAGGCGGCAAGGAAGCGGCCTTCGACTTCCTGCGCCACCTGCGGATCGCGAAGCTCGCGGTCTCGCTCGGCGGCGTAGAGACGCTGGTCTGCCACCCCAAGAGCACGACGCACTCCGGCATGAGCGAAGCCGAGCTCGCCGAATCGCATGTGACGGACGGCCTGGTGCGTGTCTCCGCCGGAATCGAAGACTGGCGCGACCTGCTGGCCGATTTCGAGCAGGCCCTGGCAGCAATCCGGTAACGCGGGCGATCGGCGAGTACTGAACTTGCCGCGAGGCACTCACCTGCGGTATCCTAAAGTCTCGATCTCTCTCGAAGGATTTGATTTAACCGAAGATGGCCAATACTTATTCCGCTCTCAAGCGGGTCCGCCAGACGGAACGGCGTACGGAATTCAATCGCAAGAACAGGACCAGGCTGCGGCACCAGATCCGCGCCATGCGGCGCGCGCTCGCCGGCAAGGATGCCGCCGCTGCCGCGGCCGAATTGACCAAGACCTTCTCGATCATCGATCAATCGGCGAAGAAGGGCATCATCAAGAAGAACACGGCGGCGCGGTACAAGTCCAAGCTGCACCTGCGCCTCAAAGCCCTCTCCGCGTAAGCGAGCCTTAGGGCAGGCGCACTGGTCCGCGGCTTATGCGGATGGCCTGCCCACGTTACCCCACAAGCTGCAGGATAAACCTCTCCATTACGGTCCGGTCATCCGGCCGGGCATCGCGTAGCGCCTTATCCGCATCGAAGATCAGCTTCATGGCGCGCTCCAGTTGCGGCTTGCTGAACTTCCCGACGGTTTGCAAAACCTGCTCCGCGCGCGATCCCCACATCGGCACTCCCATCCGCGTGAAGTGGGATTGCACCTGCCCGGCGTTTTTCAGACCGGCCTCGCGCGCCACCAGCGCCATGCGGAACTGCGTCGAGAGAAACGCCAGCGCGAGCGGCAGGTACTCGCCCTCTTTGGCCAGCGTGTCCAGCATCTCGATGGCGCGGGTGCGGTCGCGGCGGCCCAGCGCGTTGACAAGCGCAAAGATGTTCGTGGCGCGGGCGTCCGGCGCGAGCGCCGCGATATCGTCCACGTTGAGCGGCTTCGATCCGGCGTACAGCGCCAGCTTTTCCATCTCGACCGCGATGCGCGCGACGTCGCCGCCGAGCGCCTCGACAAGCAGATCGAGCGCCTCGGCATCGAGCCGCACTCCGGCCGCGCGGGCCAGCGCTTCCGCCTCGTGCCGGGCCTCGTGGCTGGAGAAGCGGCGCAGCTCGACCACGTCGGGAATCGCGGCGTAGAATTTGCGCACGCGCTCCTGGCGGCGCTTATCGTCGCCTTCGAAATCGAACCGGATGGCCTCGAATACCAGCGTGACGCCCGGCGTCGGATCGCGCATGTAGGCTTCGAGCGGTCCGGAGTCTCCGGCGGCTTCGCCAGCGGTGTCATCCTCGGCCGCCGCCTTGCCGCGGGGCAGGGCAGCCTCGGCGTTCACCACCCAGATCAGGCGCTCGGAGGCGAATAGCGAGAGCGCCCGCGCATCGTCCAGAATTTCGGCGAGGGAGACCTCCATGAGGTCGTGCTGCGCCTGGGCATCGGCAGCGTAACGGCCGGTCAGCGCGTCCTTGATGCGGCGGCGCTGGTAGGCTTCCGGGCCGAGCAGCAGCACGGCCGGCGGCGCCGCGCCCTTCTGGATGCGGGCGATCAGTTGCGCGGCCGTCATTAAAAGTTCTCCAGGATGCCCGAGATCATGTCCCGCGCTACATCGCGGCTGAGCCGTTGCATCGCGGTGCCGCCTTCGTCAAAGTATTGCTGCGGGTCAAGCGCCACCTCGTAGCGTTCGCGGAACTCGGCAACGGGGCGCGAGTACAGCACCTTGCCGGTATGACGGTCGGTGAGGTTGAGTTGCATGGTCAGGACGACCTGCACGCCCGTCGCGCGCCCGGATACCGGATCGAAGACGATCGGATAGTTGACGTAATTCGTGATGACGCCGGTCAGGGTGGCGTCCGCGATATTGGGGTCGGCGACGACCGTGTAGTGCGTGCGGGAGATCAGCTCGCGTGTGACGTCCGCGGTCAGCAGCACCGGCAGCCGGTACTGCGCGGTGGAGTTCCGGAACTCGGGCACGGCGATGACCTTGATCGTCTTGGGCAGGACGTTCGCGTGGCCCGCCACGTGGTAGCCGCAGCCGGGGAGGAGGAGACAGGAGACGGAAGTCAGGAGACAGAACGCGAGGGTGGCGGCGTTCATACCAGCCCTCTCGCCACCGCCACGGCGTTCTCCGCCGCGAGCCGCACGTTGTCCGCCGCCAGCCAGAACCAGCACGCGTCGGCGTCGTTGCGGTCCGGCAGGATCGCCCCCACGGCGATGCCGCTCTGCCCGGCCTGGCCGACGTTGGTCGGGGGTTCGGTCTCGCCGCCGCGCACGTCGATTGATTCGATGGAGAGGCTGTTCTCCAGGGTTTCGACTCCGGGGTTGGATTCGAACTCTACCCACGCGGAGAAGCTGTAGCCATGGAACACGGGCGCCTGGATCAGGCGCAGCGAAGGCATCGGCGCGCCCTCGCCCTCGCCGGGCAAGTCGAGCAGGCTGGCGAGGTGCCGCTCGATCCGCAGCTCGGATTGCTCGAGAGCCACCGGCGCCTCCTCGCCGTAACGCGCCAACAGATTGAAGCTGAGCTGCGAATCGAAGATGGCCTTGGGCATCGATTGGAACCGGAGCAGGTTCACGGTCTGCTGCTGCAACTCCTCAACGCCGCGCGTGCCGTGCTCGCTCGCCGGAGCGAAGATCTGGACGATAGCGCGGCGGATTTCGTCGTTGGCGTGCAGGCGGCGGAGAAAGAGCGCCAGCGCGATGGCGGCCGGGTGGGCGACGACGTGCACCGCCGCATCGGAAAATTCTTCCGCATCGGATTCCACCATCGGCGCGCGGAGGCGGGCGTCGGGCCGTTCCTCGGCGGCGAAAGTCAGGTCGATGATCGCGGCGTCGGGCGGGTCGCCGGCCAGTTCCAGGGCCTTGCGGCTCGATTCCGCCGAGCCGGCCAGGATCACGGCGCGCGCGCCGCTCAGCGCCTCCTCGTTCAAGCCGGAAAGGATCGCGGCTTCGTCACCCAGGCGCGTCAGCGAGCCCGGTTCCTCCTCATCGGCGGCGATCAGCCGAAGATCGAGCGCCGCGCCGGAAGTGGTGACGATGTCGCGCACTTCGCGGCCGAGCAGCGAATCGCTGCCCACCAAAGCTACGGTCGAATCAGCCAATTTGATGCTCCGGGGTTCGAGGCGGATGCGCCGTATGGCGGAGGCGGCGGCGCAGAACGCCGCCGATCCGGATGACGATGCCGCTCGCCACATAGGATGCGGCCATAGCCAGCAGCACCGCCTGCGAGTAGTTCCAGATGGCGTAAATCAGCCCGCCCAGCAGGATGATCAGCAGCGGCGTGTAGGGCCGGGTCAGGCTGATACCTTTGAAGCTGTAATACCGCCACGTGCTCACCATCAGGAAGCCGAGCAGCAGCAGCAGCGCCAGCCACGCCACGGAAAGCGGCCACCACGCGATGGGCTCCGCGCCCGCCGCATACACGACCGCGCAGACCAGCGCCGCCGCCGCCGGAATCGGCAGGCCGACGAAGTACTTGCGGTCGGGGTGGCCGGGGTTCTTGGGAATCGGGTTCTTCTGGATGTTGAATCGGGCGAGGCGCGCCGAGCCGCACAGCAGAAACAGGAATGCGATGAAGTATCCGGCGTTGAACAGCCGCTCGCGCCACGCGGGCGGCGTCAGCTCGTCGACGAACTGCACGCCCCAGGCGAACGCCAGCACGGCCGGCGCGAGGCCGAAGCTGATGACGTCGGCGAGCGAATCCATTTCGCGGCCGAAGTCGCTGGTGGTGTTGGTCATGCGCGCGATGCGGCCGTCCAGACCATCCAGGAAAACCGCGGCGCCGACCGCGATGGCGGCCGTGCGGAACTGCTCGGGCGCGTTGCCGGCGCCCGAAGCCGCGGCCATGGCGCCGCGGAACGAGCGCAGGATGGCGATGTAGCCGAGGAAAATGTTGCCGGCGGTGAACAGGGTGGGCAGCGCATAGGCCGCACGCCGCGGGCGGCGCTCCGGCGAGCGGGGGTCGACCAGCCGGTCTTTAAGCGGCATGCGAACCCTCCTGGTCGCGGCGCCGGGCGATCACGCTGGATCCGGCGGAGACGCGTTCGCCCGGGTGCACGGTAATTTCCCATTCGGGCCCGAACAGCACGTCCATGCGGGAGCCGAACTTGATCAGGCCGATGCGCTCGCCCTTGGCCACGCGGTCGCCGGGCTTGCGCGTGAACACGATGCGGCGCGCGATCAATCCGGCAATCTGCTTGAATACGACGGACGTGCCCTCGCCCTCGACCGTCACGACGTTCTGCTCGTTCACCGTGGAGCACTCCTCCTTGCTTGCGACGCGAAAGCATCCCTTCTGATACTTGACCTCGGAAATGACGCCCGCGATGGGCGTGCGGTTCACGTGTACGTCGAAGATATTTAAGAAGATGCTGACGCGCTGCGTCGTGGGCCCCTCGGCCTTGACGGCGACCACTTTGCCATCGGCCGGGGAGACGGCCACGGGACCGGCGGGGATTTCGCGCTCCGGGTCACGAAAAAAATAAAGGCAGAAGGCGGCCAGCAGCCAGAGCGGCGCGCCGAATCCCGGCCCCACGAGCCAGGCGACGAAAGCTCCGGCCGCGGACAGGGCAAACGCATAATAAATTCCGTCGCGAACGATCACTCATTTCCATTTTGGCACGTGGCGCGGGGGCGTGGCCTGTGTTTCGCCAGGTGAGGCAGTGCCGCGGGTTCCGCACCGCCGCTTGGCGCTCTCGGCTAAACTGGAGGAGCCACATGGACCAGGAAACGATCCCGCGTTTCGCGCGCATCGAAGCACATCATTGCTGTCCTGGCCGAAGAGCGCCGCAAGGATCGCGAGGAGTACAAGGCACTCTGGCCGAGAGCCAGCGGCGCCACGATGAAACTCAGCGCCACATTGACGAGCTCGCGATTGAAACGCGGCTCGCCATGGATCGCTTGACGAAGCAAGTCCAGCAGCACCAGGAGCAAACAGAGTTCCGCTTCCGCGAAACCGACGAGCGTGTCCCCGAGTTCGCCGCCGCCGGCAAGGCAACGAAGAGCGAATCGCTAACCTGGTGAGATCCATTGGCGAGTTGATCAAGCGGCTGCCCCCACCGTCGAAGTAGAAGCGAGCCGAGGGCGGCTCAATCGGCCGCTGCTTGCTGCTCGACCCGCGGCGCTTCCGGCGCTCTCAGCCCGCGCGCGAGCTTCCGCGCCAGGAACAGGCTCGCCATGCAGTATCCGATGAACAGGTAGTATCCGGCCAGAATTCGCGAGCTGTCCGTGGGAATCGTAAGCTGCGCGCCGGATTGCGCCAGGCCATTCATGCTGTTGGCGATCAGGCCGTTGAACGCGACGAATGCCATGAAGATCGCGAGCGCCATGACATCCGCCATCGACCACTTCGAAGACTCCAGCACGAAGAAGCGCGCGATGCGGCTCGTCCGGAGCAGCCGCGGCTGGAACAGGCACACGGCCGAGGTCAGGATCTTGAGCGCCGGGAAGATGATGCTGAACATCAGAACCAGCACGCCGACCACCCACATGTCCGGGCGGCCGTACGTGATCAGCACGCGGAAGACTTCGAGCACGCTCTTGCTCTGGAAGTAGAGCACCTGATCGGTGAAGGCGATCGGCTGCCCCAGGAAGGTCATCTGGAGAGCGGAGATCTTCGCCTCGACTTCCAGCATCGGGGTAATCACGCCGCCGATCAGCAGCGTCATGCAGAAGAGCAGGCAGACGATCGTCGCCGGACGGCTCAGCATGGGCCGGCCGGTCAGCAGCAGCAGGAAGGCCAGGGCGGTGGCGGCGAGCACCGTGCCGCAGCCAAACCAGATCGTGCGGTCCATCTCGCTGAGGCGAGTGACGAGCTGCTGCCGGCAGCCGGCGCCATCGGCGCAACCGTTCTCCCGCAGGATCGAGTCATATGTGCGCATGTCGACGCCGCCGAAGGTGTTCCGCGCGCCGTCGGCGAGCACGCCGCGAATGTACTTCTTCACGGCGGCCCTGGCTTCCGGGCGGCCGAGTTCGGCCAGCACCGTCTCGGTGTACTCCGGGATATGCGGCTTGAGCGAGCCCACGACCATATTGACGATCATGCTGTTGCCCTGGCTGAAGAGCCCGCCCAGGCCGCCGGAGGACTGCGCCGGCTTCGCGCTCATTTTGTCCTTCACCTGGTCGAGCAGGCGGTAGAGCGAGCTTTGCACCATGGGGCGCAGCGTTGCTTTAGCGGCGTTGAGGTCGAGCGCATCGATCTGCGCATCCAGAATCGGCACCAGCCGCTCCACCCAGCGGTCGGCGTTCAGGAGGCCGTAGCGGACATGCTCGAGTTCCGCGAGTTCCGTCCGCAGCTTGCGCCGCGCGGAGAGGCCGTCGACCGTCCGCCAGGTGAATGTAATCGCGACGCCCAGGAGCAGCAGGGCAGCCGCGAGACGGAAATCGAATCGGGCGGATGGCGATGGGTGCTGCATAGATGCGATGCACCGATTATACGCCCGCGGTTTCGGCGGCCTTTGCGCTACGCGCCCGGCTGTTACAATCGGCTCGTTGCAGCCGCTCCTCATCCTGTTTGGCGCCACGTTCACGCTCGCCGTCTGTTACAGCTTGGGTAGCCGGTTGCTGGACACGGCGGCTTCGGACCCGGGTTTGCGCGTGGTGAGCGGCGCTGCGCTGCTGAGCATCGCGGTGTTCGCCTGTTGCGCGTGCGGGCTGGTGTACCCGGCCGGTTTTCTGGCCCTCGGCGCGGCAGCGATTGCGATCGGGCGCCGTTCGGGACTCGCGGCTCCTGTGAAGCGCGCCGCCTTGCCGGGCGGCGGCTGGTGGGTGATTTTCGCGCCGTACCTCGCTTTGTACCTTTCCAACGCGATGGCGCCGGAGATCAGCTTCGATGGCTCCCGCTACCATCTCGGGCTGGTGGGACGATACTTTCGCGAGCACGGATTCCACGCGATCCGGGACAACTTCTACGCCGCGCTCTCGCAGGGTATCGAGATGCTTTACCTGTTCGCGTACGCCTTTGGGCGGCACTCGGCGGCCGCGGTGGTGCATTTCGGGCTGCTCGTGGCGCTGGTATGGCAGATGGTGTCCTGGTCGCGGCGCGCGGGCTATCCGGTGGCCGGACTGTGCGGGGCGGCGCTCGTCCTGCTCAGCCCGATCGTGGGCGTGGATGGCGCGAGCGCCTACAACGACGTCGCCGTGGCAGCGATCGCTTTTTCGTTGTTCCACCTGCTGCAAATCTCGGCGGAGTCGCGCTCGCGGCGGATCCTGGTCGCCATCGGCCTCACGGCGGGCTTCGCGTACGCCGCCAAATACACGGCGTTTCTGGCTGTGCCGTATGCGATTGTCTGGATTGCCTGGAGCCGGCGCCGCTGGCAGGATGCCGCGATCGTCGCAATCTGCGCGGCTGCTGTGGTTTTGCCGTGGATGTTCAAGGATTGGTTGTGGTATCGGAACCCGGTTTCGCCATTCTTCAACCGATTCTTTCCAAATCCATATGTAACGAGCTCATTTGAGTGTGCATATCGGCATCAACTGTCCCATCCGCCGATGCTGCCGACCCCTTGGCAGTTGCCGCTACAGGTCACGACATTCGGCTCGCTTTCGGGCTTGCTCGGACCAGTTTTCCTGCTCGCGCCGCTCGCGTTGCTCTCGCTGCGGCAGGCAGCCGGGCGCCAGCTTCTGATCGCCGCGACGGTCTTTGGCGCTCCTTTCGCGGCCAATGTCAGCACGCGGTTTTTGATCCCCGCGATGCCGTTTACGGCTCTCGCGCTGTGCCTGGTGCTGGCGCGCGTGCCACGTGTGGCGGTGGCGGCGGTCGCGGTGCATGCGGCGCTCTCGTGGCCCACCGTGGTCCGCCGCTACTGCCATCAGGATGCCTGGCGGCTCGACAAGGTTACCTGGCGGGAGGCCCTGCGGATCAAGCCGGAAGACGGGTACCTGGAATCGAACCTGCCGCTCTACGGCGCTGCCCGCCTTCTCGATCGCGTGACGCCTCCGGAGGCCACGATCTTCACCCAGACTCCGATCCCGGAAGCGTACACCAGCCGCCACGTGCGGACGGCGTACCAGTCCGCAGAGAACATCGTGAGCCGCGACATTCTCTGGAGCGGCTTCGTGCCCGAGCACGCGCCGGTCTGGAGGCTGCGCTTCCAGTTCCCGAGGACGGAGCCGGACGCCATCCGCATCGTGCAGACGGCGAACGGCGGCGGTTCGTGGAAGATCCACGAAGTCCGGGCGTTCGCTGAGGGCAGGGAAGTGCCGCGCTCCGGCTGGCGGGCTACGGCGCAGCCGTTCCCGTGGGGCGCCGAGGCGATGCTGGACGGGCGCCCGGCGTCGTTCTGGGTGTGCGGCGATACGCTGCGTGGCGGGCAGTTCGTGGAGTTCGATTTTCCGGCACGCCTGCCGGTAGATCGCGTTGTGATCGAGGCTGCGCCCGGCCAGCCGGAGGTCCGGCTGCGCCTCGACGGACGCGTGAATGGCGCGTGGATGCGGCTTGCGGACCGGCCCGAGATCGGTACCGAATCCGTTCCACCCGGGATGCGCCGCGCTGCGGCCGAAGAGCTGCGCCGGCGCGGCAACGATTATCTGCTGGCGTTCGACGGCGAATTCGGCGCCGAGGATCTGCGGCAGCATGCCGCCGACTGGGGCATCCGACAGGTTGGCGAATATAAAGGAGCGAGAGTCTACCGATTGCCATGAAACTTTTCCTGGGAGTGGACGGAGGCCAATCCGGCACCACGGCCGTGATCGGCGATGAGACCGGCCGTATCCTCGGCGCGGGTGAGGCGGGCCCGTGCAACCATGCGACCGCAGCCGAGGGCCGGGCGAAGCTGGAGCGCGCGGTCTCCGGCAGTCTTGCCGCGGCTTGCGCCGCAGCGGGGCTCGATCCGGCAACCGTATCCTTCGAGGCCGCCTGCTTCGGCATGAGCGGCGGGCCGGAAGACAAGGAGGCGATCCTCGCCGGCATGCTGCGGGCGCGGCGGCTGATCGTGACCACCGATGCCGTGACGGCCCTGGCCGGCGCGACGACGGACGGGCTGGGGATCATCGTGATTGCCGGCACGGGCTCGATCGCCTTCGGCCGCAATGCGGCGGGGCGCGCAGCGCGCGCGGGCGGCTGGGGCTACGTTTTCGGCGACGAAGGGGGCGCGTTCGATATCGCGCGCCAAGCGTTGCGCGCGATCCTGCGGATGGAGGAAGGCTGGGGCCCGCCGACGCGGCTGCGGGAGCTGCTGCTCGAAGCCACCGGGTCGGCGAGCGCGAACGCCGCGCTGCATCGCTTCTATACGCCGGAGTGGCCGCGGTCGCGCGTCGCGACGCTCGCGCCGCTGGTGGATGGGGCCGCCGACGGAGGCGATGCGGTAGCTGCGCAGATCGTCGCGAATGCCGCGCAGCAGTTGGCGGTGCTGGCGGCGGGCGTCCGCTCGCAATTGTGGACGGCCGGGCAGCCGGTGGATCTGGCGTACATCGGCGGGGTTTTCCAGAGCCGGAACGTTCTCGAGCGGTTCCGGGCACTGGTTGAACTGGACGGGGCGACGCGGTGCGCGCCGCCGCTGGTCGGGCCGGCGGAGGGGGCGCTGCGGGAAGCGTATCGGTCGGTGGAATAGGGAGGCGCGGAGTGCCAGGGTCCGCGCTCCAGGGGCGGTTACACGCGGTCGAATCGCGGCGGCGACCTCTGGGCGCGGCTGTAGGAACGAGCCGGGCTTCCATGCTGGCGCAGGCATAGCCCGCCGGTGCCGCGGGCGCGCGCCGAGCCAGCGCTCGCGTTGGCTGCTGGCTGGCCTCGCTGCGGCCGGCTGGCTTGGTGCGCCCGCCTTACTTGGGTGGCGGCAGGTGGCGGATGAGTTCGCCGATTGCGCTGGTGAGCTCGTTGATTCGGCGATCAGTTTCCTGGCCGAGCTCGAGCAGGCGCCGGTCTGTGTCCCGGAACTGCGTCGCGGTCTTCCGGTTCTCCTCGGCCAGCTCGTCGATGCGGGCATGGAGGCGGCGGTCTGCGGCGCGGCTTTCCTGTGCGAGCTCGCGTATGTGGAGTTCCGTTTCGCGCCATAGGGCCTTGTACTCTTCGCGGTCCTTGCGGCGCTGTTCGTCCATGGCTGCGGTGAAATGCTCGATGCGGTCGAAGCGGTTCCTTTCAGTTTACGTGACTCCGGTACGCGATCGTAGGGGAGTGGGGGTATCGGTCTGGCGGGTGCGGCCAGTGACGTCAGGTCCGGACTTCGCTGTCCATAACGCATATTATGCGAACTTTTAGATTAGACAAAAAACGGCCCGGTCCCCGCTGAAAAGGACCGGGCCTATGGGAAGAAACTGAATGCACCCAAACCCGTGAACCGTTTACCGGTGGTGGCCGCCGCCGGAGCTGTGGCCGCCCCCTCCGCCACCCCGAGGCCCACCGCCTCCGCCCCGCGGAGCGCTATAGCTCGGCGCACTTCGCGGAGCGCTATAACTTGGGGCGCTTCGCGGCGCGCTGTATCCGCCCCGCGGCGCGCTATAACCGGGCGCGCTGTAGGATGGAGCGCTCTGCCGCTCCCTCACGACCGGGGGCGCTCCGCCGTACCGCTGCGCGCCGTATCCTCCATAGCTGCCATACCCGCCCGGATAGTTCGACCTCGGCGCGGCCTGACTCTGCGGAAAGCTCCTCGGTTCGCCGAAGCGGCCCCATCCGCTCCCGGAGCCAGCCGGATCGGAGGCCCCGCGCGGAGTGCCGAAGCGCTGCCAGCCGCCGGTGCTGCCGCCCGGGTTGGCCGCAGGCGGCCGAACATTCTCCATCGCACCGCCGCGCGGCGCGTTCTCCATTCCACCGCCGCGCGGCGCGTTCTCTATGGCACCGCCGCGCGGTGCGTTCTCTATGGCACCGCCGCGCGGTGCCAGCGCGGGCGCCGCTCCCGTGCCCGGCGATGGCCGCCAGTTTCCGGCCTGCGGTCCGCGCGACATTCCGGCAGGCTGCTGGCCGCCAAAGCCGGCGCCGCGGCTGGGCGGGGCCAACCCGCGGCTGGCCTGCTCGAAGCCCCGTTGCTGCTGCGCGAACGGCATTCGCGGCGCGGCGGCCGACTGCTGATGCGTAAAGAAGTGCGTATTGGTCACACCGTTTCGCGGCGCATATGCCGCCGCACGGTTTGAGAACTGCAAGTGGGATGCCGCCGGAGCGATTGGTACTTGTCCGCGCACCAGGCCCGCCGTCCCGATCCGGTCCCCTGGGACCCGCGCGATCGCGCCGAAGCGTCCGGCGTGGAAGTCGTTCACATTCATGGCGGAAATGCCGCCGAACCGCGCGTTCCGGTAGGTATTCACCACGTTGATGTTGGTGATATTCACGACGCCGAAGCC
>DATGMB010000055.1:0-15052 GCA_035293845.1 Bryobacteraceae bacterium
GTCGACGCGAAGAACGCAGGGCAAATCCTCAGTGCGGATGCGGGGCGGAACGTTCAGTTCGGCCTGCGCGTGCGCTTTTGACGGGCTGACGCCGGCTCCCCAAAATTGCTCTTGACAGCCGCGCTGTACTACTGTACTAATCCAATTAGTACAGTGAATATCGAGATCGATACCGGCAACGGCGTTCCCATCTACCTCCAAATCGTGGAGCAGATCAAACGGAACGTTGCCATGGGCCGGCTGAGGGCGGAAGAGGGCCTGCCTTCGGTGCGGCAGCTCGCGGTGGACCTGACGATCAACCCGAACACCGTGGCGCGGGCCTACCTGGAACTGGAGCACGAGGGCATCATTTACAAACGGCAGGGGCAGGGCACGTTCGTGAGCGCGCAGGCCGAGGAGACCTCGCGCCGCGAGCGGCAAAGAGAGGCGGCGGCGCTGCTGGAACAAGCGCTGGCCGAGGCGTTCGACTCGGGGATGACCAGGGAGGAAATCGGGGAACTCTATCGCAGGCTGATCGCGAGGTACGGGAAGGAGCAGTCGTCATGAACGCAATCGAGACTCATGCGCTGACGCGGGTATTCGGAAAGACGCGGGCGGTGGATGCCGCGAGCCTGGCGGTTCCCGCAGGCACGGTCTTCGGACTTTTGGGTGCGAATGGCGCGGGGAAGTCCACGTTGCTGAAGCTGCTGACGGGACACCTGCGGCCCACCAACGGGACGATTTCGGTGCTCGGCGAAGCGGTGAGCGGGCCACGGCCGGCGCTGTGGGAGCGCATGGGCTACGTGGCGCAGTCGCGGTATCTGCCGGGCTGGATGACGGGCATCGAGTGCCTGCGCTTCGCGGGCGCGCTGCACCGCGGCTGGGATGGCGGGAAGGCGGAGGGGCTCGCGCGGCGGCTCGATTTTCCGCTGAACGCGCGCATCCGGGACCTCTCGCGCGGGCATTATGTGCGGCTCCAGATCGCGCTGGCGATGGGGCACAATCCGGAGCTGATCCTGCTCGATGAGCCGACTTCCGGCCTCGACCCGGTGGGACGGCACGAACTGCTCGGCATCCTGGTAGAAGAGATCGGGCGCCGCGGCTGCACGGTCGTAATCTCGTCGCATCTTGTGGAAGATATCGAGCGGCTGGCGGACACGGTGGCGATCATGGAGGCCGGCCGGATCGTGGCGTGCGGCCCGGTGGACACGGTCAAGAGCGAGGCGGCGAACGGTGCGGCTACGGTCTCGCTGGAGCAGGCGTTTTTCACATACATCAACCGGAGGCAGTCATGATGCGGCAAATCGTGTGGAAGGAGTGGCGGGAGAACCGCTGGAAATATGGCGCGCTGTGGCTGGTGTTCAACCTGCCGATCCTGGCGCTCAGTGTGCTGCTGGGGGTCAGCCGGGCCGCGCGGACGCCGTTCGCGGACCTGAGCAACCAGACGTTCATGAAGTACCTGCCGCTGCCGGTTTTCGAGAGCGCGGCGATCGTCACGGTGTTCCTTTTCGCGACCGGCTTCCTGGGATTGACGACATTTCTGCCGGAGGTGGAGGACAAGTCCGTCTTCTTCCTCTTCGAGCAGCCGCTGGCGCGCTGGCGGTATGCGCTGGCAAAAATAGCGAACGGCGCGGGGCACGTGGCGCTGGCCGCGCTCGCGGCGAGCCTGCTCGCCCCTGCGGCGGTGTACGGCTTGATGCTGCTGGGCGGGAAGGTCACCGTTGCGGCGTCAGGCGCGGCATTCGGCGTCGTAATGGCGGCGGCGCTAAGGGCCGGCCTGTGGAGCGCACTGGTTTCCATCGCGGCTTTTGCCGGCTGCGCGCTGATCGGCTCGGTCGTGCCGCGATGGTGGCTGGCGACGATCGCGACGTTTGTATTCATCATCTGCCTGATGAATCGCGTGTTGAGCAGCAGCCGTTTCCTGGGCGCGGCGGACTTCTTCGATCTGTTCGCCAGCGCGCCGCAGGGTAGCTACAACGTCAGCGGCAATTTCGGAACCGCGAATTGGCTGACGGTGAGCGGCAACCTGCCACTGCCGACTGATTTTGTGCACTGGCATCTATTGCCAACGCTGACGCCCGTGGCGCTGCTCTGCCTGTTCGCGGCGGCGATCGCGTGGGTGTTTCAGCGGAAGGAGTTGAGGTGAGCGATGCGGACCGGCATTCTTTTCCTCGCCGCCGCGGCCGCCCTGGGACAGCAGGTGGCTGACGGCGGACTCGTGGCCCCGGCTCAGGCCACGGCGCTGTTCAAAATGTTTCTGCGCGATTCCGCGGAATTGCCGATGGATGTGGCTGTGACGACGGTGGTGACGGATGCCGCGGGGAAGGAGAAACGGCATGTGCAGGGGACCATCCGGCTGCTGTTTCACGGGTACAGCCAGCAAGCGGAGCGATTTTCCTTCCATGCCAGCTCCGGCCTGATGTATCGCCGGCTGCTCAGTGACAGCATGGCGGGCGAGCTCGCGACCTTTAAAGCCTTCGCGCTGGTCTCTCCCGGCAAAGACAGCGCGCCGAAGGTCCAGGTTGTGCAACAGGGTGGGGACCTGGTCGCGCGCAATGCGGACGAGTGCCGGGAACAGGAGATGCACACGCACGGCCTCTATCTCAGCCGTGGGCTGTACCTTCAGAAGGATTGCTCGCGGGCCGAGTTTCTACTGGGGCGCGACGCCGCGGGTGCACTCGAAATCCGCCGGTACCGGCTCGATGTGATGAATTTGCCTGCATCGGTAAAGCTCGCGTATCTGGGACAGGTGGAAGTCCGGCAATACATGGCCGAAGGGGACGTGCAGAAAATATACCTGCCGGGCGATCCCAAGCCATTTCTGGCGCCGAAGCACCTCGTGCTGACGATCGAAACCGACAAGGGGCGGGTCGTCGTCACTGGAGATCACACGCTCGCGGCCAGGAAGTAGCTAGCTAGCGCAGGGTGACAACGGTGGCGCCCCAGCCGCCGGCTTCCGCCGGTGCGTCACGGTAATCCGATACGAAATCGGTCCGTGCGAGGATGGCGCGGACCATCTCCCGCTGGACGCCGATGCCGCGGCCGTGGATGATGCGCAGCGCCTTGAAGCCGCGCTTGCGCGCTTCGAGCAGATACTCTTCGACGACGGCCTCCACGTCGCGTGGCGGCACGCTGTGGAGGTCGAAGACGTCGGTGATGGGAATTTCGAGCGGCCCGGCGGAGTCGTCGGGAAAATCATGGTCCATAAATCAAAATGGCCCGGCCGGCTTGCGCCGGCCGGGCCGAAACCGGGTGCGTACTGCGCGCACCTGATGTCAAGCGACCTGCTGAGACCGGTATTGGCTCATGATCGCTTCCATCTGGTCCTTCAGGCGGAGCTTCATCTTCTTCAGTCGCGTTTCCTCCAGTTCCTGCTCATAAGTCAGGTGGGGAAGCGCTTCGATGGCTTCGAGTTGCCGGGCGTAATCCGAGTGTTCGGTGGCCAGGCGCTGAAACTCCTCGTTTGTGGCCATCAGGTGCGCTTTCAATTCTTCCTGTGCGTTCCGTTCCATATGGGGCAGTTCCTCCCAATGAGGTCGCCGCGCCGAGTCGGGTCGGTTATGGAATCAGGCTCGGTGGGTAATCTCTAATTGTATTGTCTCGCTCTGGCGGCCATCGCCGCTACCCGCCACGGTAACATGAATGAAACTTCAGGACAATACCACATTCGGCGGGCGCGGAGTAGTAGCCGGAGCGGACCGCAACGGCTTGAAAACCCAGAGATTTGTATAGGTTTTGCGCTGCCTGGTTGGACTCCCGTACCTCTAGGAATACCGTGCCTCTCCATGTGCGGATTAACCCGCAAAGGAGGGTACGGGCCACCCCCCGCCGGCGGAATTCGGGCGCAACGGCGAGGTTCAGGATTTCGCATTCATCGGGCGCCACCACGCGGCTCGCCAGAAAACCGGCCACTGTGCTTTCGCACAGGGCCACCGCCGTGTCATACCGGAGATAATCCGCGGGGTTCCACTGCGCGGCTTCCGGCGATGCCTGCTGAATTGCGTCGATGGCGGCAAGGTCGCCGTTATGGGCCGCGCGGATGATCATCTACAGCTTGGGAGCGTAGTAGCCGCGGCGGGCGTGCACGATCAGGTCCTTGCGGCCCTTGACCCGCACATCCAACACGTGGAAGGAGCCGTCGGTGACCAGCGGCTGCGGCCGGAAGGCGATGCTGTACTGGTGCCGCAGTTCGCTCGCGATGTTCTCGAACGAAACTTCGAGGTCTTCCACCTTGAAGGGAAAGAAGGCGCGGCCGCCGGTTTCGCCGGTGAAGTACTTCAGCACTTTGTCGCCGTCGGATTCGATGCGGGAGATGTTGGTCGAGATGGCGTAGATGACGGCGTCGGCCTTCTGCGCCATTTCGAGCGCCTGGTCGCGGCTGTAGCGGCTGTTGTTGTCGTCGCCGTCGCTGAGCACAACAAGGGCGCGGCGGTACTTGCTCTTGGGCTGGTCCTGTTGCAGCTTGTCCTTGCAGGCGAAGTAGATGGCGTCGTAGAGAGCGGTGCCGCCGCCGGGCCGCAGGCCATTGATCGCGTCCTCGAGCCTGGCGGTGTCCTCGACCATGTCGCTGGCGAGCTTGGGCTCGGTATCGAAGCCCACGACCATCGCCTTATCCTGGTTCGTTTTGATGACCGATTTGAGGAACTCGTTGGCGGCCTCCTGCTCGAAGCGGAAGCGGTCGCGGATGCTGTTGCTGGTATCGACCAGGATGGCGAGGCGCAGCGGCAGATCGCTCTCGGCGGTGAACTCCTGGATGGCCTGCTGCTTTCTGGCGTCGAGGACTTCGAAATCGTCTTTGGTGAGGTCGGTCACGAACTTTCCCTTCTTGTCCGTGACGGTGAACAGCAGGTTGACGCGGGTCACTTCGACCGAGATGCGCGCCGGCTCGTCCTGCGCGACCAGGATGGCAAGCCCAAGCACACCCATGGCCCCGGCGGTAACCCAGAACTTCATATGGGACGATTATAGCGTGGCCGTTCGGCCATCCTGTGCCACCATAGTGGTTCGATGCCCCGCTACGCCGCCATCGATATCGGCAGCAATTCCATTCGGATGGAGGCTGCCGAGGTGCTCCCTGGCCAGCCGCCGCGCATTCTTGCCTCCGACCGCGAGGTGACGCGCCTGGGAGAGAGTGTTTTCCGCACGGGCGCAGTGAGCGAAGAGGCGATCAAGAACACCTGCACGGTGCTCAGCCGGATGGCGGCGCTCTACCGCAAGATGGAGGTCGTGGGCGTGCGCGCGGTGGCTACGAGCGCCATCCGCGATTCCAACAACCAGGCGGATTTTCTGGCGCGCGCCTCGGAGGCCGCCGGCACGCCGGTCGAAATCATCTCCGGGCGCGAGGAAGCGCGCCTCATCCACCTCGGCGTCGAGAGCAACTGGCCGCAGACGGGCAAGCGCATCCTGATCATCGATATCGGTGGCGGCAGCGCGGAAATCATTGCCGCCGATGATGGGCGCCTGCGGGAGGCCTTTTCGCGTCCTCTGGGCGCGGTCCGGCTGATGGAGATCTTCCTTAAGACGGATCCGCCGACCCGGCGCCAGTTGCACCAGCTCACCGAGTACATCCTGGAGAAGCTGGCGGCGCCGCTGCGGCGGCTCGGGAATTCGGAGTGGGACCGGGCCATCGCTACCTCCGCCACGGCGGCGGCGGTGGCCAGCGCCGTGGCGCGCGTGCCGCGGTCGAAACGGGAAGAGATCGACCGCTTCCGCATTTCCGCCGCGCAGGTGCGCCGGCTGTATGCCGACCTGGCGGCGATGCCGCTGGCCGAACGGCGGCGCGTCACCGGCATCGGGCCGCGGCGCGCCGAGATCATCGTGCCGGGCCTGGCGGTGCTGGCGGAGTTCCTGCACGAATTCGGCCTCGACGCGTGCTACTACTCGCGTGCCGGCGTGCGCGATGGCATCATTGCGGATCTGGCTGCGCGCAATGTCGGCGCCGAGCTCTCGCGCCTCACCCGCGAGCAGCGCGCCGAGGTGGAGGAGATGGCGCGCCGCTACGGCGTTTCGCTGGCCCATGCCCGCAAGGTGGCGAACATCGCGGGCTTGCTGTTCACCGCGCTCCAGCCGCTGCACGAGCTGCCGCCCCATGCCGGCAAACTGCTCGAAGCGGCCGCGTACCTGCACGATGTGGGGCATTACGTGAGCAGCGTGGGGCACCACAAGCATTCGTACTATGTGGTGGCCAACTCCGATATGCCGGGTTTCACCGAGCGCGAGCGTCTGCTCATCGCGGCGCTCTGCCGGTACCATCGCAAGGCATTGCCCAGTCCGGTGCACAACGCCTACCAGGAGCTGAGCGCGGAGGAGAAACGCGTGGTCACGATGGCCATCCCGATCCTGCGTCTTGCCGATCAGCTCGACCGCAGCCATGACCAGCGCATCGAGGGCGTGGACTGCCGCATGCGCGACGGCTCGGTGGTGCTGCAGGTGCATTCGAACGGCGATATCGACCTCGAACAGTGGGGCGCCGAGCGCGCCGGCGAGGCTTTCCGGCAGATCTACAATCGCGATATCGAGGTGGTCAAGGCAAAGCCCGCGCCCCGGCAGTCGTGAAGCGGGCGGCGAACCGTCCAGTTGTGGGCCTGCGCACCGGCGGACGGAACAGGACTATGGCCCGCACCGTGCTCCGGCAAAACCGTGACGGAGCGAAGCACGCAATGGGCCGGCCGCATCCCGGAGTCGCAGTGGCGCGTTTACCGGAAAGTGATTGAGGGTGCGATTGCGCGCCGTATTCCCTTCGCGCTCGGGGGCGCTTTCGCGGTGGCAACCTACACCGGCGCCTGGCGCAATACCAAGGATCTGGATCTTTACGTGCTCCCCGAATTTCGGGAGCAAATGATCGCGGTGCTCAACGAAGCCGGGCTCGAAGATTATTTCGACCAAAAGCCTTACGACCGCTGGTGGATTTACCGCTCGACCAGCGGCGACACGATCGTGGACATCATCTGGGCGATGGCCAACCACCGCGCCCAGATCGATCAGCTCTGGATGTCCGGACCCGAAATTGAGTTGCGCGGCTACGGCCTGAAAGTGATTCCCGCCGAAGCGATGATCTGGGACAAGCTGTACATTATGCAACGCGACCGCTGCGACTGGCCGGACGTGCTCAACCTCCTCTATTCGGTGGGCCCGGAGATCCGCTGGGAATCTGTGCTGCAGCGGATCGGTGATGACCTTCCGCTGTTGGCGGGGGCGCTCTCGGTTTTCGGCTGGGCGGCGCCGGGGCGCGCGCGCGAGCTGCCGGGATGGCTATGGGGCAAACTCGGGCTTCCCGCGCCCGTCGCCGAACCCTCGATCGATCAGCGGCGCGTCAGCCTGCTCGACCGGCGGCCTTGGTTCGGCCCCGATCGTAAGCTGCAGGATGCTGCATGACGAAGCCGCCCTCTGAAGAGAGAACCGCATGTTGATCGGAACCATGAACCATCCCGCCAACGACGTGCTCCAGGAGATCGAGTGGATGGCGGCGATGGGTCTCGATTTCATCGATCTGACGCTCGAACCGCCGGCCGCCGCATCCTGGCGCGTCGACCCGCAAGCGATCCGCAAGTCCCTCGAACAGCACCGCATGGGAGTGGTCGGGCATACCGCTTTTTACCTGCCGCTGGGCAGCGCCATCGAAGAGGTGCGCCTCGCCTGCGTGAAGGAACTGCGGCGCTGCCTCGAGGTCTTCCACAACGTGGGCGCCCGCTGGATGAATCTACACCCCGACCGCCACACGCCGATGCACGACCGCCGCTTCTACATCCGGCAGAACATCCGCACGATCGAGGAGTTGCTTCCCGATGCGCGCCGGCTCGGGATCGGGCTGATGATCGAAAATCTTCCCGGCGAATACAATTCGGCCGCGCAGTTGGGCGAGCTGCTGGAGCCGGTGCCGGAGCTCGGGTTGCACCTCGATATCGGCCACGCCAATCTGCAGGTTCCGGCGAATGTCACCGAGGAGATCCTGGCCGCCTGGGGCTCGCGGTTGCGGCACGTGCATCTGCACGATAACCGCGGCGGGCACCACGATCTGCACCTGCCGCTCGGCGCGGGCGATGTGGACGTGCGCCGCGCCATCCGCGCCCTGCAGCGCTGCGGCTACGATGGGACGATCACGCTGGAGGTCTTCACGCCCGACAAGCACTTCCTCGATTACAGCCGCCACGTGCTGCGGCGCATCTGGGATGAAGAAAGCGCTGCGGCGAAGCCGGAACCGGCGCTGGCCGGGTCGGACCGCCGGTAGCGCATGCCCGCGGCCAGGCTATAATTCCATCTCCGCCGCGTGCGGGATCTCCGTTTCCGGAATCCCTTTCGACAACCGCACCTCGAAATCCGCCACGTTGTGCAGCGCAAACACCGGCACGCCGGCTGCGCGCGGCGTGCGGACGCGGTGGAACTCCGCTCCCTCCACATCCTGCAGGACAAAAGCCGGCCGCCGGTCTTCCTCCGCCGGCTTGATCTGCACGTTGTCGAAGCGGATTCCCCTGGCATGCCGGACGTAGAATCCGTGGGAAGGCATCGCACCGAACATCCCCGGCTCGGGGTACTTGGTTTCATCCTCGGCCGGACGCAGCGCCGCCTGTTCCTTCGTTCCGCCGCCCTGATGCTGGATGATGACGTTGCTGATCTGCACGTCTTCGATGACATGACCCGGAATGCCGCTGACGATCGAGCCGAGCCGCGATGCCGAGTTCGAGCACACGATGTTGTCGATAATCACGCGGCGTAGCGTGCCGACCGGCCGCCCTTCCGGCGCCCGCATCCGCCGCCCCAGCCGCAGGAAAATCGGTGCGCTGACGATGTCCCGCATGGAAATATTGCTGATCGTCACGTCTTCCAGCAGCGCCCCGTCCACGGTCTCGAGGGCAAGCCCCTGGCAGCCTTCGAATACGCAGTTGGAAATCGTGATGTTGCGGAAGCCGCCGTCCGATTCCGTGCCGAACTTGATGCGCCCGGTGTGCGGCACGCGGGCGTCGGGCGCGAAGCGGCGGTAGGTGCCGTCGAGCAGAGAGCCCTCTTCCCAGCAGCCGCTCACGTAGCAGTTGGTGATGGTGACGAACTCAGTCGGTTTCGAGGAGCCGAGCGCGTGATCGCTCTTCAGGCAGATCCCGTCGTCCCACGGGGAATTGACGAAACAGTTCGAGACGCGCACGTTGCGGCAGCAGTCGATATCCATGCCGTCGCGGTTGGTGTCGATCTTCAGGTTGTCGATGGTGAAGTTGTCGACGCCGTTGGCGAGGATTCCAAAATGCCCGCCGTGCAGGATGGAAAAATCGCGCAGCAGCACGTTGTGGCAGTTTTTCAGAGCGATGGCCTTGTTGCCGACCCCCGGGTCTTCGGCCTTGGGACCGGTCTCCGTCGGACGGTTGATGCCGCGGCTGAGACCCTTGCCCCAGATGCGGCCCGGCCCGAGAATTGCTACATTTTCCAGCCCTTCGCCCCAGATCAGGCTGTTATGAAAGTGGCTGTGTCCGTAATCCTGCAGCTTGTTCCACTCGTTCGGCTCAGCGGCATCATAGCCCGGCGCATCGGCCGCTACAATGGTCGCGCCCATATCCAGGTAGAGCGCGATGTGGCTTTTCAGGTGAATCGAGTGGCACAAATAGCTGCCGGCCGGGAGCACCACCGTCCCGCCGCCCGCCGCCGCGGCCGCATCGATGGCTTTGTTGACCGCTGCGGTGTCGGAAACCTTGCCGTCGCCCGCGGCGCCGAAGGCGCGGACGTTGAAGGTCTCCTGCGGCTTGGGTTGCTTCCCACCGGCTGCGTGCACCGGAGCCGTGGCGAGCGCCGCTCCGGCCGCGGCAAAGAATGCGCGTCGCTGAGGGTTCATGTGGGTATTGAACCACGCGGCGCGCAGGTGCGGATAGCGCTGCACCGGCGGGCCGGCCGCTCCACCTGCTCGATCATCAGCACCGGCACGGGAACCTTTCGCGGCTCCAACTTGAGTCCAAGCTGGTCCTGAAGCGCGTGGAGGAATGCCGGACCCGCCGGGTCCGCCGCCGCCGGCTCGAGGGGGCGGCTTCGAACGCCCAGTTCCCTGGGCTTGTGCCCCCGGCGTCCGCGCAGCGCAGCCCGCAATACAAGCGATCCCAAGCACCACCGGCAGCACGTCTCATGCGAGGTGGACGGCGGGATACGCCGGCGGTTAGGGTGGGCGGGACATCATGTCATCATCAAAGCATCATATCTGTTATGCTGTGATGTATGAGAACGACATTGAGCCTTGACGATGACGTGTCTGCGCAGCTTGAGGCTTGGCGTGCTCGACAGAATTTGACATTCAAGCAAGCCGTCAATACCGCTCTGCGGCGCGGCTTGAGCGAACTGAGCCGGCCGAAGGTGCGCAAGCCTTTTCGAACCAAACCTATCGATATGGGGCCATGCCGGCTGGCGAGCCTGGACAACATCTGGGAAGTGTTGGACGAGGTCGAGAACGGCGGGAGCGATCGCACGTGATCCTGGTCGATGCCAACATCCTGATCTACGCTACGGACCCCCGCTCGGAACGGCATGAGCAGGCACGGCGCTGGCTGGACGGCCAGTTGAGCGGAGATACCCGGGTCGGGCTGCCGTGGGAAAGCTTACTCGCTTATATGCGGATCGTCACGAATCCGAGGGTCTTCGAGCGTCCGCCGTCGGTCGCAGCGGCGTGGCGTCATGTGGAAGAGTGGCTGGAATGCGAATGCGTCTGGGTACCTGCTGCGGGTCCCGCTCACCGGTCCATTCTGGCAGGGCTGCTTGGGGATCTGGGCGGCGGACCCAAACTGATTCCGGATGCGCATTTGGCGGCTTTGGCGATAGAGCACGGACTGGCGCTCTGTTCGAGCGACGGCGACTTCGCGCGATTCAAGGGCCTCCGCTGGATCAATCCGCTCGCGATGTAGAGAAGCGAACCGGCCCTCCGCCGCTATAATGAAGAATTCACACATGCTGGAGGCATCCACACAGGAGCTCGAGTCGCGCATCCAGGAGATCGAGTCGCGCGCTCTGGCGCGCATTGCAGCCGCCACCACGGCCGAGGAGCTGGAAGCCGCCCGCGTCGAGGCGCTGGGCCGCAAGAGCGCCCTCACGCAGGTGAGCAAGGAGATGAGCAAGCTCGCGCCCGAGGAGCGGAAGCGCGTCGGCATGCGGCTGAACTCCGCCAGGCAGGCGATCGAATCCGCCCTCGAAGAGCGGCAGCGCGCGTCCGCCGCGGAGGCGCTAGAAGCGCGGCTCAAGGCGGAATGGATCGACCTGACGCTGCCCGCGCCCGGTCCGCCGCGCGGACATCTGCATCCAATCACCCAGATCCAGCGCGAGCTCGAAGACCTCTTCCGCTCGCTCGGCTTTGCGGTTCTCGACGGGCCCGAGGTCGAGACCGAATTCCACAACTTCGACGCGCTGAACATCCCGCCGGACCACCCCGCGCGCGACATGCAGGACACCTTCTGGCTGGAAGGCGGCAATCTGCTCCGCACTCACACTTCGCCGGTGCAGGTGCGCGGCATGGATCGGCTAGGCCCGCCGCTGCGAATGATCGCTCCCGGCCGCGTCTTCCGCAATGAGAGCGTGGACGCCTCGCATGAGCACACGTTTTACCAGCTCGAAGGCATGATGGTCGATCGCGACGTCTCGGTCGCCCATCTGCTTTACTTCATGAAAACGCTCCTGGGCGCGATCTTCCGCCGCGAAGTCACCGTCCGCCTGCGCCCCGGCTATTTCCCATTCGTCGAGCCCGGTTTCGAGTTGGACATCCAGTGCCTGATCTGCGGCGGACCCGGCTGCCCGGTTTGCAAGCACAGCGGCTGGGTGGAACTGCTGCCCTGCGGCTTGGTGCATCCCAATGTGCTCCGCACCAGCGGCATCGATCCCGCGCAGTGGAGCGGCTTCGCCTTCGGCCTCGGCCTCACCCGCCTGGCGATGATGCGCTACGGGATCGACGACATCCGGCAATTGCAGGGCGGGGATTTACGGTTCTTGGAGCAGTTTTAATGGAGGAGTCAGGAGAAAGGAGTCAGGAGTCAGAATCCAGCAGCTTGCGGCTCCTGTCTTCCGACTTCTGACTCCTGACTTCTTCTGTATGCTTTTCTCCTACAACTGGATTCGCGAACTCGTCCCCGGCCTGGACCAGCCCGCCGCGGCCCTGGAACGGCTCATCACACTCAAGACGGCGGAATGCGAGGGCATCGAGCGCGTGGGCGCCCTGCTTGAAACCGCCTGCGCCGCGCGCGTTCAATCGGTTGAGCCGATCCCGAACAGCCATAATGTGAAAGCCGTGATCGATGCCGGCCGCTACGGCATCCGCACGGTGGTCTGCGGCGCGCCCAACTGCCGCCCTGGCGTCGTCACCGCGTATGCGCCGATCGGTAAGAAGGTGATCGCCGGCATCGAGAGCGACGGCATGCTGGCCAGCGCTGCCGAGCTCGGCATCAGTAAGGACCACTCCGGCATCATCGAGCTCGATTCGCAGGTGGGCGCGCCGCTGGCCGGCTGCCTTCCCGATCACGTCATTGAGATCGATAACAAGTCCATCACGCATCGCCCGGACCTGTGGGGCCACTTCGGCATGGCGCGGGAAGTCGCCGCCATTACCGGCCGCCGGCTCGCCGATCCCGTGCGTCTGGACCTGGTGCCTGCCGGCGATCCGGCCATCCGCGTGGTCGTCGAAGATGAAGACCTGTGCCCGCGGTACAGCGCGCTGGTCTTCGAGGATGTCGCGGTGCGGCCGTCTCCCGAATGGCTGCAGTGCCGGCTCACCGCCATCGGGCTGAACCCGATCAGCAACATGGTCGATATGACCAACTTCGTCATGGCCGAGCTCGCGCAGCCCATGCACGCGTTCGATCTCGATAAGCTGCATGGCGACACCATCTTCGTCCGCCGCGCCAGGCGTGGCGAGCGATTCCGCGCGCTCAATGGCGAAGAGTACACGCTCGATGAATCCAATCTGGTTATCGCCGATGCCGCAGGCGCCATCGGTCTCGCGGGCGTGATGGGCGGTATGGAGAGCGCGATCAGCGAAACCACGCGCCGCGTGGTGCTGGAAAGCGCGTGCTTCCATCCGGGCTCGATCCGCAAGACGTCCGCCGCGCTCAAGCTGCGCACCGATGCCTCGATGCGCTTCGAAAAGGCGCAGGACCCAGCCAACACCGTGCGCGGCATCGCCCGCGCGATTGCCCTGCTGCGCGATATTGCGCCCGGCATCCGTACCGTGGGCGGCGTTGCGGACCGGAAGAAAGATATCGACGCACCGCCGCCCATCCCGCTGCCGCTCGACTGGCTGGATCGTAAGCTGGGCCGCGCCGTTCCGGCGGCGGAAGTGCGTGAAATCCTGGAGCGCCTCGAATTCGGCGTCGAAGAGCCCGCGCCGCGCGCCTTTTCCGTGACCGTTCCCTCCTGGCGCGCCACCAAGGACATCTCCATCCCGGACGACCTGGTCGAAGAGGTCGGCCGCATGGTCGGGTACGATTCCATAACCCCCACCGCTCCTCTGGTGCCGGCCGCCGTTCCGCCCGGCAATCCCGAACGCCGCTTCCAGCACGAAGTGCGGGACGTGCTGGTGGACCTTGGTTTCACTGAGGTTTACAACTACTCGTTCCTCAGCGAGGAGGCCGCTCGCGCGTTCGGCTTCGATCCGGCCGGCCACGTGCGCGTGCTGAACCCCATCGCCTCCGACCAGGTGCTGCTGCGCGACTCGCTCCTCCCCGGCATCTGGAAGAACATTCTGGAGAACGCGAGGCACCGTGAGCAGTTCCGCATTTTCGAGATCGGCCTCGAGATCCACAAGCGCTACGAAGGACTGCCGGAGGAGGTTCCGCACGCCGTAGCCGCCATCTACGACCGCTCGGGGAACGGCGTAGCCGGCCTGTTCGAGCTCAAGCACGCTGCGCTCTGCCTGCTCCCGGAACTGGCGGTCGAGCCTGACGCGGCCGCGCCCTACGAGCACCCGGCGCGATCGGCCAACCTGGTGGCGCAGGGCCGCCGCGTGGGCCGCCTGTTCGAGCTGCATCCGAAGCTGGTCGAGACCGGCCACGCCGCCATCCTCGATATCGACCTGCGCGTGCTCGAGGGGTTCGGCGCCAGGCCCGTTCAATACAAGCCGGTACGCCGGTACCCGGCCAGTGCGTTCGATCTGTCCGTCATCGCGGGCGAGCGCGAGTATGCCGCGAAGCTGGAATCGGCCATCGCCTCATTTGGAGGCCCGCTGGTCGAATCGGTCGCATTCGTCCGCCAGTACTCAGGCCCGCCGCTCGAGTCCGGCCGCAAGAGCGTCAGCTTCCGCCTGACCGTCGGATCGTCCGAGCGCACGCTCAGCTCGGAGGAGGTTGCGGAGGTGCGCGCGCGGGTCATCGAGGGCATGCGCGGCCTGGGTTACGAGCTGCGCGTGTGAGCACGCGCCGCGCCGCTCCGGGCGGCTGGGTCAAGCAGGAAAACGGAAGGCGGCAAAAGCGCCCCTGCCGGTGGTGCGGCGGCGAGGTCTCGGGCCGGCGTTTCACATTCTGTTCCGATGCCTGCGTCCACGAGTGGAAGCTGCGCACCGATCCCGGCTATCTGCGCGCGCAGGTCTTCGCGCGCGACCGCGGCGTCTGCTCCCTTTGCGGCCTGGATACCGAAGCGCTCCGCCGGGAGAAGCGCAAGCTCGATTACCGCGCCCGCCGGGCGTTTGAGAAGGAATGGGGCGGCCGCCGCAACCTCTGGGATGCCGACCACATCGTGCCGGTAGTCGAAGGCGGCGGCGAATGCAACCTCTCCAATATGCGCACGCTCTGTCTGCGTTGTCACCGGACAGTGACTGCCGAGTTGCGCCGGCGCCGGTCGGCGCAGGCCACCGGCACGAAAACATCCAGTGGCACGCGTGCTGCAACTCCATCCGCGGAGGCTATCATGCCGGGCAAAAAAGCCCATAAGCCCCGCAACGTCGAAAAGGCAGGAATGCATGGCGTCCACTCGCAGACGGCCCTGTCACGCAAGAGCGCGGCGCAGACCGTCGGCCAGTTCGGACGCGATCCGAAAGGCCGCAAGGGCCAGTTCGGCGGCGCGGGGGATTCCCCGTTGATCAAAAAGTAGAGCTGGCAATCATAAGCTTTCCGCCAGCCGGAGCGTCGCTCGT
>DATGMB010000056.1:0-11572 GCA_035293845.1 Bryobacteraceae bacterium
CAGGGGAAGACTTTCGGCGCGGCGCTGCTCTCGCTGGAAATCGAGCTGCCGGAAGGCGTATAATTCGGGTTACGGCGCGAGCTCCGCGCGCCGCCGGCCGCTACGCCCCGCATTCATGAGCGATATTCTCGAAATTTCGCGCAGCGGCCATGTGCTCCAGCTTCGCCTGAACCGTCCCGAGAAGCGCAACGCGCTCAACTACGAGCTGTGCCGGCAACTGGTGCGCGCCATGGAGGACGCCGATGCGGATCGCTCGGTCGGGGCGATTCTGATCACGGCGGCCGGTCCGGCGTTCAGCGCGGGCATGGACCTGACGGAAGTCCGGCCGGACCTGACGCGGGACATCAACCTGGCGCACGAGCAGCTTTTCACGATCGGCGCGCGGCTGGCGACGCCGCTGGTGGCGGCGATCGGGGGCGCGGCGCTGGCGGGCGGCGCCGGACTGGTGGCGAACTGCCACGTGGCGGTCGCCTCGGACCAGGCAACCTTCGGGCTCACCGAGATCCGGCTGGGGCTCTGGCCGTTCCTGGTGTATCGCGCCGTCTCGGCGGCGATCGGGGAGAGGCGCGCGCTGGAGCTCTCGCTGACGGGCCGCATCTTCCAGGCCGCGGAGGCCAGGGAAATTGGCCTGGTCCACGAGGTCACCGCCAATTTCGAGGAGCGGGCGCGCGAGGTGGCGGAGGGCATCGCGGCGTCGAGCCCGACGGCGATCCGCGCCGGCATGGCGTACGTGCATGAGGTGCATGGCGTGAGCTGGCGGCAGGCGGGAGAGATCGCGGCGCGGGTCCGGAACCAGGTCTTCGAGAGCGCCGATTTCCGCGAGGGGATCCAGGCGTTCCGGGAGAAGCGGAAGCCGGAGTGGCCTTCGCACAAGTGAAGGCGGGCAGGGACCGGGGTGAGCGGCGGACGGCATTAGCCTACTGCATATTGGATACTGCCGAGGATAACCACAATAACATGGGGTGCAGGCACTTTACTTTTCCCGCCAACGCGTTTAGTATGGTGACAACTCCCCCGAAGCTGAGGTAATACTTTGCTCAAACTCAAACGCGTAGAGGTGCAGGGCTTCAAATCCTTTTGCGAGCGTACGGAGCTTCGCTTCAACGGGGAAGGGATCGCCGCGATCGTTGGCCCCAACGGGTGCGGCAAGTCGAATATCAGCGACGCGATCAGTTGGGTCCTCGGCGAACAATCGGCGAAGAGCCTGCGCGGCACCCGGATGGAAGACGTGATTTTCGCCGGGACGCGCGACCGCAAGCCGCTGGGGATGGCGTACGTCACGATGACGCTGGTCGACCCGGAGGCGCAGAGCAACGAGGCACAGAAGATCCACGTCGAGGACGGACAGCCGAAGAAGGCCGGCGAGGTGACGATCACGCGGCGGCTGTTCCGGAGCGGCGAGAGCGAGTACCTGATCGACGGGCGGCAGGCGCGGCTGCGCGACATCCAGGACCTCTTCATGGGGACGGGCCTGGGGCCGGAGAGCTACGCGATTATCGAGCAGGGGCGCATCGGCCAGATTCTCAGCTCGAAGCCGCAGGACCGCCGGGCAATCATGGAAGAGGCGGCGGGGATTACGAAGTTCAAAACGCGCAAACGGCTCGCCGAGGCCAAGCTCGAGGGCGCCAAGCAGAACCTGGCGCGGGTTTACGACATTCTCGAAGAAGTCACGCGGCAGGTGAATTCGCTGAAGCGGCAGGCGTCGAAGACCAAGCGCTACCACGAGCTGAAGGCGGAGCTGGAGTCGCGGCTGCGGGTGGTGCTTTCCGGCAAATACCGGCTGCTCGAGCGCGATGCGGCGAAGACGGCGATCGACCTCAGTACCGCGGCGGCGGAAGCGAAGACCCTGGGCGAGCAGGTGGCGGCGCAGGAGCAGGCGCACGAGCGGCAGCAGTTGGCGTGCTACGAAATCGAAGAGCGGCTCACGGCGGACCGGCAGCAGCTTTCCGAGCGGAATGTGGAAGCCGAGCGTACGCGGGGGCGCCTGGCCGCGCAGGTGAAGGAGAGCGGGGCCATCGAGCAGCGCATCGCGCAGGCGGAGAAGGAATCGCAGGAGCTGGCGGCGCGCATCGAGAAGCTGGAGGCGGAGATTGCGGCGCACAAGGCCACGATCGACGGTCTCGAGGAGCAGACCGGGCGCACGCGCGACCGCATGATCGAGATCAACCGGCAGCGCGAGGGGTTGCAGGCGAAGGTGCGGGAGCGGGAGAAGGCGATCGAGAGCGGGCGCCAGTTGATTCTGCGGCTGCTGGGCGAGGCTTCCACGCTGAAGAATCAGCTCGCGCAGATCGAGGAATATCTGGCCGGCATCGAGCGCGAGACGGCGCGTTCGACGCGGGAGGAGCAGGTCGCGGCGGCGGAGATCGAGCGAATCGAGGCGGCGAGGAAGCAGCTTTCCGAGACCGTGGCGGAGCGGCAGCTCGAGCTGGAAAACGTCGCGGGCGAGCGGCGCCGCACCGAGGAAGAGCTGGCCGTACGGCGGCAGACCGCGGCCGAGCTGCGGCGCGAAATGGACGCCGCGCGCAGCGAGATCTCGCAGATCAAGGCGCGCAAGGAATCGCTCGAGCAGGTGCTGGCGCACCGCAGCTACACGACGGAATCGGTCAAGCGGCTGTTCGCATCGATCGAAAAGGGCAAGGCCAGCGATCTCAAGCCGCTCGGCGTGCTGGCGGACTACGTGGAAGTGGACCGCCAGTTCGAGAAACCCGCGGAAGAATTTCTCCACGAGGAGCTGGAGTACGTGGTGGTGGAGAGCTGGCAGCAGGCGGAGCGCGGGCTCGACTTCATTCGCGGCGAGCTGGATGGCCGCGCAACGTTCCTGGTGCATCCGGAGCCGGGCGCCAACGGGCACGGGCGGCTGCCGGAGCCTGCCATCGGGCCGGAGACCGGCATTGCGGCGCGGCTCAGCGATTCGCTGCGGCTGACGAACGGGTTCAAGGACCGCGCGGTGGATCTGCTGCCGCGGGTTTCGCAGTGTTTCCTGGCGGAGGACCGCGCGGCGGCGCAGCGGCTTTCGGTGGCGTATCCGCACCTGTATTTTCTGCTGCCGGATGGCGCCTGCTATCACGGCCATACGGTGACGGGCGGGAAGAAGAATGCCGCCGGGCCGCTGGCGATGAAGCGCGAGGCGCGGGAGCTCGCGGGGAAGCTGGCGGCGCGACAGGCGGCATTCGACGAAATGACGGCGCGCCTGGAGGAGCTGAACCGCGAGATCGCGGGGCTCGAGGCGGAAGTCGAGCGGCTGCGGGCGCTGCAGCAATCGCGCGAGAAGGACCGGGTGGCGCTGGACCACGAGATGCGCAAGCTGGGGGACGACCTCTCGCGCGCCAATCAGCGGCTTTCCGTGGCGCGCCTGGAGCTCGACCGGCTGCGGCGCGATTCGGAAAAATCGGCCGAGCAGCGCGAGCGGAGCCGCGCCGCAGTGGAGGAAAAGGAGCGGCTGCGGGCGGAGCGCGAGCAGGCGCTGGATGCCGAGCGGCAGGAGCTGGAACGGATCGAAGCGCAGTCCGCGACGATCGGGGAGGAGCACGCGGCCACGCGCGCCGAGCTGGCCGGTCTTGAAGAGCGCCACCGGGGCGAGCGCGCGGCCATGGCGCGGCTCGAGCAGCAGTTCCGCGAGACCACGCAGCGGCGCAACGCCATCGCGCCGGAGATCGAGCGCCTGGGCGAGGCGCGGGCGCGGCTGCTGGCCGATAATATCGAGCTGGACCAGAAGCTGGCGGCGCTGGCGGAGGAGATCGCCGGGCTGGAGGCGCGCGTCAACGAAATGGCCGCGCAGGATGCCGGAATGCGCGAGGCGCTGCGCGTGGGCGAGGAGGAGCTGAAGAGGCTGCGCGCGGCCGTGCAGGAGTGCCAGGAGCGGCGGTCGCAGATCGAAGTGGACCTGGTGCGCAAGCAGGCGGAGTTGAAATACCTGGACGAGACCAGCCGCAAGGAGCTGAACTCGCCGGTGGATCAACTGGCGCCGGCGGAGGACGCGATTCCGGATGCCGACGCGATCGCGGAGGCCGAGCAGCAGTGCAACGAGGTGCGCGGCCGCATCGAAGCGCTCGGCGCGGTGAATCCGGCGGCGATGGAGGAGTTCCAGGAAGCGCAGCAGCGCCACGAATTCCTGAGCGTGCAGCGGCAGGATCTGATCGACTCCATCCGCGATACAGAAAAGGCCATCCAGGAGATCGACCAGGTCTCGCGGCAGAAGTTCGCCGAGGCCTTCGAGGCGATCAACGCGAACTTCCGGCAGATTTTCCAGACGCTGTTTGGCGGCGGCACCGGAGAGATGCGGCTGACCGATCAGGAGAACCTGGCGGAATCGGGCATCGATATCGTCTGCTCGCCGCCGGGCAAGCGGCTGCAGAACGTGCTGCTGCTTTCGGGCGGGGAGAAGGCGCTGGCGGCGGTCGCTCTGCTGATGGCGATCTTCAAATACCAGCCGAGCCCGTTCTGCGTCCTGGATGAGGTGGATGCGCCGCTCGACGAGGCGAACACCGGGCGCCTGACGCGGCTGCTGCAGGAGATGTCGGCGCAGACGCAATTCATCGTGATCACGCACTCGAAGCGCACGATGGAGGCGGCGCAGGCGCTTTACGGCGTAACCATGCAGGAGCCGGGGGTTTCGCGGCTCGTTTCGGTAAGGTTCAACGCGGCGGAAGCAGCGGCGTAGGCGGGGCGCGCGCGTATCGGCGTGCGGAAGGCAACGGCCCGCGCCGGCCGATGAAACGGGGCGCAGGGATGTGCCCGAACTGCGCCAACCGGAATGATCTCTCCTTGGCTAAGGTTGGCCAAGCCAGGCTATACTAAGCGGTGGGGGGACGCATGAAGGTCAACATGCTGGAGGCCAAGAATCAGCTCTCGCGGCTCGTCAAGGACGCTCTGGCAGGCGAGGATATCGTGATCGCCAGCAACGGTGAACCCATGGTCAGGCTGGTCCCTGTCGCCGGGAAAGGCCATCTTGGCGGTTGGGGCAAGTTGAAGAAGTTCAGAGCTGCGGTCGACGCGGCGTTCACCCCGGAGATCGATGAACAAATCGCCAGGAGCCTCAAGGGCGAGATGTGAGACTGCTCCTCGATACCCAGGTGGCGCTCTGGTGGCTTACGGCCAGCCCACGGCTCTCCAAGCCGTCGCGGGAGTTAATGGCCAGCTCGCCGTGTGTTGTATCGGTTGCCAGTGTTTGGGAAGTCGATCTCAAGCACCGTCTGGGTAAACTGCCGATCGCACCGGCGCGCTTCCGTGACGAGATGCGGGCAGCGGGAGCCACGGTCTTATCGGTAACCGACGAACACGTCTTGACCCGCGTGAGAGCCGCGGAGTCTCACCGCGATCCGTTCGACCGCCTGCTGCTGAGCGTGGCCGGAGCGGAAAGCCTCGTCCTCCTGACGGCGGACACCGCGCTCATCGCATTGGGGCGCCAGGAACCTCGTCTTCCCATCCGGAACGCGTAACCATTTGCCGAAACCGAACTCCGGACGGGACGCCCGGCCAGCCGACCTCAAGTTGACGCATGATACGCGAATCCCGGATTTTCCCGGCTGGTTTCGGCGCGGTTCAATGCGGTGGAGGTGGCGGCGTGAGTCCGCGGCCATATCGGATTGTGAAGAGCGAGGGCCGCGGCTTGCCGCACGCGACCCAGACGAAGTCGACTCCGGATCGATGATCTTATGAGCGCCCCGCGCTCGCTCCGAGGCCGCCGACAAGCCGGTCCAACTGCTCGAACTGCTCGTCAGACCAACTGATACTCCCCGAGGCCATTGCATCGTCGAGGGCTTTTTTTGAGGGATAGAGTTCGTGTATCACGACGAGCGTCTCGCCACCCCTTTCTTCGAAGGTCACGGTAGTGACGGGCCCATCCTCATCACCTTCGTCATTCGTCCAGACGAGGCGGGAGCCCGGAGCCACTTCAACGTACCTCCCAAAGAATGGCATAGGCTGCTCTGAGGAAGGGTGGCTGAACACGAAACGGTACGTGCCCCCGGTACGAACATCGGCCTCGCAGGAAACGAAGGATGCTCCAAAGGACTTCGGTACCCACCACCGCTTCAGCAGTTCGGGTTTGGTCCACGCATCGAAGACGAGATGCGCCGGACCGTTGAAGGTTCGAGTCACGACGAGCTCACGCTCGGACTTCCGTTCCACTGTCGTGATGTGCTTTGTGGGGTTGATTTCGCGATCTTTTCTTGCGTCCATCGGCTTTCTCCTTCTGTTTCAATTCCTCGACGAGCTTGTCCAACTCGTCGAAGCGCGCGGCCCAGCACTGGCGGTACCGCTCGATCCATGCCGCCTCTTCCTCCAGTGCGCGCCGGCCGAGCTTGCAGGTCCGCACGCGCCCGACCTTCTCCGTAGTGACGAGCCCCGCCCGCTCCAAGACGCTGACGTGCTTCTTCATGCCTGTCAGGGTTAGGTGAAACTTCCCGGCAAGGTCCGTGATCGAAGCGTCCGCGCGTCCGAGTTGCTCCAGAACGCCGCGGCGGGTGGCATCGGAGAGCGCGGCGAACGAAGCGTCGAGGACGGTTCCCGAATACTGAACCATGTGGTTCAGTATAGAGCGTGGATTGGCGACATGCAAGAGGGCTGAGCGCACGCTGCGCTGCCGGGTGCGCCGAGAGCGGACCGCCGCGGCGGGCTACTGGATGTTGATCTGAACCGGATTGGACGTTACGCCGTCCACGGTCACGGTGACGTTCACCAGGCCGCTGCCGCGGAGCGTGAGCGGAATCGGCACGTTGACCTGGTCGAGGCCCGGCGTCTCGATTTGCGGGCCGGCGTAGGTCGGTTGGATCTGCACGTTGCCGATCGTTACCGAGACGTTCTGCAAGGCACTCGCGCCGCGGATGCCGGTTCCATAGAGCGAGAGATAGATCGGGGTATCGACACCGAGTGCAATGGGCACCGCGGTGCAATTGTCCGCCGAGTCGCAGGTGACAACCGGAATGGGCGTCACGATCCGGCTACCCGGCAGCACCCGGATGGCAGAGGCGGCGGCCACTCCGGAGCCTGTGCCATTCGCGCTGAACAGCGCCGGCGCGACTTTCTGAATCGTGACGGGAACGACCCGCAGTGCGGCCGTGCCTTCACCGGGAGGCAATCCCGTGACGGGGAACGAAATGGTGGCGGGACCCGGCGCGACGCCCGGCGGAATCCATATGTTCATCTGGTTGGGCGAAATGAACAGGATGCCCGCATTCTTGGTGTTCCCCGATGAATCCTTCACGAGCACGGCGGAAATATCGCCCAGGCTGGTGGGCCATGGCGGCGCGGGGGCGGACTGCGTCATCGTGGAAATCTGCGGGCCGAAGACGCTCGCCAGCGAATCGGCGGTGAGGCCTGCGTTGGGACTGGCGGCCGATACGATCTTCACGGAATCGGAAGTCTGAGCCGCGGCGGAAGCGACGAAAACTGAGATTACCAGGACACATAATGACCTGAGCGTTCGCACGAGTACCTCCTTTCCCGGTTGGACGCAGATCGGTCCGCATAGGGCACACCGAATCGCGATCGGACCGGTGCCGAAACGCACACGCCGCCCCTTGCCAACCGCCTCCAGGTCGAATACCTTCGGGCTGGTGACCTATGCGGAAGTGGCTTTTGGGCGCGTCGTGCGCGGTGGCATTGCTGCTGGGGGGCCTGGCGGCGGCGGGATGGATCGCGGCGCGGCGGTTCGAGCCGTTTGTCCGGCAACAGGCGATCGCGTACCTGCAAGACCGGTTCGGAACCGGCGTTGCAGTCCGGGAGCTGCACGTTTCAGTTGCGTTCCTATCGCCATGGCATCCACGGTCCGCGCGGCTGCGCCTCTGGGGCGAGGGGTTGAAGATCGGCAGCCTGGTGACGGTGGGGCAATTCCGGATGGATACCGAATTGGGCGCTCTGTGGGAGCAGCCGCGGCGCATCCGCGATGTCCGGCTGGAGGCGCTCGAGTTGAATATCCGGCCGCGCCTGGCGTCCGCTGAGGTGGAGAAGGGCGCGGGCACGCCGGCGCCTGAAGCGGTCGTGGTCCAAAGGATGGAGGCAAGATCGGCGCTGGTGCGGATCTTTCCCGCGGATGCGGCCAAGCTGCCGCGGGAAGACGAGGTCCAGCACGTCGTGCTCACCGGCGCCCAGCCCGGAAAGGGCTTCCAGTACGAGGCGGAGCTCCGTAATCCGAAGCCGCCCGGAACGGTGCAGGTTGCCGGGAGCTTCGGCCCGTGGCGAAGAGACGACCCGGGCGAGACGCCGATCTCCGGCGCGTACACTTTCACCGGGGCCGACCTGGGCGCATTTCGGACCATTGCCGGCATACTCGACTCGACGGGGCGATTCGAAGGTCCGCTGCGCCGCATTGCGGTGCATGGGGAGACGCGAACGCCGCAATTCCGGCTGGCCGGCGGCAACGCGCTGCCGCTCACCACCCGGTTCGATTCCATCGTGGACGGCACCAGCGGGGATACGTTCCTGCAGCCGGTTCGGGCGAGGCTCGGAAGCACAGACATCGTGGCGCGCGGCCGGATCGTGCGGCCGCCGGGGCCGAAAGCGCGGAGCATCGTGCTCGATGTCGCGGTCGATAAAGGGAGGATCGAGGATCTGGTGCGGCTGGCGGTCAAGGCATCGCAGCCATTCCTGCAGGGCAGTATCGATCTGCGCACCAAAATGCAGATTCTGCCGGTGGCGGGACGCGATATGCGGCAGCGGCTGCTGCTGGACGGGAACTTCTCGATGGACGAGTCGCAGTTTTCGGGTGGATCGGTGCAGCAGAAGATCGACATGCTCAGCCGGCGCGCGCAGGGGCAGCCGAAGAACCAGGAGATCGCGGATGTGTTCTCGTCGCTGCGCGGCGGATTCGCGATGGAGGATGGCGAGTTGCGGTTTTCCGACCTCGTCTTCCAGGTGCCGGGGGCGGCGATCCACCTGCACGGAACCTATGGAATCTACTCGGAGCAGATCGACTTGCACGGGGTGGCGCGGTTGCAGGCGAAGGCATCGCAGACGATGTCCGGCTGGAAACGCCTTGCGCTCAAGCCGATCGATCCGCTTCTGAGCAGGGCAGGGGCGGGCACACTGCTGCCGATCCAGATCACGGGAACGCGGGCGGAGCCCCACTTCGGACTGGACCGGGGAAGGAAGGGCCAGGCCAACGCGGCGGATCGGGCGCCAAGGTAGTCGTCAGCGCGGCGACTCGCGATGCGTGCGCCGGCGGATCTCCTCCAGCCGAAGCACAGCGGCGGCGGCGCGAAGGCGGACGGCCTGGTTCTTGTCTTCGAGGAGCGGCTCGAGGTCGCGTTCGACCGCCGGGTCGTTGCGCAGCGCGAGCGAATGGACCGCGGCGGCGCGCACGGACCAGTCCTTATCGGAAAGGGCTTCGCGCAGGGCAAACAGCGTTTCGGCATCCTTCTCTTTGCCGAGCAGCAGCGCCGTCATCGCGCGGCCGGAGACGCCGGGGTCGGAGAGGAGGCCGTGCAGGGAGGCCATGCCTTCGCCGAGGCCGGGGACGGGAACGAAACCCAAGCCTTCCTTGAGACCGAGCATGAGGGTCGCGCGGGGGGTGTGCAGCATGCGAAGGGCGTCGCGCATTTGCTTGCTGATGAAACCGGAGGCCACCTTGTTTTCGCCGCTGAGGACGGCGAGGAGAGCGGACTTGCCCGCGGGGTCGTGCAACGTGTAAAGCGCCCGGGCGGCGGCGAAACTGACCTCGGGCACGGGGTCGTTCAACGCCTTGCGGAGCAGGGGCACGGCGGCGCGGGTTTTCCAGTCGGCGAGGCTGCCGATGGCGGTGACGCGCACCTCGACGTCCTTGTCGTCGAGGAGGCCTTCCACGAGCTTGAGGAAGGGCTCGTGCGGTCCTCCGAGGCCGATGGCGGTAGCCGCCATTTTGCGGGTATCCGGATTGTGGTCCTGGAGGGCAGTTTCGAGCAGATCCCGCGAGCGTTCCGGAGCGGATTGCGCGAAGGCGAGGCAGGCGAGGAGGGGAACCAGCAGAAGGCGATGCATGCTGCACAGCGTACACCAGCCGGCGCCGGATGTCCCCGGGTAGCGGCGCGCGCTGCGCCACTACCCGAAGCCGCTACCTCTTGTACGTCTTCTCGAACTTATTCCTGCTGTTCTCGACCGTGAACGTCCCGTCGCGTTCCGCCGTTACCTTGATCCATTTGCCTTCGCACTGCTCGTCGACATTGGCGATGACGGTATCGGAGGAGTTGTGGTCCTTGCCGCCGGCGATGGCGAAGTGGAGCTGCCAGAGGTCCTGGACGCCGGGCGTATCGTGGATGGTCTGCCAGACTTCTGCCGTGCCGCCTTTGCGGGCGCCGTTATCCATGATGGCGACGCGCGGCGAGAGCGCGTGCACCAGTTGCGGCGAGCCGGACATGTTCATGCCGTGGTGGGAGACGATGTAGAGGTCCACCGGGCCGACCTTATTGGCCGGGCAGACCAGATCGTATTCCTTGTTCCAGGTGAGGTCGCCGAGGTCGATCATGCGGAAGCTGCCGTAGGTCATGAGCAGGCCGACGGAGCGCGGATTCTCGTCGGTTGCGTCGGCGTGCTTCTGGAAGCTGGCGCAATCGGGATTCGGCTGGCCGGCGCCGGGCAGCGGTTTGGGGATGATCTCGCCCGCGGCGCTGAGAACCTTGACATCCAGGTTTTTGACCGGAATGGTGTCGCCCGGTTTGACGACGATGTGGTTGCCTTTATCGCGGAAGGCCTTGTAGGCGTTGTAGAGGATCTCGGCCTGTTTGCCGGTCTCGGTCTGGTCGCCGTGATCGACGAAGTTGCGGATGGGGAGCTTTTCGGCGAGCTGCGGGACGCCGCCGACGTGGTCCTCGTGATAATGGGTGATGACGAGGTAATCGATCCGCTTGACGCCGGCGGCTTTGGCGGCGGCGGCGATGCGATCGGCGTCGCGGTGGTTGTGGCCGGCCCAGCCGGTGTCGATGAGGAGGGAGTCGCCGCCGGGCGGCACGATCAGGGTGGCCTGGCCCCCTTCGACGTCGATGAAGTAGACTTCCAGGTTCTTCGCGGCCGGCAGCACGGGGGCCGCGGCGGCCAGCAGGACCATCGCCATAAGCAGTTTCATGGCGAAAATGTTAGCATGGCGGGCGCCGTGTGTGTTCCGGAACGAACCGGTGTGGAATATCGTAAGAAGTAATAGATGCCATTTTGCAGCCAGTGCGGGAATCAGGTCGGGCCGGCGGACGCGTACTGCGGCCGCTGCGGAGCCCGCCAGCCGCCCGCGGCTGCGTATCCGCCGCGCGGCGCGGCGCGGCCGAACGCGCTCGAAGCGGTGCCAGGCCGCACGTGGTCGATTCTCTGTTATGTGCCTTGGGTGGGGTGGATCGCCTCGGTGGTGGTGCTGGCATCGGACCGGTTCCGGCAGGATCGCGACCTGCGCTTCCATGCCTTCCAGGGCTTGTACCTGTTCGTGGGGTGGCTGATCGCCGACCAGGTGCTGCGGCCGCTGTTCTGGGCGATTCCGCAACTGCACGTGTACCAGTTGCTCGAGGCGGTGCTGCTGGCAATGTCGATCTTCATGATGGTGAAGGCGGCCCACAACGAAGCGTACGCGCTGCCGCTGTTCGGGGAGCTGGCGCAGCGCTCGGTTTCGGGCGGGTAG
>DATGMB010000057.1:0-10039 GCA_035293845.1 Bryobacteraceae bacterium
CGGTACAACCGCATGGCGGTGCAGTTCAATTCCACCGCGGTGAATCCGATGAGCGATCAGATCATGGCCGCGTGGAAGGCGGACCAGGCGCAGTACAACGCCACCCACCCGAACGATCCGTACGGCTACCCGAATCCGCCCGCGGCGTTCTACGGCGTGTGGGAATTCGCCGGCAGCAATGGGCTGCCGCGCCGGTCCCACTACACCGATTTCACCAACGGCGCGCCGCGCATCGGCTTCGCCTACCGGCTGGGCGACAAGACGGTCATCCGCGGCGGCTTCGGCGTCTACTATCAGTCCGACACCAAGAACAACAACAGCCAGACCGGCTTCAGCCAGACGACCAGCTACCAGAGCTCGTTCACGGTCAATGGCGTGCCGATGCCTTCGGCCTGCTTCAATCCGATTAGCGGCCTCAGCAACAACATGTGCGCCACGGCGCCCACCGGTCCGTATTCGCTGGTCAATCCCTATCCGCTGGGTCTCACCCCAGTCGTCGGCGCCTCCGCCGGGCCGCTGGCCAATCTCGGCCAGGGCGCCAACGGCGATCCGCTTCACTTCAAGACCCCGCGCACCTATCAATACTCGCTGGGCTTCCAGCGCCAGTTGCCGAAGAGCATGTTGATCGACGTCTCCTTCGCCGGCAACTACGCGCTTTACGACCGCGACAGCGTCAACCAGGGCAATCCGCAGGATGCGTACGGCCTGCAGTTGCAGCAGATCGCGATGAACGATCCCAACTTCTTCAGCCGCCAGTTGCCGAATCCGTTCCTCGGCATTCTGCCGGCCACCACCGGCCGTGGCTCGGCCACCACGCAATCGGCGCAGAGCCTCATGAACAACTACCCGCTTTGGGGCGGCTACACGGACCCGGACGATGCCGACCGCTACTTCCGCTCCGATGCCGGCCAGTTGCGCTTTGAAAAACGCGCCTTCGCGGACGCCAACAGCAACATCGGCGTCATGACCTGGGTGCTTTCCTGGACCTTCAGCAAGGAATACGCCATGACCTGCTGCATCGGCCAGAACTGGCAGACGGTCACCGGCGCCAACCTGATCCTCAGCCCCAACGGCCAGACCGCCACACTGCAACTGCATCCGCAGGATCCGTACGCGAACCGCCGGTACGATTACGACTCGGCCAACCAGCCGCAGGAAATCGCGTTCAGCGGCGTCTGGGATCTGCCGATCGGTAAAGGCAAGAAGTTCGCCAGCGGCCTGACCGGCTGGGCGGATAAGGTCGTCGGCGGATGGCGCGCCGACTGGATCCTGAGCTACATCTCGGGGAACGCCCTCGGCCTGCCCGGCTACATCAACTTCTGCGGCGACTACACGCACTACAAGGACCCGGTCACCGGCCAGTACACCGGCCAGACGCCGCAGCACTGGTTCAACAACAACCCGGCCTGCTACGCCAACTTCCCGGTCAACTCCATCAACAGCGCCCTGCCGCAGCGCTTCAGCGGCAACGTGGAGTATCCGGCCAAACCGCAGTTGAACATGGCGATCGAAAAGATCACACAGTTCAACGAGCGCTACAAGCTGCAGATGCGCGCCGAGGCCTTCAACCTGACCAACACCCCGATCCTCGGCTCCGCTTCCGGCCCGTCGATCAGCACCACGTTTAACAGCGCGACGTTCGGCTTGTTGCCGCAATCGCAGAGCAACTTCCCGCGATTCTTCCAACTCGCGGCCAAGCTGTTCTTCTAAGCAAGGCGCTTGATGCAGAGGCGCAGAGACGCAGAGCGTTTTTCTCAGCGCCTCTGCGTCTCTGCGTCAAAGACACTATTGAGGAAAATCCTTATGGCAATCCGTCATCACATCCTGACCGGCCTCTGCTTCGCCTTCGCCGCTGCCGCGCCGCTCGCCGCCCAGGGCGACCGCGCCGAGCTCTACGGCGGCTACGTTTACACCAAAGCCAATCCCGATCCGCCCCTCGCCAAAGAAAACATGAGCGGCTGGGTCGGCTCCGTTACCGGCTACGCCTTCCCCTGGTTCGGCGTCGGCGGAGAAATCTCCGCCGTCTTCGGCGACCTCAACTCGGCCACGGGCGGGCCCGCCCCTCATGCCAAAGAATACAGCTACCTGTTCGGTCCGCAGTTCCGGTTCGTCGACCAGGCGAGAATCCAATCCAGCGTCAGGATTCTGCTGGGCGGCGTCTTCGGCCAGATCAACCTGAATTCCGCCACCACCCCCGCGCAGCAGCAGGCGCTGCTCGCCGAGGGGTACCAGGGCTACAGCCAGACCAAATTCGCCATGCTGGTCGCAGTCCCGGTGGACGTCTCGGTAAGCCGCCTGCTGGCGATCCGCTTCGAACCGGGCCTTTACGTGACCGACTTCAACCAGAGCAAGCAAGGCAATTTCCGCTTCAGCGTCGGCCCCGTCTTCCGCTTCGGCGGAGGCAAGTAAACCCCTCGGGCAGGCGGTCGCTCCGGTCGCCTGCCCCGTTCCCTCCTTCAGATCCTCCCTGCCTCAGACCTTCCGCGCCACAATCTCGAAATTGCTACTGAACCGCCGCAGTCCCGGCACGCGCACCAGCATATCGTCCAGCCGGCGCGCCGCGCGGTAGCCCGCCTGCCACGCCGGAAACAGGCCCGCCAGCGGCGTCGAGACGAAATCGTAGTAACCGGCGCGGCAGTCGAACCCTTCTGCCGCGAATAGCGCCGCCACCATCCCGGCATCGAGCTGGCGCTCATCCGGCGACTGGTGCTCCTTCATGATCCACGGAATCAGAATCGACCCGACCGCGCCCGAAAGCCGCAGCCGGCTGGGATCAAGGCTGTAGAACCATCCCCCCGGCGCCAGCAGCCGCGCCGCCTGCCGCGGCATCGCCTGCAGCGCCGCGTCCGGCAGATGGTGCAGGAAAAAGATGGCGATCACCAGGTCAAAGAACTGCGGCTCCAACTCGACGTTATCGAGCGTGCCCTCGATGAACCGCGCATTGGCGACACCGGCCTGCTGCGCCGAGCTCCGCGCCTCGCGGATTCCCGCCGGCGAAAGGTCCACGCCGGTCACACTGGCCACGCGCGGGGCGAGCGCGATCTCCGTATCCCCGATGCCGCACCCGAGGCTCAGCACCCGCGCCGCCGGCCCCAGCCCCGTGGCGCGCAGGATGTGCCCGCACAGATGCGCGCGGAAGTGCCGCACCGCTGCCTGTCCGAACCGCTGCTGCGCTTTGCCGGAGTAGAGCTGCTCGTGGTAGGCCCGCTCGCGCTCGAGCACGGAGGAAAGGTCGTCCGGAGAACTCACTCAGACTAGCGTAACGCGCCCGCAGCGGACCGGCCACGCCCGGCCCCCTCCTCGAATCCCGCTACCGCCTCCGCTCATACCGCAGCGCCGCCGCGCCGTTCGCAAAATGCCGGCACTCCACCAATTGAAAATCCCGCTGCGGAAAGCCGGCCGGAAACAACGGTAGGCCGTCGCCGAGCAGCACGGGCACGATCCCCAGGCGCAAATCGTCCACCAGATCGTCCTTCAGGAATGCGCGCGCCGTCTCGCCGCCGCCCATGAGGAAGATGTCCTTTCCCGGGTAGGCGCGCAGCGTCGCGACCAGATCGCGCGGCGTAAGATCGGTAAACGTAACGCCTTCGCGCTCGCCCGGCGGCAGCGAGCGGGACATCACGTAGGTCGCGAGCCCGTGGCCGTCGTACGTCCCGCCAGTCATCGCCAGCGCCGCATCGAACGTCTTCCGCCCCATCACCGCGGTGTCGATGGTTCCGAAGAACGCCGTCATGGAGCGGAGCAAATCGGGATCCGAGTGATTGGCGGCTTGCAGAAAGTCGACCGAGCCATCGCGGCGCGCGATGTAGCCGTCCAGGGTGAGAGCCGCGCTCAGGATCACTTTCCGCATTGGTCGGATTCTATCGCAGTCCGGAACGCGAAGCCCTCTTGACGGCGCGCCGTGGTCAGGCTAACTAACATCGGCGCCAAATGACCAGCACATCCCTCTACCGCGCCGCATCGGTGGTGTTCGTCTTGTTTGCGGCCGGGCACACCTTCGGGGTTTCTCGCCTTCACGCCGCCTACGGCCGAGGGCATCGCGGTGCGCGATGCCATGAACAACGTGCATTTCACCGTGGGCGGAGCAACCTTCAGCTCCGGAGGGTTTTTACCGCGGTTTTGGACTTTCCGCGACCGTCTCCATGCTCTTCGAGGCGTTTCTTGCCTGGCAGCTTGGCGCGCTCGTGCGCGTGGCCCCCGGCGCCGCCGCGAAAATCGGGTGGGGCCTATGCCTGGTGCAAGTGGCCGGCGTGGTGTTCAGTATCCTCTACTTTTCGGTGGCTCCGGCGATATTTTCGCTCGCGGTCGCGGCATGCGTCGGGCTCGCGGCGTGGCGGTCGCGGCTCTCCGCCAAGCCGATGGCAATTTAGCCGCGCGGCGCGGCCGCTAGCGGCAGCAGGGGAAGGTCGTCACGATCTCCGGCAGGCCGTTCGTCTTCTTCGGCCCGTCGGATGCGAAGAAGCGCTGCTCGGAGAGCTTGCGGTAGATCGCGCCGGCCACTCCGGAGGCCACCGGTCCGTTCACCGTCTTGGTTCCGGTCAGCATCACCACGACCACCAGTTGATGCCGGCCGACCTCGTTGAAGGAGCCGAACCAGCCCATGTGGTTGGCGCTGGCGAAATCGGTGCAGGTGCCGGTCTTGCCCAGGATCGGCTCGCTCGGATCGTAGTTGGCCCTGCGCGCGGTGCCGTAATCCACCGCGCCGCGCATCCCGGCCTTGAGGTCTTCCAAATCGCCCTGCGAGACCTCCAGCGTGCGCTTCACTTTCGGCTGGAAGTGCTCGATCTCCTCCGCCGTGCGCGGATACTGCAGGTAATACAGCGTGCCGCCGTTGGCGATGGCGGAGAGCAGGCCCGCCAGCTCAAGCGGCGTCATTTGAAAGCCTTCGCCGAAGCTGCACATCATCCCCACGCCGCCGTTTTTCGGCGGTGTGGCGCACACTGTGCCGGGCAGCTCGCCCGGAATGTCGAGGCCCGCCTTCTCGCCCAGCCCGAGCAGTTGCGCGTAATGCACCACCCGGTCGAAGCCGAGCCGGGTGCCGAGAATCGCAAAATACTGGTTATTGGAGTGCGCGATGGCCGTGGTCAGGTTGTAGCGCTGGTAGCGCCCGATCGGGATGAACGTCTCGCGCGTGATGAGGTGCTCGTTGAGCGCCGCGATCGAGGTCACCAGCTTGATCGTGGAGCACGGAATGAAGCCGCTCTTCAGCGCCAGCTTCTGGTTGACCATCGTCAGGATGCGGCCGGAATTCGGGTCGGCGACCACCACCGCCCCGTTCATCGTCCCGAGCGCGTCCACCGCGGCGCGGCGGATTTCCAGATCGTCGCCGTCCACATTGTCGCCTTCGGTCGGATCGACAGGCGGCGCGGGCTTATAGTGCGGCGCGGCTTTCTTCCTGGCGGTCTTCTTTTTCCTGCTGGCGGGCGTGGAGCGGGTTGTACTGGACTGGGCCAAAAGCGAGGCGGCGTTCTGGACCAGCCCGGCCAGAAGCAGCGCTGCAAGGATCGAACCTTTCATGCGTGGCGCGAGTGTCCATTTTACCCATCAGGGATTCACCCGTCAATGTCGGTCTAGTACCCGATCCCCTTGGCGGCGATCCGGCCCGAGTCCGCCCTGAGCTGGCCCCTACTTCAGCTTTTCGAGCTTTTTCCTGATTTCCGCGGCCTTCTTGCTGTCCTTGCCGTCGGATGCCAGCTCGACGTATTTCTGGTACGCCTCCCTGGCCTTCTGTGTATCCTTCAGCCGCTCCTCGACTTCGCCCAGGTGCAGCCAGGCATCGGCATTCCCGTCGTTCCACTTCGTGGCGGAAGTGTAGCGCAGTTCCGCCGCGCGGTACTTGTGGTTCTTGAAGTACAGGTTCCCGACCGAGACATCCTTCTGCGATTGCAGCGGGTTGAAGGAATACTCGGTCCTGGCGAGGTCCTTGTCCTCTTCCGGAGGAACCGCTTCCTGCTGGCCCGCAGCCTTCGGGCGCTCGGTTTCCAGCTTCTTCGGCGACTGCTCCGGCGGCGTCTGCTGCGCCCCCGCCACCGAGACCAGTGCCAAAGCGAGAATCCAGCGCAACATACTTCGATTTTATCAGCGGCCGTACACCCCTTTTACCTCCCCCCTATAATGGAAGTAGTCCCTCTCCGATGGAACTCCGTGAAAAGGCAGCGCAGCTTCCCCTCGCGCCCGGAGTGTACCTCTACAAAGATGCCGGCGGCCGCGTCATCTACGTCGGCAAGGCGAAGATCCTGCGCAACCGCGTCCGCAGCTACTTCCTCGACGACAAGCTCGCGGACGTCAAGACCGGCACCCTCATCTCCGAAGCCCGCGATGTCGACTACATCCTGGTCGACAACGAAAAGGAAGCGCTGGCCCTCGAAAACAACCTCATCAAGCAGTACAAGCCGCGCTTCAACGTGCTGCTCCGGGACGACAAGACCTACCCATACATCAAGCTGACCAACGAGCGATTCCCGCGCGTCTACGTCACCCGCCGCCTCAAGAAGGACGGCGCCACCTACTTCGGCCCGTACTTCCCGGCCAACCTCGCGCACCGCCTCGTGCACTTCATTCACCGGTTTTTCCAGGTGCCCTCCTGCAAGGTCGACCTGACGCGCTTCCATCCCAAGCCCTGCCTGCAATACCACATCCACCGCTGCCTCGGGCCGTGCGTCGAGGGCCTCACGACGCATGAAATCTTCTCCCGCGCCGTGCGCGACGTCCGCCTCTTCCTCGAAGGCCGCCATGGCGATCTGGCCCGCGAACTCCGCGCCCGCATGGAAGCCGCTTCCGAAGAGATGCGCTTCGAGGAGGCCGCCGGGCTCCGCGACCTGCTCGCCACCGTCGACGAGATCGAGCAGCGCCAGAAAATGGCCGCCGCCAAGGGCGACGACGCCGATATCTTCGCCTGCTATGCCGAGCCGCCGCTGGTCGCGCTGAATCTCTTCCACCTCCGCAACGGCCAGATCGTCGACCGCCGCGAATTCTTCTGGGAGGACCAGACCGAATTCGATGAACCGCAGTTCTTCTCTTCGCTCCTCAAGCAGCTCTACCTCGACCAGCAGTACATTCCCGGCGAAATCCACGTCCCGGTCGAATTCGAGGACCGCGAGGCGCTGGAAGAGCTGCTTTCCGAAAAGCGCAACCGCCGCGTCGAGATCCGTACACCGCAGCGCGGGCAGAAAAAGGCGCTGCTCGGCCTGGTGCAGACCAACGCGAAGCACAGCTTCGACGCCCGCTTCCGCGTTCTGAAACCTTCGTCCCGCGCCATTCAGGAGGCGCTCCAGGACGCCCTCAACCTGCCCTCCGCGCCCGAGCGCATCGAGTGCTTCGACATTTCGCATATTCAGGGCACGGACAAGGTCGCGAGCATGGTGGTCTGGGAAAACGGCCGCATGAAGAAGGCGGATTACCGCAAGTTCATCATCCGCACTGTCATCGGCAATGACGATTTCGCCAGCATGCGCGAGGTCGTCACGCGCCGCTACACCCGCGTGCAGGAGGAAAAACTGCCCATGCCGGGGCTGGTGCTGATCGATGGCGGGATCGGCCAGTTGCACGCCGCCGCCGAGGCGCTCGAAGCCATCGGCATCAGCGACCAGCCGCTCGCTTCGATCGCCAAGCGCGAGGAGATCATCTACGTCTACGGGCAGGAAGACGAGCCGATCGTCCTCGACCGCTTTTCGCCCATTCTGCACCTGGTGCAATCCATCCGCGACGAGGCGCACCGCTTCGCCATCACCTTCCACCGCTCGCGCCGCGCCGCGCGGCAGTTGACCTCGGAGCTGGAGGCGATCCCCGGCATCGGTGGAAAAACTGTGCAAAAGCTGTTGAAACATTTTGGGAGTTCGGAGCTCGTCCGGGCCGCTTCGGAGGACCAGTTAACTGCCGTGGTCGGCCGCGCCGCCGCCCGCAAAGTGCGGTCGCATTATGTATCCTTGCAGCATGACGCGAATCCCGAAAGCGACCTGGTTTCTATTACCCCTGCTGCTGACGGCTCAAATAAGCCGTCATGAGATCACCACGGCGGTAAGCCCGGAGGATTCCAAGCCCAACAGCGAGCAGGTTCCCGCGGCATACGCCATCCCGACGCAGTTCGAGCGCGTGGTCGTTCTGCGGTTCAAATACGACACCGATCTGCTCGCCGGCCTGGAGCAGATGGTGAAGCAGCAGAAGATCCGCAACGGCGTCATCCTGAACGGCTTCGGCTCGGTGCGGAATTACCAGATCCACCAGGTCAGCAACCGCACGCTGCCCTCGAAAAACACCTTCGTCAAGGACCCCACCGGCCCCGCCGACATCGCCGCCATGAGCGGCTACGTGCTCAACGGCCGCCTGCACCCGCACATCACCCTGGCCACGCCCGACCGCGCCTTCGGCGGCCACCTGGAGCCGGGGACGAACGTGTTCACCTTCGCCGTGGTGACCATCGGGGTGCTGCCGGACGGGCTGGATTTGGGGAAGCTGGACGATAAGAATTACCGGTGAACCCGAAGGCGGCGCAATCCATCTTGCTCGGTGATAGCCTGAAAGCATGAGCAGGCAAACCGCCGAGCTACTGGAAGCGTTCGAGGCTCTGCCGGAAGACGAAAAGCGCGCCTTCACCGTCGAATTCCTGCGTCGCGCAATTCCGTTCGATTCCGGCCCGCTGGACGATGCGGAGACCGCATACGCGGCCGATCAGTTGCTCACCGCTTTAGACGAGAACGATGATTCCGGCGCGAGGTGAGGTCTGGCTGTTCGACCTCGGCATGGAGGCGAAGGTCCGGCCTGGCCTGGATCATGAGTGTTCCCTATGAGGAAACGGATCGCGCCCTTGTTACCATCGTGCCGCACACCACCAGTTTGCGCGGCTCCCGTTACGAGATTGCCGTGGACGTGCCGTTTCTCAGACCGGGTGCCTTTGCGGTGCAGAGCATGGCGACGTATCCGAACGTCCGGGCAGTTCGCAAGTTGGGCACCTTGAGGGCGGCGGACTTCAACAGAGTCCTTTCAGGGCTGCTCTCCTGGCTCGGACACGGTTAGCACCCCAAACCGCGCCACCCGCACATTCGGACCCCGCGGGCCCCAGACGGCCGGATCTGTCGGACCGAACAGCGCCAGCACCGGCGTCCCCAGCGCCGCGGCCAGGTGCGTGATGCCGCTATCGTTCCCGATGTACAGCCGCGCGCGGGCCAACCAGCAGGCGAGGTCGTAGAGATTCTCCATCATCACCGCGCCTTCGAGCGGCGGATCTTCCGGGCCGCGGCACCAGCGGACCGGCATCTGCCGCGACAGCCCTTCCGCCACGCGGCGGAAGTTTTCGAGCGGCCAATTCTTGCGAAAACTGCTCGAAAACGGGTGAATTACCGCGAAATTCTCGCGCGCGGACGGGATGGAAATGCGCGGGACGCCGTCCGACTCGCACGGCGCGAACGTGCGCGCCTGCTCCAGGTAGAAATCGGCGGCATGGCACCCGGCCGCATCCGGCGGCAGTGCCGGGAAAAACGTGAACGGCAGGCGCAGTTCGCGCACCAGCTCGCGGAAGTCCGGCCGGTTGGCGCCGTACCAGGAAATAATCGAATCGAAGCCGCGCAGATCGTCGATCAGGCGCGGCGGCGGGTCGGCGATGCCGAGCAGGTCGAGCCCGGTCGAGGCGATCGGCCGCGCGCGATCGGCAAACCGCGCCAGCGGCACGTTCTGCCCCGCGGTCCACACCTCCGTGTATCCGGCGCGCAGGCATTCCAGGGCCGGAATCGAGAGGATAAAATCCCCGATGGCGCCCGGACGGATGAGCAATCGGCGCATCGAGCCAAGTATCGCAAAACGCGTGCCGCGAGCTGCGTTTTATCCACAGCGAATCCACGGGGCGAGCGCCGTAACCGGCTCGAAACACGGCTGAAATAATCTGAGGAAAACGGCGCTTTCGCGCACAGAAAACCGTTGACCGGAACTGTGAGCAGGAGCATATTTGAACACGGGTTCCAAGAGGTTTGAGGAACAGCAAGCCAGCGGAAACGTAGCGGACCTGAAACGGTGATCCGGCGCCGGTAACACTAGCGATAGAGACGGC